>PAGK01000036.1 GCA_002704515.1 Methanobacteriota archaeon
CGCGGCTTGGCCTATGACATTCCATCTTTCCGTGTTGACGGAAACGATTTCCTTGCTCTTTACAGTGTAACAAAGTGGGCCCGAGAGCGGGCTTCCGCTGGCCTTGGACCGACCCACATCGAAGTCTATACCTATCGAGCTGGCGCCCACTCGTCATCCGATGACCCATCGGCTTACCGTCCGAGCAATGAATTCGAATCTTGGCCCGGTGGCGACCCCGTCCAGCGCCTACGGGACCACTTGATGACCATCGGTGAATGGGACGAAAAGAAGGACAAAGCGCTGGCTGATAAAATCGACAGCGAAGTCATGACCGCCTACAAGGAAGCGTGTGAATTCGGCGACCTTGCCTCTGGCCCCTATCCACCGGCGTCAACCATCTTCACCGAAGTGTACGAAACCGTACCTTGGCACGTTCAAGAACAACGTGAGGAACTCGGAAAGTGAGGTGAAACCATGGCGAAAATGAACATGATTGCTGCCCTCAACTCGGCCCTTGCCCTTCAGTTGGAGAAGGACCCTAATGTCGTCATCTTCGGTGAAGATGTAGGCTACTTTGGTGGTGTATTCCGCGTCACTGCGGGCCTTCAGGAGACATACGGACCCCACCGCGTCTTCGATTCACCCCTCGCCGAGGGCGGCATCGCCGCCATTGCCATGGGCATGGGCCTCAACGGCTTGCGCCCCGTTGCTGAAATCCAGTTTGCCGACTACATCTTCCCTGCTTACGACCAAATCGTGAACGAGATCGCCAAACTACGCCACCGCTCAGGTGGAGAGTTTTCCTCCCCCGTCACCTTCAGAACACCAGCGGGTGGCGGCATCAAAGGTGGCCATCACCACTCACAGTCTCCAGAGGCCCAGTTCACGCACACGCCGGGACTCAAAGTCGTCTATTGTTCAAATCCGCGCAACGCCAAAGGCTTTCTGACGAGTGCCATTGAATGCAATGACCCCGTCATCTTCTTTGAACCGAAGCGCTGCTACCGTGGCCCCTTCTACGGCGACCCTCACAACGTTCCAACCTGGAACGACCATCCCGAAGGTGAAGTTCCCGAAGATTACTACGCCATCCCCCTCGAAGAAGCCAACATCGTCCGAGAAGGAAACGCTTGCACCGTTATTGCATGGGGCGCAATGGTTCACGTTTGTGAGCAAGGCATCAAAGATTCTGGCGTAGATTGCGAACTCATCGACCTTCAGACCCTCGTCCCTTGGGACCGAGATACCGTGGTGAACTCGGTGAAGAAAACCGGCCGAGTCGTCATCGTTCACGAAGCACCGAAGACCAGCGGATTTGGTGCTGAGATGAGTGCATCCATCCAAGAACGCTGTTTCTACCACCTTGAAGCCCCCATCGAGCGTGTCACGGGTTGGGATACGCCCTTCCCCCACACCACAGAATGGGATTACCTGCCCAGTCCATCTCGCATTGCCGAAGCCATACACAGAACACAGGAGGAATAATCATGGGAAAATTTGAATTTAAACTGCCCGACATCGGCGAAGGTGTCGTTGAAGGTGAAATTGTCGAATGGATGGTCGCCGTTGGCGATACCGTGAAGGAAGACGACCCCATTTTGTCCGTCATGACTGACAAAGCAACCGTCGAAATTCCTGCACCTTGCGATGGAACCGTGACCAGCATGGTTGGTGAAGCCGGCGACATCATCCCTGTTGGCAGCGTTTGCATCGTCTTCGAAGTCGATGGAGACGGGAACGCTTCAGAAGCTGCCGAACCGGTCGCTGAAAAAACGGCTCCTGTCAAAGAAGCACCAGCACCGGTCGAAAAGAAAGCACCAGTTTCGCCCACACCTGCCCCAGCCGCACCGGCTGCCGCACCCGTTTCACGAGCTGCTGGCACCAAGGCCCTCGCCTCACCTGCCGTGCGCCAACGTGCCCGAGCTGCCAACATTGACTTGCAACTCGTCGCAGGCTCAGGACCTGCCGGACGCATCAGCCACGCTGACCTCGACCGACACATTGCCGGTGGAGCATCAGCGGCCACGCCTTCCATGCCCATGGGTGGTGTGCCCAAAGTGGAGCGAAACGGCACCGAGGACATCAAGGTCATTGGACTTCGACGAAAGATTGCCGACGGCATGATGTCGTCCTACAGCACCATCCCTCACTTTTCGTACTTTGAGGAAGTGGACGTNACTGAACTGGAAGCGCTCCGACAACATCTCAATGCGACCCGCCCTGAAGGAGCGCCGAAACTTACCTACTTGCCTTTCATCATGCAAGCTTTGGTCAAGGCCCTCGCTCAACGCCCCGAATGCAATGCAGTCTACGATGACGAGGCAGGGGTTGTCACACGGCATGAAGCCATCAACCTCGGCATCGCCACACAAACCGACCGTGGACTCTACGTCCCTGTGGTCAAGCATGTTGAAGCCATGGACGTATGGCAATCCGCAGCCGAAATGGGACGCGTCACGCAAGCCACCCGAGATGGGAAGGCTGGCGTAGATGACTTGACCGGCTCAACCTTCACCATCACAAGCCTTGGCCGCCTTGGTGGACTTGGAGCCACACCGATCATCAACAAACCNGAAGTCGGNATTCTTGGNGTTCACAACGCCAAAGACCGAGCNGTGGTTCACAACGGNCACGTNGTGGTNCGCCGNATCATGAACCTCTCTTCGTCATGGGACCACCGTGTCGTGGACGGCCANGACGGAGCCAGTTTGGTCCAGTTGCTGAANTCCTANCTCGANCACCCAGCCACCATTTTCATGTGAGGTGTNATTGATGAAGACCAANCAATGCCAAGTCCTTGTCGTCGGCGCAGGCCCNGGAGGCTATGTCGCNGCCATTCGTTCTGCTCAACTCGGCCTCAAAACCATCATCGTTGAAGGTGAACGAGCCGGTGGNACCTGCCTTATTCGAGGTTGCATTCCNAGCAAAGCACTNATNCATGCCGCTCATACATTCCACAACNTNGCCAAGCACGCCAAGAAAGACGGNCACATGGGCATCTCNATCCCNGGTCCNGCNGAATTGGACATGGGAAACCTNGTNGGNTGGAAAGAAGGCATNGTTGACCGCCTCAACAAAGGNGTTGAAGCCNTNCTCAAGAATGCAGGTGCNGAACTGGTTAGCGGATGGGCCGTGTTTCAAGACGCCAAGACCGTGAAAATCGGTGAAGGCAAAGACGCTACGCTGATTGAGGCTGAGCATGTCATCATGGCACAAGGCTCTGTGCCCATCGAGTTGCCGTTCATGCCCTTCAGCGAGCATGTGCTTTCCTCACGTGAAGCCCTGTCCCTCGAAACGCTGCCTGAACACGTTGTTGTGGTCGGTGGCGGCTACATCGGTCTCGAATTGGGCATCACCTTCCGCATGCTTGGTTCCGAGGTCACCGTGGTCGAAGCCATGGACTCCGTGCTTCCATTGTTTGACAAGGAATTGCGCCGCCCACTGGAATTGTTCCTCAAGAAAAACAAGATCAAGGTCCACACCGGNGTGTTTGCNAAGGGNGCTGAAGACGCCAANGGAGGCAAAGTCCAACTCAACTTCATCGACAAGAATGAGAAAGATGAGAANAAGATGCANAAGGTCATCGCCGACAAAGTCCTNGTCACCGTCGGTCGNAAACCTGCNTCNACCGGNCTNGAAGCAACCGGCGTNGCCATGAATGAGCGAGGCTANGTCAAGGTNAACGAGCGNTGTGAAACNAACATGAAGGGCGTNTACGCCATCGGNGATTTGTGNGACCTTGGNGANATGCTCGCCCACGTNGCTTCCTTCCAAGGNGAAATGGTCGCTGAACTCATCGCNGGNCACAAGCGAGCGTACGATCCAGTCGCTGTCCCCGCCATCGTCTTTACCGAACCCGAGATCGTTTCGGTCGGCCTCTCACCAGAACAAGCCAAAGAAGCCGGTCATCCGGTCATCATCGGAAAGTTCCCGCTCGCCGCCAACGGTCGCTCCTTGACGCAAGAAGCNGANAAAACCGGTGGATTCGTTCGTGTGGTCGCCCGTGAAGACGACCATCGCATTCTCGGAATTCAGGGCGTTGGGACCCACATCAGTGAACTCGTTGGTGAATGGACCTTGGCCCTTGAGATGGGCGCAGTGCTCGAAGACATCGCCCACACCATCCACGCNCACCCAACNATGACNGANATGACCCATGAGGGNGTNNTNGACACGTTGGGCCANGCCATCCACAAGATGTNAGGCGGCACTGGCTGAGGCGGCTTCGCCGTTTACTCTTCTTCGACATCGTTGGCCATCATAACAGCGACCGGCCGAGTCCGCTCATTTTCGTCAAGAATAAGCCGCGCCATGATGATCATCGGAGCCCCAATGATGGCTCCGGCAATTCCCCAAACTTGGGAGAACACCATAACCGTCAGAAGTAAAACAAGGGGTGAGATGCCAATCTTTGCACCTGAAAGGTTTGGCTCAACGAGCGAACCGAACATCTGTTGATTTCCAATGAGAAGGGCGAGCATGAGAAGGGCCGTCATTGGTTCAAGCATGATGAAACCGATGAGCACGGGTGGGATGGTGGCAAAAAGAGCTCCCAGGATGGGTATGAAGTCAAGCAAAAAGCACAGCACGCCAAACAAGAACCAACCAGGAATGTCAAAACCGATGGGGGAGATGATGANGGTCATNACCACGGCTTGNCCNCCGCTGCAGGTGACCTTGGAGACCACNTAGGCGCTGATGGATTCCATNGAATCGTCAACGATTTTTCGAGCACGCCCGGTAGAATGAGGNAAAGCNGCATTGAATCGNTTGGCGATGGTGTGCTCTTCGAGAATGATGAACAGGAGGAAAATNAGGACCGTNATCATGCTNCCAACAAAGGCACCNAGCGANCCNAAAATNGCNAGANCNAAGNNNTCGATGTTGCTNGGNGAGGCCANAACATCNACCCAANTNGANTCNGANAAAATAATNTCCANACCGTANAGGTCNGANTNTGCATACTTCGCTCNNTTTTCTTCNAGTNGCAGCCGTGATNNCNGGNACNTCNTCNACAAAAAGCGAGAGTTGTTCGTAAAGGAAGATCGAAATGAAGTACATNGNGATGATGAAGGNCGCCAACACGGTGCCGTAAGACACAANTTGGTTGCCCACTTTTTTGTGGATGTATTGTTCGACGGGTTTGATCAAGAAGAACAGCAACACGGCGATGGCCAAGGGCATCAGAATGGGTTTGAGGTGAACAAGGGCCAAGTAAACGACGACCCCGACAATCGCTACACTTGCTGCCGTGGTTCGCTTTGAGTCAATGCCAACTTTGGAAAGGGCTTCCATGAGGCCTTGTTTCTTGGTGGTTCATCTAAGGTTTCCCCCGATTGAAGCCGGTAGCCTCCAGTTCCTAAGGAGACAACTCCCCGAGGAAGACCGACAACCCTGCTCGCCGGCTGAAGAGTTATACCATCCTAGGTGTAAAAGAGGNACATGCATCAATTGACCTGCCCGCATTGTGGTCAAAAGATGAAGACGAAAAAACTCGTGATGGGCAGAGTGCTCTGTCCAAAATGCAACAAGAAATTCCGAACGATGGCCCCCGCACCTCCAACACCAGAACCTCAACGCACCCCGAAAGAAAAGGGAGAACACATCAGGATGCTCATCATGGCGCCAATCGGTGTTGTCTTCCTTCTCATGAGCCTTTTTATCATCGCTAATGACCCGGATGACCTAGAGTCATGGATTCATCCCTTTTTCCTCGCACCTGCCTTTTGCGGTCTCTTTTTCCTTACTCCTGCCATGTTTGCTTTTCTCCGAAATCGAGATGGCCGTGTAAACGTGGATTCACACACCCACCAAACNCAGCATAACGCAAGCATGCCCTCTCAACCCGTAGACCGTACGGCAGAAAATGTAGTTATGAGCATCTTCGGCTCCATGGCCGTCATCATGGGCGTGATTGCGTTGTTAATCGTCATTGTTTTTCTTTATCTCTTCTTCTTCGTTCTCAATTGGATGTCAGAAAATGGGTTTCCAATCCTATGAAGAACCAGGTTTCATCGACTCGATTGTTCCAAGAAATTTCGTTGTCTCCGGCTTGATTGAAACAGCAAAGTGCGAACAAAATACCACAGCAGGCTGGTTTCGACCAGCCAAGGTGGAACGTTCTTGACGTGCTGTTTGTGCAACGCTGGCATATCGGACCAGTGGCCTCTCGGTTCAAAGTGGTGAGCCGTGTGGTAGCCAATGTTGAGCCAAACAACGTTCACCAGACCGGTGAAATTCCTTGAAGCATCGTAGAGCTTATGCTCACTGCTCTCAGGGCCCGTGCTTGGTCGGGCACCCGCATGCTGGAGGTAATTTGAAGACAGCAACCAGTGAAATCCATGGGCCTGTGGAAGCGCTACAAATAAGAGCCATAGGCGGAGGTCAATCAGCGCCAAAGCGACGGAAACAATCACGATGGACACAACTTCAATCCATGGCCAGTGGTCTCCTTTTTTGGCTCGATAAGGAATGTGGGACACCATGGAAGGAACCAGCACGGTCAACGCTTGGAACGGATGAAGCAGGAACCCTACGATGTGGTTGTGGTGCCCCCCAAACCGATAGGTCCGAGTGTTGTCTTCTGGCCCGTGAGAATGCTTGTGGTGGTTCCCGATGTGAGCAGGGAAGAACACGAAACTCGGCACGCCCTGAACAACGCTGAACGTCAAATCCGTCAATCGATTCAACCCTTTGGATTTCCAAATACGCAAATGCGTGTGATGATGCTGAGCCACGCCAAGGCCGACCGAGAGGACAAGCATCAGAATAAACAACAAGGCATGAAACCCATTGAACCACTGGTAAGCCATCAACAACGGATAGGCGATGAGGTAGGCCAAGGGTTGGAGGTCCCGTGCTCGATGAAGGAGAATCAATTCTGCAGCCCCAACGATGCCCTCATCTTTTCCAGGTGAGCGTGAACGTGCTCAACAAAGAAGCCGTGCATGAGGAATCGGTAGGAGAGCCCTGTGGGTCCAACCAAAATCATGGGGAAGCGGTTGTAAGCGATGTCGGCAAAGTGAGTAGCACCGACGATCTCATCGATCAACAAACCAACTGAATGGTCAAACTGGAAGGAGTTGATGGCCGCTTCGTATTCTTTGGCGGTCAACCAAAAGCAAAACGATGTTTTGAACAACTCATGGGCGGTTTCGAAATCCAAGAATTGGGTGAACTTCTTGCGATGGATGCCGTAATCAACGCCAACTGGATTCCAATTCTTCCACGACAGTTCGTCAGCCTCAATGGGCCAGTTGGTTCGGTCGGGGTCNTGGAGGTCCCGCATGGTCATGAGGACCCCTTGGTCGTGATGAACAAAGGTTTGGACCATCAGGTCTCGAATCATCTTCGGGTAAATGAGAACGGGTTCGACGTCCTCCTTTCCTGAATTATCAATCACGAAATTGAGCAGGTTACTTTCCGCTTGGAAGTGCCTCAAAATGAGGACATTGGCTTCTGGCCTGACGAAGTACTTCATGAAAAAGCAGATTTGCCATTGAAGGAAGCCATGAGCCTTGAACTGAATCGGCATAAGGCGCTTGATGTAGTAGGTGATGTGAAGCGTAATGGTCAGGAGGATTCGCAGCGTGGGAAGAATGATGATTCGCAGTGGGTTTTGCAGGTCCTTCAACCAGTATTCTTTGGCGACATCGTCCAGAGGAAGACTTCCATCCCCGGTGAGCGCATCGGAAAGCGAAGCCGGCATTCGACCGTGGTTACCGGCCATCACTTTGGCTCGTTTTCGCGCTGCCCGGCGTTGCTTCCGAGTCATCGGTTGCTCAATCGAGGTCATGGGTCAATTCCTCCAATTGCAGGCGGTAGAGTCGAGCGACCACCTGGGC
Organism: Methanobacteriota archaeon; assembly: GCA_002704515.1. GTDB lineage: Archaea > Thermoplasmatota > Poseidoniia > Poseidoniales > Poseidoniaceae > Poseidonia. The sequence goes on from PAGK01000036.1 coordinate 7,827, forward strand.
TGTCTTGACGATTGACATGGTTATTTCATCGTCAACGCAGACGTCGTCCAGCGTTTTATAGAATCGTTGCATATGGNCGCCATCGTTATGGCCGTGGTAGGTCATGAACCGCGTCGAGTCTTCACCAAGGCCGGTGAGCTCGTGAATTCGCTCGGCCCAGGAGCGTGCCATCTTTTCTCCGAGCCCTTCGATGATCCACATCGCACCCAACAAATCCACCGGGTTGGTTCGAGAAGCACGGTACATCAAAAATCCGTGAAGGGCTTCGGAACCGACGTTTCGTTCCAGCCCGAGAATGTCATCCAACCGGCCNCCTGAGGCNACGTAATCCTTCTCAAGAATNTCATAATCTCGGTGNTCATCNACNGCATGTGAAATCACCGTNGANCGNATNTCNGCGTGNTTNCGGTCGAAACTGCTCGCCGTTCNNGTNATCCANCGTGAGCCTTCAATCACCTGTTGGCGCAGGTTGCGCAAGAGCAGGAGGTGGTCATCCACCGTGTACGTGCCCAAATCAAGNCGGCGCAAGATGGGTACCGCGGACAAATCTCGCTCGAACCCAAGCCAAACACGCAACAAATGCTGCAAGCACACCTGAGCATGCGGGTTCATGACAGGAACCTCATCACCTACGTGTAGGTCATCGGGTTCGTTTTTTCCTTCAATCAATATTTCTCCATTGTTCATCCTTTCACCACCGTGAGTTGCATGTAGGTCGTGTTAAAACGACCGCTCTCGGGAACAAAACAGAGGATACAATCACCCTCTTTGATGGAGACTTCATCGGTGCGAAGAAATTCATCGATCATGATAAACAACGAGGCTGCGCCGGTGTTCCCCCTGGTGTAGAGGTTCGTCCACCAGCGTTCTTCGGGAATACCCACGCCCGCAGCATCGAGCATATCCAGAATTTTGTTGCGGAAGTGGTGGCTGGAATAATGGCAGAGAAAGTGGTCAATCTCTGCTGGCTTNCTCACGCCTTCCTGCACCAAGCGAAGGTATCCATCCACGCCCATGCGAATGATGTTGTCNAGAAGCCGGACCTCTTGGCGAAGCAACAAGGCCCCTGCACGTTCCGCATCAGCGTAGGTATCGTAATCTTGCCATGTTCGCTCATCTTCGGGCCGACCCGCTGAACCCACGCTCATGCAGGTGGGCAACGCATGGGCATGTGAGAAGCCACGAACCCAATCGATGCGGAGGCTGAATCCCTTCGGTGATGGCGTATTTTGAAGGAGCAAAGCACCTGCTCCATCCGATAACATCCATCGAAGAAACTCGGTGTTGAAGTCAATACGCTTCGCCGCAAACGTGGATTCTGTGGCCGCCTCATAGCGCTGCTTCTTGAGCAGGCGGCTCGATAGTTCACTTGAGACCACGACCGCAGCCTCATGCTCGCCCACGCGAAGGCTGTTCCAAGCTGCCTTGAGCGCCATCATTGAGGAAGAGCATATGCCATGCGTGGTCAAAATTTCAATCGCCGGCAAACCAAGCGAGGCTTGAACCATGCTGGCCATGCCGGGAGCAGGNAGGTCGCCTTGGGTTGATGCTACGGCCAGCATTCCGACCTTTTCCCGTGGAACGAAGGCCCGGTCAAGGCATTGCTCTGCAGCGCTTGATGCCATCTCGGTGTTGCTGTGGGTGGTCTTTTGATTGGCATCAATGGCGTAGTGTCGCGTTTCAATTTGATTGGCTTGCTGTATCTGAACCCGAAGTGAAGAGGGTTGACCGTTCACCATCCCGAGGATGTTTTCAACCTCTTCTCGAGCAATAGCGGGGCCCGGGAGAAAGGCACCGGTGCTGGTGATGTATACGCTCATGAAACGCTCACCTCTGGTTTTCCATGCAGTTTCTCATACCTGTAGCAGCGCCACCATTCCTGCATGTAGGGGAACACCACGAAAATGGACATGACGGCCATGTAGGCCACCGCGTAATTTCCGGAAGCACCCAGCGGCTCCTGCCGCCATTCGATCCCAAGTCCGCCACCCCAGTTGAGGGTGACCGTGTCGAGGAAAACCTCCCACTTCCGAACGATGATCAGCAGCAAGAGGAAGAAGGGGAGTGTCGCCAGATAATTATGGGCATGCACTTCCCAAATGGAGATCTCTCGCTTCCCTGTGGTAAAATGAACATCGTAGTGGGCCACCAGTTCGTGGGCAATAAGGGCTGCAAAGCAAAGCAACATGATGAGAACGTTCACTTCAAACAACAGAGAGAGGACGACTGGGATGCCAATTTGCACGCCCATGAGGCAATGAACGTAGGCTTCATGGAGGCCCGAGGTTTTCTCGATCTCGGTATTTCGATGGCACCACCAGTCCAACATGCCNGCTATTCCCCAAAGTGGGAGCAGCACATACAACATCACGTTCAGGACCAGCGTCGCCTCGTCCATCGTCAGACCTCAAACTTCCAGTAACCCAATCCAATAAAAAAGATTCACCGGCGCGAGGGAGAAGTTTCAACAACCCGTGAGGCGAATNTTGTTCCGTGAGCCTCAACTTCCGCACATCAAACAGTCGTCATCTGGACTGTCCAAACTGCATGCAATGGCTTCGAGGCTATCAACATCGTCGGCTCGTTCTGCGAGGCCTCCAACGGTTTGGTCTTCTTTGCTCGCCGCTTCAACGGTAAACTGAATGGCATCAGCNGCGGCTTTGGTTCGCAGGTAGTACATACCGGTCTTGAGCCCTTGTCGCCATCCGTAGAAGTGCATCGATGTCACCTTCGCAGGGTTAGCGTCCACCATGTGGATGTTCAAGGACTGGCTTTGGTCAATGTATGCGCCACGATCTGCAGCCATATCCAAAACGTGCTTTTGCTTGATTTCCCAGGTCGTCTTGTAAAGGTCACGAATCTGTTCAGGGATTCGGTGAATGCCTTGGATGGAACCTTTGTGGCGCAGGATATCGTCTTTCATCTCAAGGCTCCACATGTCCTCAGCGATGAGGTCACGAACCAAGTGCTTGTTCAGCACGACGAATTCGCCAGAAAGGGTTCGACGGACATAGAGATTGGACGTGAAGGCTTCGAAGCACTCGTTGTTGCCCAAAATTTGGGAGGTCGAAGCGGTTGGCATGGGGGCGAGGAGGAGTGAGTTTCGCATTCCCTTCTCCATGATCTCGGTTTTGAGTGAATCCCAGTCCCATCGTCCGCTGTGCTCATCCATGCCCCAGAGGTCGAATTGGAGCAGACCCTCGCTGGCGGGTGAGCCTTGGAAGGTTGAGTAAGCACCTTCAGCGACCGCTGCGTCCTTGGAGGCCGTGCAGGCAGCGAAGTAGATGGTCTCGAAGATGTCCTTGTTGAGGCTTCGAGCCGCTGGGCTCTCAAAGGGAAGCTTCAGCATAGCAAAGACATCGGCCAACCCTTGGACACCAAGACCAATTGGACGATGACGCATGTTGGAGTTTCGTGCTTCCTCCACAGGGTAGTAGTTGACGTCAATGACACGGTTCAGGTTNCCCGTAGCGTGGTAGGTCACATCGTAGAGAAGTTGGTGGTCAAACACACCGTCGCTCATGTTCACAAATTTGGGTAGAGCGATGGAGGCGAGGTTACAAACGGCGACTTCGTCCTTGGCGGTGTACTCCATGATCTCCGTGCAAAGGTTGGAGGAGCGAATCGTTCCGAGGTTCTTTTGATTGGATTTCTCGTTGGCGGCGTCCTTGTACAACATGTATGGCGTTCCCGTTTCAATCTGGGCTTCGACAATCTTGTCCCACACCACTCGAGCAGGGACCGTTTCTCGGGCCATCCCTCGGCGCTCATAGTCTTCGAACATGGCCTTGAATTCAGCACCGTAGACGTCCTGAAGACCTGGNCATTCGTTGGGGCAGAAAAACGACCAGTCGCCGTTGTCTTCCACCCGCTGCATGAACAAGTCGGGCGTCCACATGGCGTAGAAGAGGTCGCGTGCACGCATCTCTTCCTTCCCGTGGTTCTTTTTCAGGTCGAGGAATTGAAGGATGTCCGGGTGCCAAGGCTCGAGGTAAACCGCAATGGAACCCTTGCGCTTGCCGCCGCCTTGGTCAACATAACGCGCCGTGTCGTTGAACACGCGCAGCATTGGAACGATGCCATTGGACGTACCGTTGGTGCCCTTGATGTAGGAACCCTTCGAGCGAACATGGTGAATTGAAAGACCGATGCCTCCAGCAGATTTGGAGATGAGAGCACACTGCTTGAGCGTGTCGTAAATGCCGTCGAGGGAATCGTCTTGCATGGTGAGCAAGAAGCACGAGGACATCTGTGGCATCGGCGTACCGGAATTGAACAACGTCGGAGTGGCGTGAGTGAAGTAGCCTTGGCTCATCAGGTCATAGGTGTGAAGGGCTTTCTCGATGTTAGCGTGATGAATGCCCACGGCGACCCGCATCAACATGTGCTGTGGACGCTCAGCGACCTCACCATCAAGCTTGAGCAGGTAGGAGCGTTCAAGCGTCTTGAATCCAAAGTAGTCATAGTTGTGGTCTCGGCTNTAATCGATGTGATTGTTGAGCACATCGGCGTTGGCCATGATGACGTCGTAGACTTCTTCGGAGATGAGAGGTGCGTGTTTCTTTGACTCGGGGTCAATGTAGTCGCGGAGATCGGTGATGACGTCGGTGAAGAGGTCCTTGGTGGAGCGGTGAAGGTCGTCGACACAGATGCGTGCAGCCAGACGGCTGTAGTCCGGATGGTGAGAAGCCAAAGAAGCTGAGGTCTCGGCAGCAAGCTGATCCAGTTCACGCGTTGTAACGCCATCGTAGAGACCTTCAATCGTCAACTTGGTAACGTGGCCCGGGTCAACCCAGGTCGGGTCAAGGCCTTTAGCCAACTGAACCAATTTCTCATGAATGGCATCAAACCTCACATCTTCTCGCTCGCCTTTCCGATTAACAACTTGCATAGCCATAATTGATTCCTCCTCTGATGTTCATATGAGTGCGTGATATCTTTCTTTGTTCGCGTACGGTTCAAAAGTCTTCGTCCACAGAAAATCGCTGTTGGACACTTCCAAGGGAAGCACTGTCCATGACACCGGCTTTTTGATATTCCGCCACACGCTTCTCAAAGAAATTCGTCTTGCCTTGCATGGAGATCATCTCCATCCACGGGAACGGGTTGCCAACGTTGTAAATCTTGGAACATTCCAACTGAACAAGAAGGCGGTCGGCAACGAATTGAATGTACTGCGTCATCAAATCAGCGTTCATGCCAATGAGGTTGACAGGGAGGGCCTTGGTGACAAACTCGATCTCAATGTCCACGGCTTCAGCGATGATGCGACGAATCACGTTTTCGCCCGCGCCTCGCAGCAATTTGTTGTGAAGCAGGCAAGCAAAGTCGCAATGGAGGCCTTCATCTCGAGAGATGAGTTCATTGGAGAAGGTCAATCCCGGCATGAGTCCTCGCTTCTTCAACCAAAAGATGGCACAGAAGGAACCTGAGAAAAAGATGCCTTCAATAGCAGCAAAGGCCACCAATCGCTCGGCGAAGGAACCTCGCTTTCGAGAAAGCCACTTGAGAGCCCAATCGCCCTTCTTTTTCACGGATGGAACCGTTTCAAGGGCCTTGAACAGGTGGTCCTTTTCCTTCTCATCTTCGATGTAGGTGTCGATGAGGAGCGAGTAGGTCTCTGCGTGAATGTTCTCCATCATGATTTGGAAACCATAGAAGGCACGGGCTTCAGGCCAGCACACTTCGTTGGAGAAATTCATGACCAAGTTTTCGTTGACAATGCCGTCACTGGCTGCAAAGAAAGCAAGAATGTGCTTTACGAAATGCTGTTCATCCTTGTTCAAGTTCTTCCAATCTTTCAAATCCTCGGCAAGGTCGATCTCTTCCGCCGTCCAAAACGAAGCTTGCGCCTGCTTGTAAGACTTCCAGATATCATCGTGCTCAATCGGGAAAAGAACAAAACGATCAAGATTCTCTTCGAGCATGGGCTCGATGTGCTCCTTGGTCAAGTCGATGTTCATACCGTCGTCTTTGTTGTGCTCTATGACCATGACATACACTCTCCGTGATTTCCACACGCGCTGGAGTTTGTTTGCCCTCCTCGGACGCCTATAATATATCCCCTCCAAGAGGGATTGCACTGGGTGGTTTCCACAGGTGGTGATGGAGACGCAAGCATTGGCGCAGTATCCCATTCCATCAAAGCCGAAGCCGGTGTTATTTTCCGTTCACAAATTGCTTTTTTCATGTCTAAATCACCCTGTTTTCCACTGGAACCCAATGTCGGTGAAATCTTACATTATCCCAACAGTCAAAAAGGAATGTATGGTGAGTTGGCTCATGGACCGTATTTCGCTGGAAATTCCCTTCGCCCGACTCGACCAGCGCGCCATCTTGCCCACACAGGGCTCTGCCCAAGCAGCAGGGTGGGATTTGTACGCTATCGAGGACACATTGGTACTGAAAGGTTCGACCGTGTTGATCTCCACCGGATGGGCAGCAGCCATTCCAGAAGGGTGGGAGGGGCAGATACGGTGCCGATCTTCGCTTGGAAAGAAAGGAATGATCATGCCCAACGGACTTGGAACCATTGATTCGGATTATCGTGGAGAACTCAAAGTCCTTGCCACGTGGATTGGAGAAGGTGATTCATTTACGGTGAAGGCCGGCGAGCGTGTCGCTCAATTGCTGTTCGCACCCGTGCCGCTTGTAACCCTCGTTGAGACGACGATGGAAGGCCTTGACACGACCGAACGAGGCCAAGGTGGATTCGGCTCATCTGGAAAATTCTGAAGGCGTGATGCCCATGATGGAGGTCAGAGAACTTGGCGTCGTCCCCTATGAAGACGCTCAAGCGCTGATGAAGGAACTCCAGCAGCAGCGCATCGACGGTCAAATCCCAGACACCTTGCTCATCTTGAGTCACCCGGAGGTGGTCACGGTTGGCCCTCGCGCCCGGAACGATGGAATTCTGCCACCCTCTGATTACGAGACCATTGGAGTTGACCGTGGAGGAGGCTTGACCTGGCACGGACCTGGTCAGGTGGTGGGCTATCCAATCTTCAAATGGGGCGAACGTGATGGTGAAGCCTCGGTTGCTGACATCATCCACACCATCGAAGGTTGGCTGATTGACGCCTTGGCCACCTTCGGCGTTAACGGCGAGCGGGACGAACGCATGCAAGGCGTATGGGTGAATGGTCGAAAGGTGTGCAGCATTGGACTCTCGTTCCTGCGATGGGTCAGCCGCCACGGATTTTCCGTGAACCTCAACACACCTCCGGGCCGCGTCGAAGGGGTCGCAGGGTGTGGATTGGTTGCCGATACGACGACTTCACTCGCACACCTTGGCTACACCATCTCACCCGAAGCCTTCGTCAAGGCGCTCCTCCCCGTTGTGCGCTTGACCCTTGGCAAGTAAACCTAAACCAACAAATCTCGGCCAAATGGGCGTGAGCGGCTAAATACATGGCCAATGATGGAATTTCATGGCCCGCAGCATCATCGAGTGCTCTGAATGCGGCCAACAACTGAGCGTGCCGCAAAAAAAGGGAATCGTCGAATGCCCGAAGTGCTCAAACGAAATTACGCTGAGTTTCGCACCAAAGGTGGTCAACACGCCAGCTTGGCTGAATAAGAAACTCGGTTTTGTGTTGATCTTTTTGGCCGTTTGGCTCCAGAACAACGTCATGTGGTTTCGAATCAACGTGTACGACGCTTCAGACATTTTCGAAGGCTTGGCTTCGATGTTGTGCTTTGGTGGTATCATGGTCGTGGCGTTCGCAGACCTTGCGCGAAACCGTGGTCGCCTGATTGGGGAGCAGGCCTATCCTTCCGTCAGCATCAATTCACCCGAACAGGCCAATGAAATCAGCAGGGAAATTATTGCAACTACTGCACCCCAATTTGGCCATAAATTCTACATCGCCCTTGTGGTTCCGTTACTTATGATCCCAGTCTCCTTTATGATACCGGATATGCTTGACTGGTGCATACATCCAGCGTTTAGGACCTGCGTTGAAGTCAGTAGAGGGACGTTTATTTCCATGTTATTTCTTCCGTGTGCGACCGCTTTGCTGCTGATGGGAATGGGTTACAATCAATCGGGCACACGGCACAACGACGTGTATGCCGGTGCTCGAATTTCGGCCATTCTCACCTTTGCTTTCTTTTTCCTGATGNCCNTCNTGATGATGACTGTATCACCGTATTGACAGCACAACACGTCAATCATTCAACAGCGAAGGCGGACGGTTTGACCAAATGGCCCACGTACCCGTCGCACTGGCGACCAAGCGTTCACCGACCTTGACTTCACCCGCAAGATGAGCAACATGCTTGCCTCGCCGTACCACGCGCCCTTCCGCTACCAAGCGTTCCCCGGGACGAGCAGCAGCGAGAAAACTGGTTGAGAGTTGCGTCGTCGCACACCATTCCTCGACCTTGAGGGAAGCGACGAGTGCGCTGCCAAGTGCTGAATCGAGCAGAATCATGTGAATCCCGCCGTGGGCCACGCCGCCCTTGTTGAGGTGGTCCTCCGTGAGGGTTAATTCGAGGCGTGATAGGCCTGGCTTCCACAACGTTCGCTCCACGCCCAGTTCAACCATGTATCCAATGGGTTCAGGTGGAGATGAGAGCGTCATTGTGCCATCACTCCAACCACTTTCACAAGAATGCGTTTGTCGCGCCGCCCGTCAAATTCAGCATAGTGAATCTGCTCCCACGTCCCCAGATGCAAGCGCCCGTCGCGCACCGGCATTGTGACCTGCTGGCCGAGCAATTGACGCTTCAGGTGCGCATCCCCGTTGTCCTCTCCTGTACGGTGATGGTGGTACTCCTCTCCCTGACGGCCATCGCTACCGTGGAACGGCGCTAACTTCTCGAGCCAGGTCATGATGTCGTGGTGCAAGCCGTACTCCAGGTCATTGACATAGCATGAGGCGGTGATGTGCATCGGATTCACCAGAACAAGGCCGTCCGCAATCCCACTTTCAGCCACGACCCGTTCAACGTCTCGGGTGATGCAGACGATTTCGTAGCGTTTGTCGGTGTTGATGTGCAGTTCTTCCACGTAGGTGGCGGCGGTTCCGGTTACAAGGGTCCCCATGGAGAGGGCTTCTCGGTGCGGTCAAAGAACGATTGGGCGAAATCAAGGCTTGATAAGTTCCAACCAACACCTCCCCCCATGCGCAAGGTGTGGCTGGTACTGGTGTTGGCCGTGCTTGCATTGCCCGTGGCCAGCGCTGAGACCTACCGAATCTCGGGCCAGGCAACCTACAGCGACAATACACCCGTCATGCTGCGGGACGTCTTCGTTGAGTGCCGGCCCGGCGTGGTGGATTGCTACCAACACCGTGGGGCAAGCAGCATAACCGACGCCAATGGCATGTTCCTCATCGCCATCGAAGTGGATGAAGAGGAGGACGGAACAGAAATCCTCCTGCAACTGCGGGGAGAAAACTTCTCCCACACCATCGACCTTGACACCTTTCGCAACACCAGCGAAGGTAGGATGACGCAGAACATTCGATTGGCTCAGGACAGCTCTGGTTCGGGCTTCTTCGGTGGCCTTGGGTGCTGTTTGGTGCTCTTCGGGCTGGTCTTCATGTCCACGCTTCTGCGAACGGTTGCTGGCCTGGCCACGCCAAAAGGTCGTGCTGCCTTCCAAGGCTACCGAGAGCCTGACAGGCATGATTGCCCGGTATGTAACGAGAGCGTAGCGCAACACAATCTGGTCAAACACCTGATCTTTGAGCACGATTACGACCCAATGGACGCTGGGGAAACAGCAGGNAGGGTCATGCGAAAATCNTGGTCAAACGAAGAATAAACGAGACGGGTGNACCNNCCCGGAAGTGAACNGTCNGCAGCCGGCCAAAATGGCATAGCCACACAAGGTTTCGTTCTCGGCAANACTCGTTGACACCCTTTGAAAGGGTGCATGGAGTTGCAATCACTCGGATTTGCGGACGTTGACGGCGTTTGGGCCCTTTGGACCTTCACCGACTTCGAACTCGACGGAATCTCCGTCGTGAATTTCACCGGTCACTTGGGACTTGTGAACGAAGAGATCTTGTCCGTTTTCTTGTTCGATGAAACCAAAGCCTTTTGTTTGGTTGAACCACTTTACTGTACCTGTTGGCATTCTTCGTCCTCCGGACTCATGTAAATAGAGTCACCGTTCATATTGATGACGGCGAACACCTCTTTCGCATGTTTAAATTAAGGGCGAACCTAAATTCGAAGTGGCATCATTGAGGATTTCCGTTNTGAAGAAAGCCGAGCGATAAAGAACAAGAGGCTAAATGGGAGAGCCTCGGGTTTTGAACCATGGGCGAGGTTGTAGTCGGCATCTCAGGCGCATCGGGTGCAATCTATGGAAAGCGACTCGCCGAAGTCCTCAACGAAATGGGCAAAACCGTTCGCCTGGTGGTCACAGACTCGGGCAAGATCACGCTCAAGCACGAGTGCGATACCACACCCGAAGCCGTCGCTGAGGCCACAAACGCCATCCTCGAGGACGCCAAGAACGTCGGGGCAAAGTCAGCCTCCGGTTCTGCCAAGATTGACGCCGTCGTCATTTGTCCCTGCTCAGGCACCACCATCGGTAAACTCGCTGCCGGTATTTCCGACAACCTCGTAACACGCTCNGCCATCGTGGCCCTGAAAGAGCGACGCAAACTCATCATTGTGCCCCGCGAGGCCCCCTACGCTACCGTTCATCTCGAAAACATGGCCAAACTNTCTCAATGGGGTACCATCGTCATTCCCGCTTCGCCAGGTTTCTACAACCACCCGAAGGACATCGACGACATGGTGGACTTCATCATCGCCCGAATTCTTGACCAACTTGGCTACGAGCACACCATCGGCCGTCGTTGGACTGGCGATGAAGTCTGAAGCGACGCTGGACCGCCGACTTCTTGAACAAGGATGACAACGGTCANACAGGCGAGCCCATGGACCTGGAAANCAAGACCGTCGCTGAACTCAAGGACATGCTCCGAGAAAAGGAGCTNCCCGTTAGCGGGACCAAAACGCAACTTATCGAGCGCCTTGAAGGGAATAGCGCTGAAGGACCCGTGCTCAGCCTTGAAGATGAAACCAAATTGGACGATGCCGTTTTGGTCGGCGAAAACGTGCCATGGTGGCGAAGTACGAATGTGCTTACCCCCCAGGCATTGATGGCCATTGGCGTGGTGGTGTTGATGATCACCGCCGTGTTCGTCATCCGCCCATCCTGGTTAGGATTCACACCCAATTATGAATACGAACTCATTGATTATGATGCATCCCAAACACGAACCTTTGCTGAAGAATTGGTGGCGTTCGGCCATCCTGATTGGGAAGGACGCATGAGCGGCACCGTTGAGGAAGCCAATGCTTCGGAATACATTGCAGCCCAATTTGAAGCGATGGGNATGACNTCNACCCTCCATTCCTACCAGGTNCCGATGCACCACGTCAATGCTGAACCAAGTCTACGGATCTGCACCCAAGGANTTGGCGGCACCAGTCCTTGCGAAGGCCCTCTNGCCTTCGGCTCACAAGTGATCCAGTTTCAACATCGAATTGATTACGTGATTCAGGGCTTTTCCGGGCGCTCAGAATACACCTTTCAAGAGGACGTCCAAGTAAGTGACCTCGGCAACGGAACGGATGATGCGTTGTGGGCTTCGGCGGGCGGCACCATTGGTTATGTTCGCAGCGGTGCGAGCTTGGGTGGAAACACCGGCATCTTCTCCTTGGCCGCTGAGAAGAACCTTGCTGGACTCATTTTNGTCAACAAAGACGCCAACTGTGGTCAAATCGAAGCCAACGACTGCGTTCCAATTTTCAAAGGAAGCCGCATCGATGAGGTCACCGACGCCAACGGGGGAAGCGTCCCCACTGAACTTCCCTTCATTGCCATGTCAAAAGACGCTGGAGAACTCCTTGAACAGGCCATCTTCAACGCTACNGGNCCGCAAGGNGTNCTTGAGATGCTGATCGACGTCACCAACGATGAGGAGCGTACCATCTACGTGCCCTGCGGCGAAATACGGGGGAAATCCTCCGAAGTCGTCATCGTTGGAGGNCACCACGACACCGTCTATCACGCACAGGGTGCAGTTGACGACACCTCCGGCACAGCCAGCGTGATGGAAATCGGGCGTCAACTCAGTGAAATCGTCAACAACACCGGGCAACCGGAACGGACCTTGCGCTTCTGCACGTGGGGTGGCGAAGAAGAAGGACTGTATGGCAGCCGAGCCTACGTGCAAGCCTTTCAAAACAGCCTTCAAGACAACCTAAGGCTCTACCTCAACCTTGACATGAACCACGTTGATTCAGACACGGCGAATCGAGGCAACAGTGTGACTCTGTTTGGCAACGACCAAGATGACATGGACCACATCGCTCGCATCACGGAACTCTACAAGAACCAGCGTTCGGATGTCGCTGACCGCTATGACATCCAAATTCGTACGCTCACTGGCGACAGAGGAGAACCCGACGGGATGCCGTACAATTCCGACCACGCACCCTTCGTGTACGATTTNGGCGGGGANGAACGNGGNCGTGCCGTGGTCTGTTACGGCAGCGGAAGCTGGGAATACCACACCTACGCCGACACCATGGACCGCTTCAATGAGGAATCCCTTGGCGTCTCGGTGACCATCTACGGCACCTACATGCGCTTCTTGGCCTACTCGGATTACTGAGCGTGGGGTTCAAAACACGACAACAGGTGGACGAATCATGGTCGCACCGAGCGCTTGGGCTAGCCACATCTTGGTCGCTTCAAAAAGCGAAGCCATTCAAATCAAGGACAAGGTTGGGAAACTCAAGGATTTTCAAAAATTCGCCCGAAAGAAAAGCACCTGCCCTTCGAGCCAGAAAGGCGGCGATCTCGGTTGGTTTCGAAAGGGACGCATGGTCAAAGCGTTTGAGGACGCGGTTTGGGATACCCCCGTGGCCACCGTTTCTCCACCCGTCAAAACACAATTTGGCTACCACCTGATTTGGGTCCACGAGCGCGACGAAGAGCAGTGAGGTGCTTTCATGGAGTGGAGTGTGGGACTTGAGGCGTACGAAGTGAACGCTGTTCACGGTTGGTATGACGAAGAACATCAATCTCCACAGCCCTTTGTGTTCACCGTTTGGGCCACGCTCTCCGCTGGAGAACGCATTGAAGATTTGGAATCAACCTTGAACTACGCCGACATCCAAATCGCCATTGATGAAGTGATGCTCGAGGCTGCTGAACCCATCCGCTTGATGGAAGACATGGCGCAGCGGGTCATTGACCACCTATCGGCGAACCAAACCGTAGCCACCCTATCTATTCGCATCGAAAAGCCGGAGGCTCCCTTGCCCCGTCCAGGAGGATTGCCGGTAATCGAGGTCCTGTGGCACCGAGCATGAGCGAGGCTTAAACGCCGACTTGTCCAGCACAAATTATGGTCATGACCGGACGCGTGTACGTTCCGAGTGCCGTCGAAGAGGATGGCACGGTCGTTGGCATGGGCTGTTTTAGTTCCCAAGAGACGGCGCTCAACGTCTTGCGTTCCTTCCTCAAGAAATCCCACCAGGTGCCCTTGCAGCGGGCCAGCGTGGCAGCTTGGGATGTCGACGTGGTCGGAGATGATGCGGTTACCGTTCTCTCAGAGTACGAGTGCAGGACGTGTCCCGTCTGTCACCGAACGACCTTTTGGATCGACGTTGAACGCTTCAAAGCCAAATGCTACGGTTCAGCTTGTGGTGCCTGGATTGAGGAAAGTGCCGTGGAAGCCGGCGTCATCGATTGCGGATGGCCC
>PAGK01000037.1 GCA_002704515.1 Methanobacteriota archaeon
TTACCTTTGCCAACCAAATGTACGACATTTGCCAAGGAATGGCCGAAGATTGGTACGCCATTCGGGACATCATCACCGCTGACCAAGCGCAGCCCATCGGCCCATCGCATCTCGACCCAATCTTCGGCCTGCGCCGAGGGTTTGGAGGAAAATGCCTCCCCAAGGACAGTTCTGCCCTCGGTGTTCTCGCTGGTGAGTTGGGTGTNAAATACGCCATCATGGACGCCATGCANACCGACAATGAGGCGCTNCGANNTATGCTNACTGGGAAACCCAGTGACGTGGTGACCAATGACGACTGACGCCTTGGCTTGGCTCGACCAGCGCGTGCCTCGAGGGTCGATTGTTCGATTTAGCATGGCTGGGGGNTTCAACAGTTTTCTCTTCTATGTGTGTTGGACAGGCCTCATGCTGGTGTTGGCCAATGCTGATGTTCGAATCCTTTGGGGAATTTGTTGGGGAGCCACCGGCGTCCTCGCCCATTTTGTCCATCGGTGGTTTACCTTTGACGATAGAAAGCCGGTCGCATGGACCCTTTCCACCGCAGTTCCGGTGTATGTATCGAGTTTGGTCGGGTCAAGCATCACCATCGGTTGGCTCTCCACCACCTACGCCACCGATGTTCGCCTCATGGGCCTTCTCAATCTGCTCGCTTGGGGCGTGATTGTTTGGCTACTGATGCGCTTGTTTGTGTTCCAGTATTCGCCTACAGNGCATGGGTCTCAAGAACATCAAGCGGAATGACGTCCAGAGCCCGTTGATGGGTCGCTTCCAAATCNACNGGGCANGCCTTTCCAGCGTTNACNGCNAGNAGCCANGTGCGNGCGCATACGCACCATGAGTCTCCTGCTTTCAATCCTGGAAAGTTGAATCGGGGTGCGGGCGTGATGAGGTCGTTGCCCATGTCTCGGGCGAAGTGGAGAAAATCGTCGTTGAGCACGCAGCAAACGGTGTGGGAGCCATGGTCTTGGTCGTCCGTGTTGCAACAGCCGTCTCGGTACCACCCCGTTAGGGGGTCTCGTGAACAAGGCTCGAGTTCAGTGCCAATGACGTTNACGCTAGGGTCCATGCCCNAAGCAAAGGGTGTCGCCCTATGAACGCTTGTTCAATCTTCATTCAACGACGGAATGCGTTCTTGAAACGATTCAGAATGCCTGATTTTTCAGAGGGTTGCGCTCGCCCGAGCAATACATCAAGTTCTCCCGAGCGGTCTAAGTTCAACAAATCATCAAATCCACCCACCGATTTTCCGTTCACAATGATCTGCGGGACGGTTCGTGCACCGCCCGTGGCTCGAGCAAAAGCCCGTTGGACCTCGGGAGTACTTTTCAAGCGACGTTCCTTGTATGCGACCCGTTTTGAATCAAGGAGGCGTTTGGCTTGAACGCAGGCCCCGCACCCGCGATTGGTCCAAACAACGACCGGCGAATCATCACCTTGAACCATGAACTTCGGAGGGGTGAAACGGGTTTCAAGATTGGGGTCTGCCGAGGGGTTTTGTCCGTTGGGTTCATTGGGAAGAAGCGCGCAAAGGCGCAGTAATGCTACCCGACACGATTCACAAACTCCCCCGAGAAGAACGGTTTGCCTATGCTCGTTTGCTGGCTTTTATGGCACGAATTGACAATGAATTAACCGTCGATGAAATGGCCATGTTTGAACAACGCCTTGGTACGGCCCTCCTCTCGCCGGGGCAACGTGATTCGATTCGTGATGCTCTGAAGAACCCGCCAAGCCTCGAAGAGTGCTTGGAAGAATTGTCTGGAGAAGCGGGTCGACTCGCTCTACGAGACGCCGTAATGATGGCGGCCGCTGACGGTACCGTCGACGAGGATGAGCGGGATGCACTGGAGGACATTTCAGAGCACCTCAACCTCCGCGAGGATGCGGTCGAGCAACTCCTCAAGTGGACCGTCAAAGGCTACAAATGGATGAAAGAAGGCTACGAACTTCTCGACTCGCTTGGAGAATGAGGCTGTATGTTCCCCGATGGTTTGATCCATCGTTCGCCACAAGAACGCGTCCGCTATGCCGAAATTTTGGTTTTCATCGCAGCAGCGGACGGGGCATTGGTTCGCGAGGAAATAGCCATGATTGAAGCCATGATGGGTCGGGCCATGATTCACCCCGAATCAAGGATCACCGTCCGTGGGGGGTTTGAACAACCCATTCCACTTGAGCAATCGCTGGCCGACCTTGACCCAGTATTTGCCCAGCTCATCCTCAGGGACGCTGCGTTGGTGGCGGCTGTGGACGGAGATTACGACCGCAAAGAATTGACCGCCCTTCGTAAGATTGCGAAAACGGCCGACGTGACCCCAAAACAACTCTCACTGCTGCTTGATTGGGTGACGGAAGGATGGCATTGGTTTGAAGAAGCCAGTGTTTTTTTGTCCAAGTAACGGGCGTTTTCCATCCTCTCGTTGAGAGACATCTTCAAAGAGAGAAAGCCGTCCCGTCGGTTTGGTGGGGACATTGCAAAACGGGGTTAGCGGATGGTATGCACGATTGGACCGATGCCTTGACAACCGCGAACAACAAATTGAGATTTGGCTCACCACGTGGGAAAAATCGCTCAGGTCCTTCCAGCCCATCGCCGCTCTGCTCCCCGAAGACTGGCCAACTCTTCCGGCCAACCTTTTGACGGACCCAGGTCATGTGCTTGACCACCTTCTCGCTCGCCATGACGCTGAGTCCGATGGACGCTCCCCCCGGGGCGCCCACCCCACGCCACCGCGTTTGGCGGACGCCGTCATTTGTTCTGAAATGAAAGACAACATGGTGAATCCAAAAAAACCCGTTCAGCAGTCCAATTTCTTGATCAGCAATCTCCCTCCTGGCTTCCGCCAGCACGTCGAGCAACTCAATTTGCCAAAAGCAACCCAGGACAACGAAGTGAATGACGAAGCTGAACGGCAAGCTGTCGAGGCCAACAAACGTACACTGAGCGGCATTCCTTTGCCGGTGGCCGATACGGCAACGGGAGGCGGTTTGTTCCATGCACGCTTGATTCGACGACACGCCGATGCTCACGAAGATGCGGACCTTGAACTGCGCAAGGAAGACAGTCGCCGGCTGTTCTCGAACATCCAACTTTTGGATGTTAACCCCTTGGTGGTCAAGAGCACGAAAACCAGGCTTTTGCTCGAATCCATTCGCCATGAACTCGTCAGTTTTGGCCCCGAAACACCTGGAAAAATTTCTCGAAAGGAAATGGAAGCCTTGCTTGACAGTGGTGTTCGTCAAGGAGACGCCTTGCAAGGTGGTTGGCCATGGGAACAACCTCCTGAACTGGTACTGACCAATCCCCCCTGGTTGCGCATTAAAGACCGGTTCAGGGGAATGGAAGACGGCAGTCAACTCCGCAAAGAATTGGGTGAACAGCTTCGAAGCCTCACCGACAACGGTTCGCCTCGTTTTTCCACCATGCGTGGAAACGTCAACCTCTACCGCTTATTCATTGAGCGCAGCCTCCAGATTTTGAATGAAGGAGGCCGATTGCGCATCATCGCCCCCGACAGTCTTCTTCGGGAACAATCATCGCATCCACTTCGAGAGTTGCTTGTCAAGCACCACGGCTGGACCCATGCTTGGGCCATTGAGGAGGCCAACCTTCTCTTCCCCGGAATGACCCAAGGCGTGGTTGTTCTCGGAATTACTGCCAACGGCGAAACCCCCGTGCTCAACCTCCAAGGACCCATTACCCGGGCTGACTTGCGTCGTGAAGGCGAGGGTTTGTCCTCCCGCGTTCCTGTGTTTGAACTCAAAGAAGAACAGTGGACCGGTTGGGCCCGAGACACATGGGCCGTGCCTCGTCTTCCACGGGATCGCGTTGAACGCACCTACACCCTTGAGGTTCTTGACCGACTGGCGAAACTGCCACGCCTAAGTGACAAGGAACACCCGCTGACCACCAACAAGCGCCAGGTTCGCGTGCGGGTTGGTGAAATCGATCAGACCGCCCACGCCAAAAGCATCGAAACCTGGGTCAAAGGCAAGCGAAGCCGTCCTTTCATCCGTGGCGTTCACTTCTCAGAGAGCGAAGAGGGGAAGGTTTTCATTCGCCATCCTGCCTTCCGAACCGACATTCCATCCCGTGCAAGTGAACGTCAGCTTGCGATGTGGGTGGGCGACAACCATCCAACCTACGGGCCTCGACTTGCCTGTCAAGCCATCGTTAATGCTCACCAAGAACGGCGTCTGCGCTGGGCCGTCATTCCCCAAGGAAGTGTTCTAGGAAACAGCGTGAACCACATCGAATTGCATGACGATATCCAAACCCGCTTGATGGAAGAACACTCAGATGTCGAAACCGGTTTGGAATGGCTTTGCAGCCATCTGAACAACAACGACCTCGACGAATGGGCTCGAGCTTGGGCTGCCAACAACAACGTCAACAATTACGAATTGGAAATGCTGCCAGTTGAACTACCCGACTCCTTTCCACAATTCAGCAATCTCGCCCGCTGAACGGAGAAAAGCGCGGGTTTGATTTCCGAATTCCCGCATTTTGGACACGATAATTTATAGCGACTGCCTCGTTAGCACTACCTGCGTACTCTTTGGGAGATGAATTGACAATGGGCGTTCATCCAAAGATTGGTATCACTGGCTTGCCGCGCAGTGGAAAATCGGCCGTTATGGAAAAGGTCCTCGACATGCTGCTCGACGAGCGAAAGCGAGAGATTTCCATGCGAGGAGGGTCAACAGACAGCCCCATTTTGGGTGGCCTGCGAACCGAACCCTTGCTTGAAAACGGCGAACGAATGGGTTACAAGGTCATTGACATTGTTTCTGGAGAAGAAGGTACCATCGCACACAAAAAGATCGACTCACGTCTGCGGGTGCTCGGATACGGCATCGATGTAGAAGAGCTCAACCGAGTGGCTTTGCCGGCCATTGATTACGCTCAGCACCATTGCGAAGTGTTGGTCATTGATGAAATCGGCAAATTTTCTGTTGAATCTGAAGCGTTCGTTCAAGCCGTGCGCAGCGCTTTGGAAGTGGACATGCCAACCTTGCTGACCTTGCACAAGAAAAGCCGCCATCCGCTTCTTCAAGACATCCGTCGCCGGGACGATGGCCGTATTCTCGAAGTGACACCCGTTAACCGCGCCCTGTTGCCCTACAAGATTCACAAACTCATGCGAGAAACGTATTGAGCAAGAATCCATGCATCGGTTCTTTGATGTGGCTACCCTGCTTGGACTGGTTATGCACCCCCCAAGCGTTGCCGTTGAACGCCTTCTCTACGGAACGGGCGTGGGCCTCTTGCTTGGAATTGGTTTTGGTTTGCAAACGGGGCGGAGTTTTGGTTCAACCTCCCTTGCGTTGGAATTGTTCATCGTTTTGGCCGTTGGTTGTTTTGTTCTTGGCTGGATGCTTGGAAACGGCAGCGGCCCACTGGCGCGTTGGTTCTCTCATGAAACCGAGGACGCCATGGCCAAGCGCGTTCGCTCAGACATTGAAGAAGTCCACCGCTCCGAGGACGTGACGGCCAAATGGGCCGAAATGGAAGCGAAGGTTCTCACCGAAGACCTCGGCGAAGAAGCATGAGTGTTGCATCGTAGGGTTGATGTGTATTCGCCGCCTCGTTTGATGCAGAGGCGAGACCATGAGCGATATCCCCGAAGGATTGTACTACACCAAAGAACACGAATGGATGCGAGTTGAAGGTGACACGGTCACCATCGGCATCACCGACCACGCCCAAGACATGTTGACCGATATCGTGTACATCGAACTTCCAGAAGAAGGCGATGAAGTTGACGACATGGGTGAATTTGCGGTGGTTGAATCGGTCAAGTCCGCATCCCCAATCTTCGCTCCACTCGCCGGCACCATCACCGCTGTCAACATGGATCTTGAAGACGCACCCGAACTCATGAATTCATCACCTTATGGCGATGGATGGATTGTGAAGATGACCCTGGAGAACCCTGGTGCTGTTTCTGGCCTCATGGACGCCGCCGCCTACAAAGCGGAAATTGGCGAGTGAGTCCATGGCTGAAGCCACGGCATTGACCCTGTACGTCGATGGTTCGTGCCTTGGCAATCAGAACGTCGACGCTTCAACGCCAGCCTCTTGGGGATTGGTCGTTGTCCTCGGTGATTCTGGCCTTGGGAAGGGGTCTGGAGAACTGCACCACGAAGAAGCCGGACCCGTCATCACCTCTCCGGGGGCTGAGGGTTTTCTCGGTGCAGAGGTTGGCTCCAACAACACAGCAGAATTGAGTGGTTTCGCAGCCGCTCTTCGGTGGCTTCTGGTTGAAGGAGGCGAGGGCCCTGCAATGATACGAGCAGACTCAACCTATGCAGGAAACCTTGCGAGCGGAGTTTGGAAAGCCAAGAAGAATCGTGAATTGGTGGCGAACGTGCAAACGCTCTGGAGGGAGGTCGCCGCATTACGTGAACTGTCATGGTCCCATGTGAAAGCTCATCGAGGCCATCGATGGAACGAACGCGCCGACCATTTGGCTTCGCGTCATGCTTCGGGAGAACTCCCTGAGCCTCTGACGTTTTGGAAGCCCGGTCAGCGTTAGTTGTCAAGTCGGCGGTTTAACCAATCCGTAAACTCATCGCGATAATCTGGGCGGCGTAAGGCATGGTCGACCTGCGCTTTCAACCACAGCAATGGAGCACCAGAATCGTACCACTGTGTCTCATCAAACACGACTCCGTGAAGGGTGCCATCGTTCATCCAGTGTTGAAGCAAGGCGATGCTTTGCAAGTCCCCATGCGCTTCATAGGAGTATGTTTGCAGGAGTTTCTGGGTTTCTTTTGGAAAAACATAGCGACCGCATAAGGCCAATCGAGAGGGGGCGGCGGCAAGCGTTGGTTTCTCGACAATCTGGTGAATGCGTTGGCCTTCCAGCGCTACGATTCCATACTGCGAAACGACGTTTTCATCCACCTCCATCAATCCCACCGTGGCCTCACCGGTGCTCATGTAGGTCTCGATCAAGCGCTTTGAGCACCCAGATGGTGTGAAGTCGTCAACGGGGGCATGCATATCCATCATGAGGGTGTCACCAAGCATGACCAAAAACGGCCCCTCCACCGCGTGGAGCGCCGCTTCAATGGCGTTCCCAACCCCCATGGGCTGATGTTGTAGGTGAACGTGAACTTCAAGATCGGCGACAGCATGAAACAGCGATTCATCGAGATGCGGACGTAATGCGTGAAGGTCCCGGCGGTCCTCGAGGAGAGAATCAAACGATTTTGACGGAGATGTGACGATGTGAATGCGTTCCACGCCTGCTTCTTTGGCCTCAAAAAGAAGGTGGGTAAGCAAAGGAACATCGACCAAGGGAAGCGATTCTTTGGAAGAAAAGGCACTCGCTGGAAACATCCGTGTACCAAGGCCCGCTGCAATCAAGACGGCATCCCGAACCGTGTCCATGACCCTCCACAGAAGGCACAGGCTTTCAAGCGTGGCGTCCCAGCCCGGTATGATGGAACGAAAAGGCACCGTCGGTCTTCTCGTGGCTGGTACCGTTCTGGTGGTCCAAACCTTCACCACCGTGGCCCCTCCTGGACCATGGGATTCCCCATCATTCACACGCGGCGCCATCGGCCTCGTGGGATTGGTTCTCATCTATTTGGCATGGTTCAATCACACCTTCGGCAAAATGGGGGTTGCACCAACGGTGAATCGATGGAAAACACCGGAGACCACCTGGCTCCAAGTGGTTGTGTTTGGCCTCGCTTGCCTTGTTCTCACGAGGACCATACGATGGTTGGACACTGGTGGAGTCGTACCGGAACCAGCCGGACTTTTGCTGGGGTTAATCGGTTTCTTAGCCTTGATGAACGGCCTCTATGTGTGGCTCATCACCAACGGGCCTTTGGCGGATGAAGAAGAATAATTTCACTCATCCAACGAACGTAGAGCATCGCCAAGCTCTGGAAGATTGTCAGGNGCTTCCATCTGAGAAACATGAACGGTTCGTTGTTCGCTGGCCGGTTGTTCACCTTCCCCGGCCAACCACGCCTGCCAGGCTTGGCTGCGCTCAGCACGGCGAAGGGAGAGNGGCTTCCANAGCCCCTCCAAATCCGCGCCAGCATCGTGCAAGGCTTTGATTTGCGGAGCAAAATGATCGGGTGCGACTTCTTCCATGCGCAACATGAGCTCGCGCAGACGGGTATGGACAACTTCGTCGCCGTCTTTCCACAGGTCATGAAAGACGCCTCGGCTATCAGCGGGGTCGTGTTCAATGTACTCGCGCAGGTTGGGCACGAGGTTTCGACGAACAATCGCTAGAGGATGGTTGGCCAGTTGCTGGAGGCGGTCGGCCCACTGTTCTTTGTCGAGGTACTTGACGTCCCCTACCGTAGCGCTTGCGGCAGCGAGGACGCCTTCATCCTCGGACGCTAACATGGCATCCAGGAATGGGAGTGCGTCCCATGTGAGGCGNCGGAAAAGACGGGTGAGCACGTCAGCCATCGCCCGTTGAACCAAAGTCTCCTCACGTTCGTGCAGGCGTAGGGCCAGCTGGTGGCCAAAGTCTCGGTCAGCCTCAATGGCTTTGGCCAAGCAGAGGGTCACCTTGTTGGCCACTTCAGCGACCGGGTCGGAGGCTCTTCGCAGAAGGATTTCTTTGAGACCAAGTGGCTCAATGAGGGGTTTTCGCTCCAGAAGGAGGCGGACCCATTCGAGCAACAAAAGGCGGCGGTCCAAGTCACCGCCTTCAAGGCGTTCAAGGAGCCAACGAGCCGCAGCGACNCCGCGGTCATGAGCCACCACCGCACTGGACATCCGAGGGACAATGGCGTGAGCATTCCAGTCCATGTGTTGGGGTCCTGCGTCGGGTTGCGTGTGCCAGGTACCTGGCCGTTCAGCGAGCGCGATCGATTCCACGAGGTGGTACCCTTGGTGAACCGGTTGCCCATAAGGAACGGTGGCCAAACCGTTGAGCAGAGCGATACTGAGCCACCAACGGTCGGTGTTGGGTGCCTGTGGATCAAAGGCTTGTGCCAACCAATCGGTGGCGATGTGAAACAGCAAGCGATGAGCGACATCATCCATTCTTCGGCCCAGCCACTTTTGGTGAATTTCAAACGGGTCATCGCTCAGATTCATCCGATGAGGGACGATGAGGTCCACAACGGTGTTGAGGTGCCGGTCAAACATGCCGCGGTCAATGTTGAGGATGCCAAGTCCTTCTTCGAACAAACGATGAGGCGAGGTGGGGGGTATGGCGGGGAAATCTGGGTCCGACATCGGCGGCTCGGGCAGTGGCCACGCTTCTGTTCCGCGCTCGAGGGCTTCAACAAGTCCCGTCGCCACGCGTTCAAACGCTGCGTCGGAAATTTTGGTTCTGCTCTTGCTCACGCTGTTGACCTCCAAATACCGTCAAGCGAACGTAGACTCAAATGTCGAGTTCGATGTTGAGGTTCTGAATCAGTTCCTTGTATCGGTTTCGAATGGTGACTTCCGTCACACCAGCGACTTCAGCGACTTCGCGCTGCGTTCGGCGCTTTCCACACAAGACCGAGGCGATGTAAATGATGGATGCAGCGATACCGGTTGGGCCACGCCCACTGGTCAATTCCTTTTCCTGGGCGGCTTTGATGAGTTCGTAAGCCTTGGCTTCAACGTCAGCGTCAAGGCCCAGTCCCGAACAGAAACGAGAGATGTAATCCTCTGGCCCGGTGGGCATGATCTTCATCTTCAATTCGCGAACCATGAATCGGTACGTTCGTCCAATTTCCTTTCGGCCGGTACGGGAAGCTTGCCCGATTTCATCAAGGGTTCGCGGCACACCACACTGACGGCAGGCCGCATAAAGGGAAGCGGCGGCGACACCTTCGATGGAGCGACCTCGAATCAACCGCTTGTCCACGGCTTTCTTGTAGTTCACAGCAGCAGCCTCACGAACTGACTTGGGGAGTTCCAATCGACTGGCCATGCGGTCAAGTTCGGCAAGCGCCATGGCGAGATTGCGCTCGGTGGCGTTGCTCACACGGCTGCGCTTCTGCCACTTTCGCATGCGGTAGAATTGGGAACGGTATCGGGAATTGATGGTCTTCCCGGAGTAATCCTTGTTTTGCCAGTCAATGTCCGTGGACAATCCCTTGTCGTGGAGCATGACGGTCATGGGTGCGCCGGTACGAGCGCGCTGGTCACCTTGTTCGGGTGAAAACACACGCCATTCAGCACCTTGATCGATGACGTTGTCTTCCAACACCAATCCACAATCGTCGCAAACGACTTCGCCACGGGTCTCATCTCTGGAGAGCGAGCGGCTTGAGCATTCAGGGCATTTGACAATATCTTCGACTTGCTGTTCATCCATAGTAATCCCACACGTGTTCACATCGATGTGCGAACCTATTTAACCCCTTTTGGAATTCGTATTTATAGTTGATGATTCGATTTATTCCATCCACCTTCGTAGGTCACCCTCACTCGGAAAAAACCACCCCCCGAACCGATTATGAACGGTTGACCCCTGAACGAGGTTGAGGGGGGGACATGGTGAGCAACAAACCGCCGGAGCACATCGCCCTCACCCCGGGGAAACGCGTTCTCTTCCTCACCAAAGATTTGGATCTCATCAAACAACAACTCTACGAAGGGTTGGATTTGCGAATGGAAGACCTCACTGTGGAGGACCTCCTCGACGATATCAACACGGACGTCATGACCCCGGCATGGGTGTGTTTCGACCACGACCCGGCTGAAATAGCAAAGAATGCCTATGCAGGCCTCATGCACAATGGCCTTCGGGTGTTCCGAGAAAACGCCCTCAAGGACGGAAATTTCGAAGTGATCGTCTCCGGACAGCGAAAAGGCACAGGCTCCAGCCGAGAGACCGCTGCCCAGTGCGAACGCTGGGCGGGCATTGGCATCGTTATTGCTGCATCATTCGCCCCCATCCACGAACGCAACAACATCAACCTTGGCCAGTTGATGGGAAACCATGCCATGCTTGAGCGGCTCCAAAATGAAGAATCCATACCGCTCGAGGAATTTACTGGCCAATACGACCCAGTTACGCAACTCATCGTTGAATATGGCGGCCTGTTCCCCTTCGCAAAGGCGCTCAAAGCAAACGAACTTGACCTCGCGCCACTCGACACCCCTCAACAACCAATGACCATGGCTGAGCACATCATCAGCCGAAATCTGGTCGGACAGCCTGAAGGTCAATGCGTCAAGCCCGGCGACCCCGTCATTGCCCAAGTGCAGGGAGGNTACTCGCACGAGTTCACCACAGCTCAAGTTCACACCTTCCTGCAAGAGGAATACGGGACGGACTACGCTCTGCCAAACCCCGGTAANTTTGCGGTGTTTGAAGATCATCTGCTTTACGCCCAGCACAATCCCAAGTTTGTGCCCTTCATGCACAAAGTACAGACCCTTCGGGATTTGCAAGTGGCGTTTCAACAGCACACTGGCGTCCGAGATTATTCGGCTGTAGACGGCGTATCGCCTGGAATATGCCATCAAGTCGCTCGAGAGGAGTTCATTGAAATCGGAGATTTCATCCAAGCCACCGATTCCCACACCTGCATGGGTGGGGCCTCAAATGCTCTGACGTGGGGCGTAGGGGCCACCGAGTACGCCAATCTTGTCAGTGCTGGATTTACCTTCGTTAAGATCCCCGAATCCATCCGGTTTGAGCTCGTGGGAAAACTNCACCACGGCTGTACGGCCAAAGACATCATNCTCGCCATTTTAGCCGACCATGCTCGANAGGAACTAACACTGAATCGCAGCATGGAATTCGGCGGGCCTGGCCTGGCCTCGCTCTCCATTGACGAACGCGCGACGCTCTGTAACATGGCCACTGAATGCTCGGGCCGAACCGGCATCTGTGAAGCCGATGATGCGTTGATGGCTTGGATGCTCAAGGCACAGCCTCACCTCGATGAATCCGAACAACGCGCCCGGATGGTTGCCCCCGACGAAGGAGCGAACTACGANGGTGGCGTCCACACCATCGACCTCTCATCGATTGTTCCCATGGTTGCTCACCCAGGGAATCCTGACGAAGGCATTCCAAGCGACCCGACCAACGGGGCAAACATCGCTGACATCGGAACGGTGGCCGTTGACATCGCTTACGGCGGCTCATGTACGGCTGGAAAAGAGGATGACATCGCTTACTATGCTGAGGTTTGTCAAGCGGCCAAGGATGCTGGGCTCACCGTCAAAGAGGGCGTAGATTTCTACATACAATACGGCTCGGGCCAAGTCAAAGCTCTCGCAGAACGAATGGGTTGGCATGATCTGTTTCTCGAAGTCGGTGTCAAACTCATTGACCCGGGGTGCGGAGCGTGCATCGGAGCAGGTCCAGGAGTCTCCATCACACCCGACCAAGTGACCGTTTCGGCCATCAACCGCAATTTCCAGGGGAGGAGTGGCCCGGGTAAACTCTACCTCGCCAGCCCCTTGACCGTCGCTGCGTCGGCCTTTACTGGCCACATCAGCATATGGAATCCGGAATTGTTCGCTTAGCGGATTTCCGTTCTGTGTCCGCTTTTTGCCCTTCTTCATCGCGGTTCGCCTGTGGAGATTATAATCCCTCAAAGAACGGGATGAACATCTGTCGGCCCGACGTCAATGGACGGAGGAGGACCGAGGGAGGTGAACGCCCATGGCAGGCACAGCAGAACGCATGGCAAAAAATCAGAAGCAGGTCGCAATTTCAGAATTCTTTGAGAAAAACAAGCACTTTCTTGGTTTTGATTCCCTCACCCGCTCCCTCATAACGGCCGTAAAAGAATCGGTTGACAATTCACTTGACGCTTGTGAAGAAGCGCGCATACTGCCCGAAATCCGAGTTGAAATCAGCAAGATCGATGACAAAAAGAACATCATTGAACTGAAAACCGAAGACAACGGCCCCGGCATCCCAAAGCGCAGCATAGAGAAGGTGTTCGGCCAACTCTTGTTCGGTTCGAGATTTCACGCCATTCGCCAGTCTCGAGGGCAGCAAGGCATCGGAATTACCGGAGTGGTCATGTACTGTCAATTGACAACAGGCCGGAAAACTCACGTTCGCTCAAAAATTGCGACAGAGACCTCGGCAGCCATTGTCGATATCGGTCTTGACACACGCAAAAACAAGGCCACGAAAACCAGTGAAGGCCGCGAATTGTGGGAGCGCCCTGACGGAACGCTGAAAGAACATGGTTTGGAAATCACGTGCCGGATGAAAGCCAAGTATCAGCGAGGAAGGCAGAGCGTCTACCAATACCTACGCATGACGAGCATCGTGAACCCCCACGCCGACATCACGTTTGTTGACCCAGACGGGGAAATTCACCACTGGCCGAGAGTCACGGAGCGTCTGCCTCGGAAAGTGGAGAGCATCAAACCGCACCCCCATGGCATCCACCTCGGAACGCTGCAGCGGATGTGCACCGAATCGACGGACAGTCGAATGACCTCGTTTCTCTACAAGAATTTCAGCGGCGTATCATCTCGAGCAGCCAAACAACTGCTCGAAGCCGCAGGAGTTTTGGAAAAGGCGAAACCGAAATTGATGAAGCCCGACCAAATTCGTGCGCTAATTGAGGCGTTTCAGGGCGAACGCATGCTCAATGGAAAAGCGGTCAAATTGCTCAATCCACCAACCAATTGTTTGTCGCCCATTGAAGAATTGCTCATCAAGAAAGGGCTCTCGAAGACCATTGATTCTCGCTTTGTCACCACGATGACGCGTTCGCCCACCGTCTCTCAAGGCAACCCGTATCAAGTGGAGGTCGGCCTGATCTTTGGAGACGGTATGGCTGCGGACAAACCCGTTGAAGTGCTCCGATTCGCAAATCGCGTCCCGCTGATGTACCAGCAGGGCGGTTGCTTGCTGACGAAAGCCATTGAATCGGTGGACTGGCGACAGTATGGAATGGACCAAGCCGGTGGACGAGGTGTCCCAAAAGGCCCAGCAGCCATTCTTGTCCATCTGGCCAGCACGAACGTTCAATTCACTTCGGAAGCCAAGGAAGCCCTCGCCGAAAACGGTGAGGTGATGGACGAAGTTCGAAAGGCCATGTTGGAAATGGGACGAGGGCTCCGCAAGCACCTTGAGAAGAAGAAGAAAATGGTGAAGGTCCAAGAAAAGTTCGAACTGGTGAACGATATCATCCCGGCCATCGCTGAAAAATCAGCGGCCATTTTGCAACGCCCTGTTCCAGATTTGGCGGGGTCGATCACGAGAATCATGGGAGCCGTTATCGCNGAGGGTACCACGACTTGGAACAAGGAGACCAAGATGACCGACGTGGCCATCAAGCTGTTCAACTACACCTCGCGTGCTCGAGCCTACACCCTCCTCGCCTCATGGCCCGAAAGAGCCGGCGCGAGCATGGAAAACAACACCACTGGCGGCCGAAAGGAGGCCACAGGAGTCTGGGCATGGAAACTTGACACCCTTGAGCCAGGCGAAACGTACACCATCACCTATTCTCTGAGTGGATTGGAAAAGGGAGATTGGACAGAAACCGATGTGTTTTATCGAGGCAGCCAGGAAGTCATTGGAGCCTCAAAAATGGATGAAAAGCTTCTGGAAGAAATTCGNCGTCAAGAAGCCAGGGCACAAAGCGAAGAAGAGGGCGGTGAGGAAGAGGCCTCCACTGAAGATTCAGAGGAAGATGACGCCCCCTCCGAAGTCGATGATGACCAAACAAAGCCTTCGGGGCAACAAACCCTCATGGGGTTCGGGAGTGATGCATGATGTCCGCCAGCCATACACCAGAGGAAACCAAAATCGCGCTGCACGAAGTCGTCACAGAAATGTACGACAAGATTGTGAAGGGCGAGCCCCCCACCATGACGTTGCCCGTTCGAACCAAAAACAACATTGGATTTGACAAGACATTGGGTGTCTACAAATACGGCAAGAAGCGTTCCATTCGGGATGCTACAAGCCTCGGTTCTGCCAAGCAATTGCTACGGGCCCTTTACGTCGTGGAATTCATTGAAGAAATGATCAACACCAACAAATCCTCAACCCTCAGAGAGATGTATTACATCTCGGAGAGTTGGGGTCTTGGAAAGTTCTCATCGCAGAACGAATCCAACAACCTCGCTGAAGATTTGGAAGTCGTCACCAAATGCCTTCGTGAAGACTTCAAGCTCCGGCCGGAAGAAGATGGGGCCCGAATGATTGGAAACATCACCCTTCAGGAACGCAACCGACGAGGNGAATGGATGCGAATCAACGCTCGCGACGATGTTGGGGACTCCGGATACGGCGTTCCATACAACGTGGAGGAGGAGAAAATCGAGTTACTTGAGCATGATGTCAAGTTCATCATGGCCATTGAGACCGGTGGTATGTTTGACCGGCTCATCGAAAATGGCTTCGATGAGGCATACAATTGTGCTCTTGTCCACCTCAAAGGTCAACCTGCTCGTTCAACACGACGCATCTTGAAGCGAATGAGTGAGGAATGGGACTTGCCCGTCGTCGTTTTCCTCGACGGNGACCCATGGTCGTTCCGAATNTTCGCCTCCATCGCTTACGGGGCCATCAAGACCGCCCACATTTCGGAATATCTTGCTACCCCAACCGCCACCTACCTTGGCATCACATCGGATGACATTGAAGCCTACGACCTTCCGAGCGATGACCTGTCCTCAAGGGACGTTGACGCCCTGAAGGCTGAGCTTTCCGACCCACGGTTCGCCGACGCATGGTGGCAAGAACANATCAACATGATGTTGGAACTTGGCAAAAAGGCTGAACAGCAATCCTTGGCCAAATACGGCCTTGATTTCGTCACCGACACCTACCTCCCGGAGAAACTGAATGATTTGGGCCTTGCCTGATTTCATCAGCGAGCCTTATGGAGGAAGAGGGTCTGGAAAGCAATGATGCAAGCACCCGAGCCTGCCAAACGTTCCCCTTGGGGATTTAGGCTTGCTNTAGCCGGCGCCCTCATGTTGTTCATCGGTACCGTGATGGTGGTCAGCCAATCGGAAACCATCAGCAGTACGATGGATCCAAGAGAACAGCATCACGACNAACCCTACGTTGGAGAAGGAACGTTTCCAACCGGTGAACTCACCGACACATGTTACCGGTTTTATCAGCAGGCAGACGACATTGAAATGACCGTTCAACTCTACCGTGTTGAGGGATCCTCGTTGGTGGGAGAAGCGTTTGAAGAGAGCAAGTGCATGCTCGACTGGCAGGTGATGGCAGCGGACGGAACGACGTTTGCTGAACAAGGGTCATGGCAACTCAACGGAACGGGCAAATACGCTTTGGTTACAACCTGCGAAACCGGTTGTGAAGAAGCCACGGGATGGTTGATTTCCGTTGACGCCATTCAATCCGACCTCCTCTCGTCGACGTGGCTGATGCTCGGNGGCGCCATGTGTTGCCTGGGCATTCTCACAACCCCTATCGCACTGACCGTCTACCTGGCCTCGAAACCAAGTCGGGCTCCCCGTGTCATGATGGTTGGCCCAGAGGGACAATTGATTCCCATCACTGACGTGAANCCNGACCATCCAACGTTGTTCACCCAAGCTCCTGATGGGGGAGCGAGCCAGCCGGCCGTTGCTCCACCGTTTGCAGACACGGCCGAGCACCAACCCTCGGAAGCATTTGTTGATGGCCTCAACGATGTTGCCGCAGGAACGCTGTTGACCACCGAGCAAGTCTATGCGCTGATGCGAGGGGATGTCGAAGGCGCTCAAGAGCACACCAAGACAGGGCGCTACCAAACCACAACGGCTGAAGACACCATTCAAGATGCTGCCAACGCNGCGGCCATCACTTCATGGGATGAAGGCGTGCCACTTGCCGAGCCTCAGCCGGTTCAATCGAAACCCCTCACGGCAAAGCGAAACATGGACGTTTCTCAATCCGAAAAAATCAACGAATCGTGGAAGGATTGGGACGAGCAGTAAATCAACGGTGCGTTCATAGAGGAGGGGGCACTACCCAACCTCGGGTTGAGGAGTATGACCGACATTGACCGAGTCCTGTACCTGTTGCAAAACAAAGTTCGTCGCCAAATCTTGGAACGCTTGGCACGAGAGCCGCACTACCCCATGCAATTGTCAGAGTTGATCGGGGTGAGCCAACCCGCTGTAGTCAAACATCTCAAAGAACTCGAAAAGGGAGGAATGGTCTCCAAAAACAAGGTTCCGTCAGAAAAAGGTGGACCGCCACGAACCATTTACGCGGTTGAACGTGCCATGTCCATTCACGTTGATATCGGGCCCGATTTGTACCGTTGTGAAGAACGAAAACTCCCTGCAGGGGGCCCAATGCGATTGTCAACCAACCTGCCACAGGCCTCCATTCCTATTGCCGAATCACTGAGCGGACGCAAGAAAATAGCCGTTGCAGAAGGCTTGGCACACATGCGAACGCTGGCCTCGGTTCTCGAGGAGTTGGATGCGCAGCGGGACGCATTGATCTCGCTTCACCAACACGTCCGCCAACGGGTCTCTGCTGCTGTCGAAACGGACTTTGAATCCTATGAGGAACGAAGCATCATCCAAACCATGGTTGAGGCAACAGGAGATCGTCTCGACCTCACAGCCCTTGTTCAACAAGAATTGGTCGGACAACGCAACGTGGGTGATGTCATCAACACGCTCCGCTCAAGGCTGGAAAAGCAGATCGCCCGAAGGTCCGGACAAGTCATCGCTGCTCCNCTTGACACCGAGCTTCGCTGGTACCTCGGACCGAAGTCCAAGTGAGACCCTCAGAACAAATCAGTTGTCGAACTCGTCAGCGAGAACCGTGACAAGGGACGACTGTTCGGCCAATCGCTTGTTCACTTCATCTCGACGCCCCTTACCGACCAGATACACAACGCCCAAGAGCGCGATGGTCAGGACGATGACCGCAAAGGGAAGGGCCGTCTTGCCGACTACTTCACGAGCAAGGTCGAGAACTGGGCTGTTCGACTCAAGTTCTTCCGGAATTGGCATGACGTTGTCTTTCTCGTCGGATTCGACGATCTCATTCATTGGGTCGACCACGACATAAATGCCCTTGCTACCGGCTGAAACAGGGTAGAGCAAGTAGAGTTCAATCTCCTTGGCATCTTCCGTGTCGTCAGGTGCGAGCAAGGCTCCCACCACTTGGCGCATGACCACGCGGTCTTCTTCGCAACCGTTGTCGCGAATTTCCCTTATGATGTCAGCATCGTTAGCGTCATCGTACTCGCAGAGAACAATCTCAATGTCAGTAGCGTGGACGTTTCCAGTGTTTTGCAAGATNATCCCGATGGGAATCGTTGAATCAACATCGCTCGATGTGGATGGTGGCATGATGATCTCCTTGATTTCGAGGTTTGGCGCTCGTAGACGGAGCGTGACAATGAACTCGTTGGTGTCCAAGTTCTCCCCATCCCATGCAGGGGAGTCGTCGTGGTCTCCATCGTTCTCCATGTCGCCAAACATGGAAACGACCTTCAGGCCAATGCTTCTTGTGTCGAGTTTTGCGTCAGTGCCAATCTTCACAGCGGCAACGGTCGTGATGGTTTCGTACGGAGCCATCTCAGGAAGTCGCCACTCGTCGATGTCTTCGAGATAGATACAGGCGTCTTCTGGGTAGGATGAAGCAGTTGACTGCATCCTCAAACATTCTTCCTCAACAACAAGGTCAGCGTTGACTTGGCGCATGATGAACCAGTCAACATCCCAACTGCTGAGAACGTTCATTCCAGGCAATTCGTTCCAAAGGAGAGAATCGCCATCGCGTTGGGCCGTGTGATTGTTCAAGGTTGGAACATCGGGCACGTTTCCGTTGTTGGTCACGTTAAACATGAAGCGAACGACTCGGCCAGGAGCTGAAGTCTTCACCGCATTGTCGACGGTTGGATCCATTGAAATTTGCATGTCATGGAATTCATCAACGGTGACAGCCAAAACAATGGTGTCTCGAATTCGTGTTTCACGGCCGCTTGCGTCCGGGTAGACTTCTTCGGAGAAGGCTTGCAGCACGACGGTGTATTCGCCTGCTGGCACACGGTTAGGAACGTTCATCTCCACTTCAAACGCTTGATAGGTGTCCGGGGAAAGTTCTTGCAGGGTTTCACGAGGAATCTCAATGTCCCAGATGACGTCAACGCCGAAGGCGTCGGTCACTCGAGCGAGACGGAAGTCAAACCGATCGGGTCCATTCCCGTCGTTGGTGACCGTCATTGGTAGGAAGATCTTGTCGCCAGGATTCACATTCATCGATTCGCCAATCTCCGGATCAATACCAGCATCAAGGTCGAANACGTGCTCAACGTTGGTGGACAAGATGGCCGAATCCGAGATTCTTGGATATCCATCGAGGTAGCCCTTCAGCGTGATGGCTGGACCAAGTCCAGCGGTGGCGTTGTGCGGAGCACAGACATGAACGGTTACTCGCTTTGTGATCTTCTCAGCGTTTCCGGGGATGGTCCATGCAATCGGGTCGCCNAGGCCATCGCCTGCATCCGCTGAACCGGTGGCGTTCGCAAAGTCAACGAGAACAATCCAGTTCTCTTGTCGCCAAGCATCCATGGCCACGCCATCTGGCTTCGCATCCGGTGCACCGGGTGTGGCAAACACCAGTTCGCCGCTGTCAAAGTTCTTGGTGACGTTGATGTTGTAGGTGGCGCAATCCCCAGGCTTGACCTGATCGGAGCGGTCATCAACAGCAAAGACGATGTTACCGGTTGAGCGAATTGAAACGAACACGCCGAGTTCAAGGATGTCGTAGGTTCCCTTCTCAACGGANTTAATCGGCTCACCTTCAGACCAACCCTTCACGTAGATGACGAAGGCACCNGGNTCTTCTGTTGTCGGCACAAAGACCTCGAGGTTCTTTGTAACCGATTGCCCCGGGTCCAATTCCACACGAATGGGGAAGTTGACTTGCCATCCGAACGGNAGCAACCATTCCTGCTGGCCTTCGAGGCTGTTTGGATCCCAGAAGACAAAGGCATCGTGGACGTTACCNGTGTTNGTGATGGTGATCGAAAAGATGGCCGTGTCGCCTTGCTCAATGTCCGCCATGCTGTGGGACGTGTCAAGGTTGATACCGTGAACAACGTCCATCAAGGTCAACGTGATGAGGTCGTTCTGAATGGCTGGATCTTTGTACGATTGTGCCGTTACACGAATTTCCGCAAGCTCGTCGCCGTTGGCCTGGTAGATGGATGGGGCCTGAACTCGCATGTAGAAGCGAACGTCTTCGCCACCCTCAAGGAAAATNGGGGTGTCTGGGAAGATGCTNGAATGGTTGGAGGCGAAGTAGAGGTTCGCTGTCCAATTCATTGGCACGCCTGAGATGTTGAGTCCATAGGTNTCAGCGACCAAGTCCTTTGGACCGGGCGTTGAGTTGTTCATGGTCATGTTGTAGATGGTCTGTTGACCGGGTTCGATNACATGGTAGAAGGTTTCACCCTCATCAAATTCAACATCAACTTGGCCNGTAAGGACGTGAGAATAACAAATGGTGAATCGATTGTTGTTACCGTCGTCACCGCACTTGTTGGTATCCGACCACGCAATGTGCGCGCCACTTCCAAGGTCATTGGAGAATGCCGGGGGCATGCCGATGGACGGCTGGCGCCCACTATTTGGCCCGAGTTTATTCGAATTCCACGAGGTCACCGGAACCGCTTCCCACGGGTCGAGGGCCATCATGCCGTCGCCGGTGACGTCGGTTTGATTCAATCGAACGTAGAGGATCTCTTCGTTCGCAGAGAGGTTGCCTGAGTCGACCCATGCGATGTGGACGTTGTTTTGGTCGTCGGTAAGAAGCGATGGGAACACGGAGTTACCGGCGTAAGGGGAAGCGGGTGGTAGGCCGCCGTTGCCTTCAACNTGCGAAATTGGTGTGTCGTTGATCTTCTTGATGGCGTAGGTGGAAAGGCCTTCTTCAGCGCCATCCCAAGCACCTGCGCCTTGGAGTCTGAGTTTGGTGTAGTAGACTTCGTAGTTGACGTCCTTTTCAAATCCATAATCGCGTCCATCCATCCAAGCGATGTGCGTGTTGCCTTGCATGTCAACGCCAATGGAAGGGTGGAAGGAATAGGCGTCATCGATGGTGACGCGAGTGTCGTTGACCACGACCAAATGGCCGTCAGCGCCTGCACCGGTGTCTTCAGCGTAGGTGCCTCCTTGGGAGGAGTGTCCTGGGAGTCCAGGNGTGAACGTTGCATCGTTGTTCATCTTGGCGTATGGGTCAAGAATGGACATGTAGATCTCACGAGAATTGTTGGTGGAGATGTACACCATTGCTTCGACGA
The DNA here is from genome assembly GCA_002704515.1 of Methanobacteriota archaeon. Taxonomy (GTDB): domain Archaea; phylum Thermoplasmatota; class Poseidoniia; order Poseidoniales; family Poseidoniaceae; genus Poseidonia. The sequence goes on from PAGK01000037.1 coordinate 21,208, forward strand.
GGAGGGCCATTTGGTTGGTTCCGGATCCCGATGGGAATTCGTAAGCTTGGCCGCCAGCGTCCGTATTGGCGAGGGTGTTGCCTGGGCAGTTTCGTGTCTGCGTGGANACGATGCCGTTGGGGCACTGAACCAAATCCATGAAGTGGGATTGGATGTTTCCTGCGCCACCGTAGCCTTGGCCGTACAAGCCAACGGGAACAACGCCGGCGAGGAGGCAGTTATCGTGCGCCTCNTGGATGGCTGCTTTGTCATCAGCTTGCTGAGACGGGTCGCCGTCCTTGGGTCCTTCGTCGGAAACAGGAATCACGATCTTTGTAGCGTTCGGGTTCCAACGGTGGTCAGACTGGGTTGGAGGGTTGCCTGGAACGTTGCCGGCAGCGTCTTTCCACGAGAGGCAAGCCCAGTTTGAGCCGGGGCCCCAATCCTCACCGGAGTATCCGGAGTAGGTGTTGCCGTTGTAGATGGTNCCAGGGAGTTTGCGAATACCGCCAGAGTCGTCGCCAGGGGTTTGGCCAAGTGGGGTGGTTCGTGGACCTGCGTTCTGGTTGTACCCTTGGCAGTTGCCAGAGCTGGCTGCACCGGGGAGGGTGTTTCCAAGACCGTAGATGGTCTCGAAGACCGTCATGTTACCTTCTTCGAGCATAGGTTTGATGCCTTGGAAGTAAGGGCCACTTGCGAAGTTTCCACCGTAAATGACCGTGCAGATGTCGGCCCACTCAGAATACATCGAACCNGACGTATCGACNATGAAGGCCAATTCGACCTTTCCGCCGCGGGTATCGTCCCAAGCGATCTGGACGTAATCGTTGGCATCAACAACAACGTCTGGGTGTCCCTTGTGGCCGATGATGGGCGTGAGGAGGGTGTCGTCGAAGAGCGTGACAACCGCACCAGACCCAATGTCGGGCTGAATCATGGAGTAGTAAATTTGTGGCTGGTTGAAGAAGCGCCCCAATTCGTCGTAGTTGTCTTGCCAAACGATGTGAACGTTGTTTTGACTGTCGATGTCAAGGGCAGGCCAATCACGGTTTTGAGAGCGGCGTGAGATGATGGTGTCATCAATGGCCGTGATGGTCCCGTCGTCCGATGCCATGCCGTCCAACGGAGCAGCCCATGGTGAGAGTGCCGTGTACATGATGGCGTGTTGACCAGCTTTGTCGGCCCATACGACGTGGATGCGGTCGTATTCGTCAACCGCAAGATCGGGGTGCCAAACCTTGTGAAGCCCAGAATTGGTGATTTGGGTTGCGTCAATCAATGTCTCGCCTCGTGGAGACATCATCGAATAGTAGAGGTGGAGATTGTTTCGGGTCCANACGACGTGAACGTTTCCGGAACTGTCCGAGCCAACCGCTGCTTGCGAATCAGACGCCGTGCCGCCGTCCACGATTTGGACCGCTTCAGTGATCACGACGGTGCTGGCACTCACGGTGACGGAGGCGAGCAACAAGGAGGACATCACGGAAAGAACCATGATTGACGCTAGGCTAATGGATTTGATTTTTTGACGCATAGGTATACCCCGGACTTCTACACTTTATCGTGAATCTAATCATACTTAACCGCGTCCCCTTTCGGTCATGTTTCAAGGGACTGGGCAAGAGGTATCAAAAACGATACCTCTCGGAAGAAAGGAGTGGTTTTCCTTCGGATTAAGCCCATTCACTCGGGTCNAAACCTGAGCCGAATGACATCTTCTCATCAAACTCAATTTGAGCAGGGGGGTGTGGTTCTTCGGGGACGGGTTGTCCGTCCATGTTGGGCTTGGATTTCGCCCAATCGTCGACTGGGCCGGATTTGCCCACTCCGGGGCCGTAGGAGTACTTGATTTCATGAATCAAGGCGAGTTTTGCCANCCAAAGNCGCCGNAGGCTGTTCATGAACTCATGTTTGGTAAGNCCGTCAAACCAAATCGGCAGACTCACGTTAAACGCTTGGAGAGGGCCTGGTTTCTTCTCGCCCTTGTGNCCCATGTGTATCACCCAATCCACGCCGGTTCGAATCAAATGCAATCGGCTTTCATGAATCCATTCAGACCAGTCACTTTCTTCGTCATCCATGTGGTCTTTCATTTCCTTTTGTTGGCCTTCATCGACCCTCGTCATGCTCGAAACAGCGACCAAGTCCCTGCCTTTTGGAACGACGATGGCGAACATGTGNCCCTGCTTGCCACTTGGGTAGCGAACAAGAAAGTGGGCGTGGGCCCGGGGGTCCTTTTGCGCCTTAGCTGAAAGCCGCTCTTCCGTGAGCCACTTTTTGAGCAGGTCCACGGTTTCGTCGGGCGTCATGGTCTACCCGAGATTCTCCTCCCGTTTGAATGCAACCGTTCACGAGGCCAATTCTTCCAATAGACGCCCCAGTCGCGCTTTTTCCTCGGTTGAAAACCTCATACGAATCCATGCATTTCGAGTGTCAACCCATGCATCCCAGGCTGCAGCAAAGGATTTACCACTCAACCAGAAGACTGGAAAGCAGAGAACATACACCACGAGAAGGCCGGTGAGAGGTGAATTCCCCCCGAGTTCAAGCCATGAAACGTCCCAATCCAATGTGGAGGCGATCCACTCGCGGTAGAACCACGTCAGTGTTGTCCAAAATCCAGCCACCACAGGCCAAATGAGGAGGGAGCCGAAGAAAGCGGCGAGGAACTGATAGCTGGTTCGTGCATCCAGCCCTTCATCCGTGGAATCGCCCAAGAGGCGACCAAGGGCNACTTGGAAGCCAAGAGAGGTGATGGCAAAAGGCAGGAGGGCGATAAAAAAGAGCGTTGAAAGCAACGCTGAGGGGAGGCGGGCCCAGTTGGCCTTTCGAAGCACCCGCCCTTGTGGACCGAGGGCTCGCCCGTCCAATCCATGTGCTTCAAGCAGTTCAGCCGCTTCCGATGCTCGTTCAAATCTCTCCCCTGTCAGTGGCTTTGGCGGAAGCACGGCTTCACGTCCAGGCCATGCATCCCGAATTTCCCGTGCAGCCAAAACTTCGTCTTGCCAAGATGTAAGGCGTTTTCCATCCTCTCGCGCTTGGGCATGAGCCATGAGGTGCAAGGCGCGGTGTTCCTCCCACGAGGCTGCGTTCGGCGTCATCGTGGGGAGTCGTTCTTGGAGTTGATCGCGTATTCGGTGAACGGAAGCCTCGGGGGGTTCGGTCCAGCCTCCTTGACGGACTGCATCAACCATCTCAGAAGGAATCATCTCGTCGGACAATTCAATCGGCTCTCCAAATTCGATGAACTGATCGGTTCGAAACAACTCACGGCGGCGAAAGTGCAATCCGATGGGGATGAGGTGAGGGAGAGGGAGCCCGTTGACCTTGGCCAGTGCAGCTGCGGCAAGGACCGTCCGGAAGGGCCCGGTCTTGAACCGGATCATGTGGGATTCGCTATGGCTGGTGCCTTCCGGGAACAGGACGCATCCAAAGCCGTGAGCAATTCCACTGGAAAGAGCGAGAAGTGACCGGCCATTGAGGTGCAGAGCTTCCTCTTCTGTGCAACCCCCCCTGAGGAGTTCGGCTTTGCGGACCACGGGTTGGACGGCCAGACGACGAGTCCACCATCCCAACAGAGGGCGTGTGACCAAATCATGTCGGGCGCCGACGACGAACTCTTTTGGATGGTGAAGAAAAATAGAGATAGGGTCCATGAGGCCGTTGGTGTGCCAGCCACAACACATTGCCCCAGCACCATCCACGGTGAGCGGAGTTGCCTTGGAGGTGGAGGTGGTTCGAAACTGAGCGCTCGATACCCTCCTGCACATCCAAAAGGCAATCTTTGTCCAAAGGTACGACCCTGGAACGGCGGAATCGTAGGTTGGCAGAGGAGTTGACAGTAACTTGCCGATTTTCATCTTCTTTGCTGAAGCAGACAGAATGGGAAGTGCTTCGCCGTTATGCATCATTTCTTCCTCTTCGGTGACAATGGTGGCCATCAGTTCACCTCCTCAAGTTTGGCTGAAAGGGCGCCAAGGGCCACATGATTTGGTTCACTGGCCTTGGTTGCTGGCCACATGGCCATCAACGTACCTCCCCCGTCGCCAGGGGTGCGTGGGAGGACATGAACGTGAACATGGGGGACTTCCTGGCCTGCAAGTGGCCCGTCGTGGACACAAACGGTAAAATCGGTCGTTGAGAAATGGCGGCCAAGGCGACGTTGGACCTCCGCTACGCCGTCCATTAATGCCGCCCGTTCATCCGGTTGAAGGGTGGACAGACGTTGGACGGGACGGGTTGGGATGACCAGCGTGTGGCCTTCTCGCCGCGGAAAGATGTCAAGAAAAGCATACCATCCCTCGCCGCGAGCAACCGGGTGCGAAGGAATGTCACCCGACAAGATCCTCTCNAAGAGCGTGGTCATGCCATGCCCTGTGGGACTGATGTCTTTTTTCATTGTGGAGGAAGGACCCAATGTCCACCTGCTCCTTTCTTGATCGCCAAAGAGCCCACTGTTCCCTCTCGGTCAACCGTAATGTGGTGCAAAAAGTCATCGTTGGGCTCTGGGAAGTCGGCGCGCTGGAAAGCACCCCGCGATTCTTCTCTCGCCAAACCGCTCTGTACCGAGGCTGTGACCATTCGAACAGCGGCTTGAGCACGAAGTATTTCGAGAAGGTTCGTGTTAGCGATGAGTGATTTTTGGTCANCGTACAGAGATTCTGCTGAAATTGAAATCTGTTCGAGTTTGGCCTGAAGTTTGTTCATGCTATCGGCCGAAAGGGACGATGTTGCCGCGAGTGCTGCTTGAAGATTGGCCATGACTGTCCCGCAACGCACAACGTGGCTTTCATCGCCAGTTTCCATCATCGCTGAAACATCGCCTTCTGCTTCCGCAAGAGCGGTTTCAAGTCCAGAAGAGGCGCTGAATTTTCGGCCCGAAGCCCATTCGCCGGCTTGGTTTCCAGCAGCAGCGCCCGAGCAGATCGCATCAAGAAGGCGATTTCCGCTCAAAGGGGCCGCCCCATGGAAGCCGGTGCAAGCTGCGCTACCTGCGGCATAGAGGCCGGTGAACCAGCGAGACCATGCCCCCACGACACAACGACCATGGCCATCAACGGGCAATCCGCCAAGGGTGTGGCCGACCGTTGGCTGCAGTGGAACCGTTTGACGGTTCATGTCAATGCCTGTCCGTTGTTGGACGAGGCGGAAGAGCGAGGTCCACCACGCAGCACTTTGCCCGAGNTTTCGAGCATCGAGGACCGGTTGGACAGCGGCGTTCAACGCTTCAGTCATTTCTTGAGAAGATTGGTNGGCCGCCTCGATGGGGGCTCCAGANGCCTCGTGAAGTTGNGCGCCATCCAGGAGNAGGCCGGTTGGNAGGAACACATTCGTGCCCTTGATGGTTAGAGGGTGATGGGCCATGAATTCCATGTCCCGTAGGGCGACTCCAGCTCGAAAGGCCATGTCCATGCCCAGTCCAACAACGCCTGAAGAATAGGCGCCTTCAAACCCCTCATCGGCGATGATGATCGCTTTGCATTGCAACCCAATGATGCGTCCGTTCACCATGTCAAGAGCAATCATGCCTTCAACCGATTGATTGGTGTGAACCAGGGTGAGAGGGATTTGATCTCCACGGCGAATAACACCATGCCGCATGCACTGTTCTTCGCCCACTTGCTGGATGCCGAGGGCTGTGCCGCTGCCGGCGTCAACCGTTCGAGGTTGTTGGTGCCCAGCGCCTTTTCGCACCATGGGGAGGCCTTGCTGATCTCGGCGGAAATTTACGCCGCGGCGTTCCAGAAGGTCGACTTGCTTGACGGCTCCAGCTGTCCTTTCGGCAACGATGTCTTGGTCGCAAAGAAAGGCTCCGCAGCGGATGGTATCTTCCCGATGGCTACGGTTGTTGGATTCTTGCAGCGAAGCGGAGAACCCATCAAGAGCGGCCATGCCAGGATTTCCTAAGCCCGTAGCGGACATCATCAAGGTGCTGGCCCCAGACTTGGCTGCTTCAGCAGCAGCGTGCAATGCAGCGGGCCCGTCTCCAAGCACAATCACATCCCATGCTTCCATTCAAATCTCCCCTGTTCACGGCGAAGTGGAGGACTGCCATAAGGTGCGCGCTTCCGCCACAAGCATGGAACCTTCAAGAAACGCCCCCTGCGTTCCCTTCATACTTTGGGAAGAGGGAGTGATGCCCATGTCCTGGCTCGTTCAAGATGTCGGTTTTTCTTTCGGAGTTGGAAACTGGATTTTCGCTTCACCACGGTTCGAAGGACGCGCGATTCGATGACAACGCCGGNCTCATCTCGCAGGATGACCTGGACGTATCGATCGCCTTGCTCTCGCGCAGGCCATGCGACACCCAACCAAAGCACGACCCCTTGCTGCAAGTACCGTGGCACCCAGTCCAGAGCNTCATCCTCTCCCTCAGCATTCAGGCTGACCGCTTGGCGAGGCGGAGGGCAGGCCTGTAACTCAAACCGGTGATCGCGGGCAAAGGGTTCTCCGCCAGGGCAGACAACTTCGATTCTCGCTACGGTCTGCTTGAACGTTTGATTGTTGAGGGCGATGAACAGGTGGCCGGTTCCATCATCGCATTCAGGATCGAGAGCGACATCCATTCGCCAAGGTGAGCGCAACATACTCGGCGTTCCTGAAAGAAGGTCGAGTTGCAAGCGCTCAAGCAAACGGAAGGCGCTAGGTTGCCACACCCGGGCGTGAGCCAACAAGCGTTGAAGTGAGCGCCAATTGAACTTCGCCTCTTCATCGAGCAAAACAGCATTGATGGCATCTGGGCGGATAAATTCACTCAATTCGCCCATCGCGATGTCGTTGCTCAAGTCGCCTTTCGCATGCAGGTGAAGGATGTACAGCACGCGCTCCCAAGATTGCTCTTTGTCGTAGCCGGGTAAAATGCTCTCTCGGAAGCCGTCCAACCAGGCTCGCCAATCCAAGTAGAGGTCAGGATCGAGATGCAACACGATCAGTTCGCCAAGAATTGACCCCAATTGAGTCGGGTGATGGGTTGGCGCATGGTGTGCTAAACAGGGCATCTGGTCCCCGTGTTGGCGAACGGCATCGGACGTGAAGAACGAATGAAAGGAATGGGCGAAACCCAAGGTCATGGAAACAAGGAAGGAAAGGTTCCACACCAAGGAATCCTGTCGAATGACCGTTCCTAAACCGAGGAGAAATACAGCGCTGACCGCCAACAGGCTGTTGACAGTGTTGTGCCTGCGGACGTCGGTTAACCCCTCAAGTATGCGATCCATACCAGGTTGAGAGCGCAAAGAAAGTTTGCCGCCGGTAGCCTCATCATCAATTTCACGAAGGGAAATACGCGCTTGGATGGATTGCCACATGGCTTCTCCAGCAAAGAGAGGCGGGGCCGTCGTGACCAAAAGGGGCAGAAGCCAAAACAGCATGACGTAGCCAGGGTTCGGAGGTGCCACTGACGGGAGAATAACCGAGAGAAGCGCGACGACGGCTACACTTGCGCCAAAAAGAAGGCGGACCAGCATCGAAATGGGGTGCCTCGCTACCCGTCCGAACCGCATGCGCAGTTTCTCTTGGTGTTGCCATTTCTCAGCCGTTCGTTGAAGTGGATTTTCGGTTCGTGCGAANCCATGCCCGTATGGATCGGGAAGCGAACTGGCTGCATCCGATGGGTCGTCCGCCATGTCATCCCCATCCAAGGGGTGCATGGCCCTGATTATGGCTCTTGTCCAAAAACTGGCGGGCGTGGCAGGATTCGAACCCGCGATCTCCGGCTTAGGAGGCCGGTGCATTATCCAGCTGTGCTACACGCCCATCAGATGCTGATGTGCAACCTTTCATGACGCTTGCGATGCGGAGGGGCCAAGGTGTTCTTGCCCAATTTCTGCAATGCGGTGAAGAAGTTCCTCCAATTGAATGCGTTGTTGGGCCGAGCGTTGCAGCCTCATGTCGCACCTTGATACGGCGTTCAACAATTCTGCAAGAAGACCGTCGGGGTAATGGGTTCGCCCTGCAACNAGGAAATGGTGGAGGCGATCAACGACCCCCCGTCCGTCCAAATCATGGTTGTTCATCATGAGGTCCAATGCCCCCATGGCCCCTTTGAGGACGCGGGTGTTCTTCTCCCCTTGCTTTTCCCATTTCCAATCGTGAACACGCCCTCGCAATGCTTCTTCGAGGACCAACTGAATCTCTCTTCGACTGCTATTGGCCATCAAGAGCTGGATGTTTTTTCGGTCATCGAGCAAAGAACGCTGAGCGAGGAGCTGGAGGGTAAAGATGGCTTTTCGAAGGTTTCCGTTGGCCACGTGAGCGATGTCGCCCAAGACCCCTACCGTTGGATTCAACGATTCCAACTGACTGATGGTCTCCAGACGCTGCTCAATCATCAGGCGGGAAAGGGAGGGCATTCGCACGTGTTGNGTTCGGCTTCGCAAGGCTTCAATGATTCGCGAGGGAGTATGAGTTGTGAAGATGAAACGGGCGCTCCGGCTGCTTTCCTCCATCATTCGCCGCAAGTAGGATTGGCGCGCTTGGCCCAAGTAGTCTGCATCCTCAATGATGATGATGCGTGAAACTGCAGCAAAGTTGCCGGCCTCTGGAGTGGAAGATTCCTCGCCCGCTGGCGGAGGTGATGTGCTCGATGAAGCGCTAATGTTGTGGTCAAAGGCATCCAGGCTGGTTCGTCCGGCGAGGGTGTCTTCCGAACCGGCACCTTCGGGGCGCAAAAACGCCTCAAATTTGGCCATAGCACCCGAGGTTTTGTCGATATCTCGAGCTTGNAGAATGTGGGTTGTCGAGCGCCATGAGGGNCCCAGAACTTGNCGACAAACAAGTTGGTGTGATGCTGTTTTTCCGCAGCCGGTGGGCCCAGAGAGTAAGAGGTGAGGGGGGTTGGCTTGGAGTGAAAGGTGCTTCAAAGCATCAATGACGTTCGAGGATGTAAGGAGGTCGTCGAACAGGACGGGCTTGTATTGCTCAAGCCAGACGGTCATGCTACGGAAGACCGGACCATGGTCTTTGAACTCTGCGAGTGGCTTTGCTCACTCAGCGTTCAAGCGCTTGGTGCCGTGGCGGCGGAGTTTCATGAAGATGCGAGATCCGCAAGCTTTGCAGCTGATACCGTTTCGCTCTCGGTGGAACGATTCGAGGCTTCCACAGACGGCGCACTTGTAGTCAACGAGTTCAACCATAGTTCTCTCTCCGATGTCCGCGACCGTGCATCCTGTTTTGAACCTTTCATTGGCTTCTTCGGTGCTGCCACGCCTCGTAGGTGAGTTCAGACATCACGACTAAACACCCTTTTTGATACAGATGGATGATCTTCAACCCTACTGCAGAGGGGGTGCGCTGAAGGGTGTCCGCAATGGACACAATGTCGCAATTGAGTTCAAGGCTCTCGATGAGATGTTCCTCTTCCTTGACCGTCCAAGGAACACCCATGGGATTCAACAAGCACGTCCGCCNACGAGTCCGGGCATCAAGCGAATGCGGCTGCCTGCTTCCAAGTTCATGGCGGCGATGTCAGCNGCACTGACGAGTTGGTCGTTCACGAANACCCAGGANCCCTGGGTGGCGTTGACCTTCTCGGTGATTTCGGCTTGGGTCATCACGGCTTCGGCGTGACCGGTGGAGTCAGCGATTTCGACCACGAAGGTCGGGGCGTCTTGTCCACCGACGAGTCCGGGCATCAAGCGAATGCGGCTACCTGCTTCCAAGTTCATGCCAGCAATGTCAGCGGCACTGACGAGTTGGTCGTTCACGAAAACCCAGGAGCCCTGGGTGGCGTTGACCTTCTCGGTAAGTTCGTTCTGTGTCATCTGAACGGTAGAGTGTCCAGATGCGTCTGCAATTTCAACTTCAAACTTCATTTTGTTGTCCATGTGTGTTCACCTTTGAGAGAGTGAGATTTCAACAGTATATGAAGAAATGAAACCAAGGCCAATGTTGGGCCTTCGACACTGCTTCGAAATAAAATCGACACCACGCTCCCTTTCGAGAGTGTAACTCATTGAGTGTATATGAACTCAAAGTTTGAGATTGGCTTGACGGGCAAGAAGATGAATTTGCATGCTGTGTTCCACCATCGCAGCATTCGCCCACGCTTGGTCAAAGTCGGCCCCTACAGCATAGGCACCGTTGCCGCGTACCACCACACAGCGCATGCCTCCTTGATTGAGGGCTTCGGCGACCTGCCGGAGGTAATCTTCGGGATGGTCGGGATCGGGATCAACGATGATGATCTTTCCAATGTGCTGCTTTCCAACCTCGTCGATGGGCGTCAACAACACCAGGTCCTTCTCGCAACTCGCTGCAGTGGTATGGGGGCCATGCATATGGATGACAGCGGCGGGACCGCCGGTCACCATTGATACGGAGGCGAGAACGACCTCAAGGGCGTGCCAATCGGGAGGTGCACCCCTCGGAGAGGTTGAGCCGAGGTGGGCAGCACACAAACTGCGTTCATTCATTCGAGGGAGGGTGACCATGTGTTTGGTGGAAACCATCACGCCTGGCTGTTCTGGATGAATCATCGCCAAAGAGCCCATGGTGGCCCGAACCAAATGTTCGCGGTCAAGTTGCCGTCCGAGACGGACAAAGTCAGACACAACATAGGGAGGGATCACGATGTTGTCTTCCACAAGTGGTGGCATGGGTGGTTCCTCCAATTGTTCGATGACTTCGGTTGCACCAACTACCGATTGGCGGAGGCGTGCATTCTCCATGTGAAGTCGTTCAAGTTCCGCTTCCTTTTCCGCAAGGATGTCCAACGTCGCTTGGTCAACTTCTCCACTTCGCTCCTCAACGACCGGTGCTTCCTCAACGGGTTCGGCCGGCTCGGAAGGTTCTGGTTCAGGTGTCGGTTCTTCAGCTGGTTCAGCAGCCGGGGCTCCCTCAACGGGTTCTGGTTCGGCAGGAGATTCTGGTTCAGGCGTCGGTTCTTCAGCGGGCGCCTCTTCAGCGGGCTCTGGT
>PAGK01000038.1 GCA_002704515.1 Methanobacteriota archaeon
CTGACCACGGCTGAAGCGCTTGCTACCGTCCTCTACCTTGTCGGCCGGCATGAACAAGCACGAGAGGTGCTGGGGGCCTTTCGATGGGGCGAGCGATTTTTTGAACTGAACCAAGAACCACTTGATGCGTATGCGGGAGCCACTTCAAGCGCAGAATTAGTGGAGCTCCAATTCGAGTTCTTTGACATTGACCGTGAGGGCATCCCATGAAGAACGTCAAGGAGGTTCACGTCCACAGGTATGATGAACATGCTTGGACCGTGGTCAACGAATCCATAGCCACAGAGTCCTTGGTCCATCTCCGTGTGAACGGAAAATCAGTATCTTCGCTGTTGGCCTCTCCTGAACATCTGGATGACCTTGTCATTGGACACCTCGCCACGGAATATGGATTAAAGCATCAAAGTCAAGACAAGGTATCTCAATCCCGAGATGCCGAGGAATTGGTCGCCGACCTTCATACTCCACGGGACCCTCAGATTGAACCACGAACCTCCATCGTGACATCCTCGTGTGGTGCTTGCGATCAAAGCAACTTGTCTTCGTTGATTCAACAGATACCTTCCGTCGATTCACCAAAAGAGCCAATGAATCTGAAGACGGTCGTCCAAGCGCTTTACGAAATGCGCTCTCATCAACAAGACTTCTCGCAGACCGGCGGGGTGCATGCTGCAGGATTGTTGGTGGCCGATGGAACGCCTTTGCGGGTCCGAGAGGACATTGGGCGCCACAATGCAGTGGACAAAGTGTACGGTCTTTGGAGCAGGACGGGAGATGAAACTCCGCTTGCACTCTTGCTTTCCGGGCGATGTGGATGGGACATCGTGGCCAAAGCAGCTTCAATGAACACGCCGATCATTGCTTCTTTTGGCGCAGCCTCAAGCCTTGCCGTTGATGCAGCCAGATGGGCCAACATAACCCTGGTTTCATTCGTGCGGGACGGAAAAGCCGTCGTGATTGGGCCGGTTGATGGTCGGTTTGAACGCAAGCATTGAGAAGGGCGGTCCGTTCGACCACCTTGGGGATGAGTGATGAGGGGTGAGCCACGAGCACGTACGCCTGAGGACCGCACCCCTCTCAAACTGACGAAACCCAAAACAAAAGCAGCTGGTATTCCGGCCGTCACATCCTCAGTTCTGCATGGGCTCAAAAAAATGGGCGTTGTAAAAACAGCACGAACCCTACGGATGGTCAATCAAAAGGAAGGTTTTGATTGCCCCGGTTGTGCTTGGCCGGACCCAGAACACAGAACGGCGTTTGAATTCTGCGAAAATGGCGCTAAGGCTGTGGCCGACGAGGCCATGAAAGCAAATGTAACCCCTGAATTTTTTGCCAAATATTCTGTACGAGAATTGAGCGAAATGAGTGACTACCAACTCAACAATTTCGGTCGAATCGCATCACCTGTCATCCTCAAAGAAGGTTCCAGCCATTACACCAAACTATCGTGGGATGAAGCCTTTGACCGTATATCGGAGCGTTTGAAGAACACAACATCTCCTGACCGGTCGGTCTTCTACACATCGGGTAGGACCAGCAATGAGGCTGCGTTCCTCTACCAGGCCTTTGTACGCGCTTACGGAACCAACAACATGCCGGACTGTTCCAACATGTGCCATGAATCAAGTGGCAAAGGCTTAGGGAAAACGATTGGAATTGGGAAGGGAACCGTTTCACTTGAGGATTTCAACCATGCAGATGTCATCATGGTCATCGGTCAAAATCCAGGGACGAATCATCCACGAATGCTCACGGCGTTGCGGGATGCGAAAGAGCGAGGTTCACGCATCATCCACATCAATCCCCTTCCCGAAGCAGGGTTAACTCGTTTCAAACATCCACAAGACTACATGAAAGGGAATATGAAAACAACGACGCTTGCAGATCTCCACTTACCGGTAAGAATTGGAGGAGATGCAGCTTTGATGAAAGGATTGATCAAACATCAGTTGAATTGTGGAGCCATTGATCAGAGGTTTATTGAGGAAAAAACCGAAGGTTTCGAAGCGATGATTCAGCACGTTAAAACCATTGAATGGGATTCGATTGTTTCGGATTCGGGCCTTTCGGAGACTCAAATCAAGGAGGCGGGCACCATGTTAGCACAGTCCTCTGCCACCATTGCATGTTGGGCCATGGGGCTCACACAACATCGCAACGGCGTAGGAGTGATTCAAGAAGTGGTGAATTTACTTCTGNTGAACGGCCACGTCGGCCGACCTGGCGCTGGATTTTGCCCTGTTCGAGGCCACTCAAACGTGCAAGGTGATCGCACCGTCGGAATTTGGGAAGCACCATCCGAGGCGTTTTTGAAGCGCATGGAGGAGGGTTTGGGTTTCCCCATGCCACAACACCATGGATACGATGTGGTCAACGCCATACAAGCGATGCTCGATGGTAAAGTGGACCTGTTTTTCTGCATGGGAGGAAACTTTCTCTCTGCAGCTCCAGACACCGATAAAACCGCGGCCGCCCTGCAAAATATTGGACTAACGGTTCAAGTATCNACAAAATTGAACCGATCTCATCTCATCACGGGAAGAGAAGCCATCATCTTACCTTGCTTGGGTCGAACCGAAGTCGATGAACAAACCTCTGGTCAACAATTCGTGACCGTAGAGAATTCCATGGGCCAGGTGCATCGTTCCGTTGGCGGCTTGCCACCTGCCTCAACCGAGTTGCGGAGTGAACCTTGGATCGTGGCTAGAATGGCCCAAGCAACNCTAGGAAACCAACCGCTTGAATGGATGAATTTGGTTGAGAATTACGATGGAATCAGGTCCCTTATGGCACGCTCACTCAGTGGGTTTGAGGACTACAATGCAAGGGTTCGTGCCCCTCACGGATTTGCCCTACCCAATCCCCCTCGCGACTCACAATCTTTCGCCACACCATCGGGCAAGGCCCATTTCACGGTTCATGAATTACCCGATGTTTCCATTCAATCCGACCAATATGTCTTGATGACCATGCGAAGCCATGACCAGTACAACACAACCATCTATGGCTTGCATGACCGATACCGAGGTGTTCATGGCCACCGCAGAGTTTTGTTCATGAACGCAGATGACATGGTTGAGCGCGGCTGGAAAACCCGCCAAAGCGTATCCATCACCAGTCATTTTAACGGCGAAACACGTCATTCCGACCAATGGCTTGTCATCCCCTATGAGATTCCAAGCGGAAACCTCGCAGCCTACTTCCCCGAGGCCAACAGTCTTGTCCCCCTCCATTCCACAGCAGACCTNTCAAACACGCCGACGTCGAAGTGGATCGTGTGNACCCTCTCCTCGATGGATGATTCCANCTTGGAGGAAGAGTGATGGCTTCCCGCACCTACCTCCAACTCATTCGCGAAAATCGTGATTTTCGCCGGCTATGGATTGCTGCAGTCATCTCAATGTTGGGTGAATGGTTCAACACCATTGCTCTCTTTTTCCTCATATTGGAATACACTGGCAGCGAATTCCTGCTTGGATTGTTGTTTACCGTACGAATGGCCGGCTTCGCCATTTTGCAGCCGTTTATTGGACTCATGGCCGACCGATACAATCGGAAAATGTTGATGATNGTNTCAAACATCTTACAGGCTGGCTTTGCCCTTTGTTTCCTCTTGGTCAATGANTCNAGTGATATNGCATGGATGATCGCTCTTTCGGGATTGATGATGGTCCTCCATGGCGTTTACATGACTGCCGAACGCGCTTCCCTGCCGAACGTGGTGTCNGAAGAAGATNTAGCAACNGCCAATGCGCTCGACGCNGCATCATGGTCNACTGCCCTCTGCTTAGGAGCTATGCTCGGGGGCATTGTTGTCTCATTTTACGGGACAAATGCGGCNTTTATCGTTGATTCTTTGACCTTCCTCGTGGGGACTTTGTTNCTGGTGAATCTCAAGTTGCCTCAAACCATTGACGAGAGCATGAAAGGGCCCCTGTTTTCAACAGGCATCCGCAACATCAAGTTCGGATGGAATAGAATTCGTAGCCAACCGGCATTGTTCCGAATCGTCTTTGCAAAAGCATCCTGGAACATTGCTGGCGGCGGTTTAGCAGGCGTATACCTCGTGTTGATGGGCGCGAACGTTGACGGCTTTGGTGCGGCCTTTGGATTTGGATTGTTTTTCTTTGCCCGAGGCGTTGGAACAGGATTAGGACCAATTCTCGCTCGGGCCTTCTTGACGGACGAAGAGGCATGGCCATCACTGGTTGGCTATCTTATTGTCATCTCAGGCATGGTGTATTTCCTCGTTGGGCTCAGCGTTCCATATGCCCTATGGATCACTGTGATTCTGGTGATTCTTGCCCACAGTGCGAGTGGGGCCAATTGGGTCTTATCCACCGTGATGATGCAACAGTGGGTTGAGGATGAGGTCCGCGGGCGTGTCTTTTCCGTGGACATGTTGATTCTCTCTGTTGCCTTTTCGACATCAACGAGCATTGCAGGCTATCTGATGGAGAACACTGACCTTGGAATTCGAAACGGAATCATACTCTTTTCCAGCGTGATGGTCTTGTCAGGATTGATCTTCTCCATGTGGAAACCAGACGCTCCCAAATCGAATCCTCAATCGGTTTGAAGACAGCGTTCATGTGTGCAAACGGGCGGCGTGAAATAGGTTCGATTCTCCGGATTGAACAGGTCGAGTTGCAGCGTTGACGAGGCGCCCTCTTCAACAAAAACAATTGAAGAAGTACTGGCGGGGAGGTAGTCTTCTCCTGTTGAACGAAGGGTGAGACGGAGGACGTGTCCAGCCTGTACCTCAGCGTCCATCGCAAAGAATTCCATCTTTGCATTGATTGATTGGACCATAGGCGTCCATGTTTGGATATCGTCTCCACCAGCGTGGTACCGCAAATCCATGATGGCGTGACCGAGGTGAATGCAGTTGCTTTGGTTGTCGCAATCCTCCAAGAGAGCGTAAAGTTGCCCGCCGAGCGTTGCAGTGGTGACTTCAACATGGACTCGAGGCAATCCTGCGATGTAGAGATCGTTGGGAAGAGGTTCCGATTCCCAAACGGGCCCGGAGGATGCATCGGGTAGGACGGTTGTGGTACCTGCGATATTGGTCATGTTGGTGCCAAGTTCCAAGACCATCGTTTCGGTATCATTGGCTGGATAACGGTCTTCGATACGCCAGGAACCCTGATTTGATTGGATTTCGATCCATTGACCGGGTTGTTCACCGACTCCTTTGAGGTAATAGTCGAACCATTCCAGCATATCCTGCATCCAATCGTATCGGATCATTTCTGGAAAGGCTTCGCCACCGTAACCTCCGAGGTCGGAACGGTCATCCAACTGGACAGGTCGGTCGGGATAATCGTGGTCCCATTGACCAAATAACCCCCGAGCCTCAATCCCTGCGTCGATTAAACGATTGATGGTTGGGACCGCCATGTGAGGGTCCACGTTCCAATCATGCATCCCTTGGATGAGGTAAACGCTGCCTTTGTAATTCTCCAGAACGCGGTCAAGGAAATATCGCTCTTCCCAATAGGTTCCTGCAACTTCAGAACCAAACATGTAGGCGCTTACACCGGTTCCAGGGCCAAGTATGTAATCCGGACAGAGGTTTTGATAATCCTCTTCATCACCATCGATTCCATAGGAGCCATACACGCCATTGTGCATGATCGGAGCACGTGCCTCCGCAGAACCGTTTTTCCACATGAGTTCCTTTACACCGATAAGTCCTGAAATAGGGACGATGGTCTTCAGATAATCGTGCTCGGAGCCAAACATAGCCGCCTGCCACGGAGTACTGCCGTCGTAGGATTTTCCAATCAAGGCTACAGCGCCGTTGGACCATTCCTGTTCACCCAACCAACGTACGGCTGCATCGTTGCCGAGTTGTTCGGCATTCCCCATGAGGTCCATGCAATGATTACTCCTACCAGTCCCCGAGACGGAGATCTGTGCAAAGGCGTAGCCGTGAGGAAGGATTTGGTCGATGAACATCTGTCCGAGCCAACTACCTGGGACTTCAATTGAAGGAGTTTCCACACTTGCCTCTTGGAAATAAGGTCCACTTTCCGCAATCACGGGTACCTTGACGCCTTCCTCAACGAGGGGTCTCCACACAGCGAGACTGATCAACCCATTCGGGGCGGCGCCTCCTTCCTCAAGCGGAAGGGTATATTCCACAAAATAATGAGTCGAGTTCCATTCGTTTTCAGTTGGTAGGACATCGTAAGGCCCTACTTCAAGCGCTACGCCAAAATCGCCGTCGGTCTCATAGGGGAGTTTGTAGCGTTCCCAAACGGGTACTCGGAGGGTGTCATCTGACTCATCATCAATGATGATGTTGACCAAAGTCTCTCCAAACACCGCAGATAAAAACAAGAAAACAAGCGATATTGCAAGGGTAGAACCAAGGACGATGTTGAACTCCTTTGTTGACGAAGAACTCACCATGTCCTTCATTTCAACTTCAATCCGTTCATCCTTGGACATAGGGGCTCAACTCAGTGCCCCATGTGGGTGTTTTTGAGGTTATGCTCGTTCCGTTTCCAGCTAAGTTTGAGAACAATCCTCAAAGACATCCGTCCAAGTGCAGAAACATGGACGATGAGGTGATGCGATTGCGGGCCTCTTTGACGGAGGGCATCCCCGCTCGATTGCCCGAACACCCAGACCTTGACCCAACGGTTGACCATGCCCCAAATCGAAGGCAAATTCTCAACGCGGAGGAGAAGATATTAGCCCTTCAAAATGCCTTGAGGTACATTCCAACCGAACACCACGAGGCCATGGCAACTGAGTTTCTTGATGAGCTCAATTCCTACGGCAGGATCATCATGCGTCGTTACCGGCCTGTGGAGTATTCAATGAAGGCCTATCCACTCAGCGCCTATCCTGCACAGAGCCAACAGGCTGCTTCGATCATGCTGATGATTCAAAACAACCTCGACCCCGCCGTTGCTCAATTTCCACATGAACTCATCACCTATGGCGGAAACGGTTCAGTGTTCCAAAATTGGGCGCAATACCGTCTTGCTATGAAATATCTTTGTGAAATGACCGAGGAACAAACGCTCGTGATGTATTCAGGACACCCTCTTGGATTGTTTCCATCGCATGCCAATGCGCCACGTGTTGTCGTCACGAATGGAATGGTCATTCCAAACCATTCCAGCCAAGATGACTATGAACGAATGAATGCCCTAGGTGTGACGCAATACGGGCAAATGACGGCGGGTTCCTACATGTACATCGGTCCGCAAGGTATTGTACACGGTACAACCATCACGCTCCTCAATGCCGCACGAATCCACCTTGGCCTCGATGATGATTCGGACCTCTCAGGCATCACGTTCATCACCAGCGGTCTTGGCGGAATGTCCGGGGCACAAGCCAAGGCAGCAACGATTGCTGGTGCAGCGTGCATCATCGCTGAAACCAATGCACACGCTGCTTACAAACGTCATAAACAGGGATGGCTTACCACTGTGACCGAATCCATCGACGAAGCGATTGACCAAATGGTTGCAGCTGCTCAAAGCGGTGAATCAATCTCTGTGGGGTTGGTGGGGAACATCGTTGAATTGTGGGAACGTTGTGTTGAACGAAACATACGCGTCGACCTTGGGAGTGATCAAACAAGCCTCCACAACCCCTACCAAGGAGGATACTTTCCAGCCGACAGGACCTATGAGGAAAGTGCACAGATGTTGTCTGAAGAGCCTGAACAATTCAAACAAGAAGTTCAGGCAACTCTTCGAAGGCACGCGGACGCCATCAACGCCATGGCAGACAAGGGCATGTATTTCTGGGATTATGGCAATGCGTTTTTGCTGGAAGCCTCCCGTGTTGGAGCCGATGTTTTGAACGAAGATGGTTCATTCAAATACCCTTCTTATGTTGAAGACATCATGGGTCCGCTGTGCTTTGACTATGGCTTCGGCCCATACCGTTGGGTTTGCACCAGCGGGCTGCCCGAAGATTTGGAGCAAACCGATGCCATTGCGGCTTCCGTTCTTCGCCGCATGCGTGATAATGCAACGGATGACGTGCGCCAACAGATCAACGACAACCTCAGGTGGATTGAACAAGCGGGCGATAACCAACTCGTGGTCGGAAGCCAAGCACGTATCCTCTATGCTGACGATGTTGGCCGTCGAGAGATTGCCCTTGCTATGAATCAGGCCATTGCCGACGGGACACTGAAAGGACCTGTGGTGCTGGGACGAGACCATCACGATGTATCTGGGACCGATAGCCCCTATCGAGAAACCGCCAACATCCGAGACGGTTCCATGTTCACCGCCGATATGGCTGTTCAGAATGCCATCGGTGATGCGTTTCGAGGCGCCACCTGGGTCAGCCTGCACAACGGTGGAGGCGTTGGTTGGGGCGAAGTCATCAACGGAGGCTTTGGTATGCTCCTCGACGGAAGTTCACAAGCGGCTCAACGATTACAGGACATGTTACATTGGGATGTCAACAACGGAGTCGCAAGGCGAGCATGGGCTCGCAATCCCGGTGCTGTATCCGCGATACAACGGGCCATGGAGGCCGACAAACGGTTGTCGGTGACGATACCCGAACAGGTGCATCAATCACTGTTGGAAACACTTCGAGGTGAGATAGAATGACCAAACTACCCGTGGTTTATGCGGACGGAACAACGCTTTCACCGCAAGAGGTCATGATGGTTGCACGAGGTCAAGCAACCGTCGAAGTATCTGAGAATGCTTGGCCACTTATCCACGCTGCGCGAGGCGTTGTGCAACGAATTGTAGAGACAGGTGAGACGGTTTACGGCATTAACACGGGATTTGGCGCTCTGGTCAAAGAACGTATTTCACAGGAAGATCTGGCGAATTTACAAGTCAATCTCGTTCGCTCACATGCAACTGGACTGGGTGAAAACATGAGTGTGGAATCCGTCCGTGCCATGATGATGGTCCGACTTAATTCCTTGTGCAAAGGTCACTCTGGAATCCACCCCGATTGCATACGGCAACTCGTTTTGTACCTGAACCAGGGTATCCACCCTGTTGTCCCGCGTATAGGGAGTCTCGGTGCGAGTGGCGACCTAGCACCCTTGTCTCATCTCGCCTTAACCCTCATTGGTGAAGGAGAAGTATTGGTAGACGGGAAGAACACTCCAACCGCTGAAGTTCTTTTTGACAAGGGATTGGTGGCGGTTGAATTGACCGCAAAAGATGGATTATCGTTGATCAACGGCACCAGCCAAATGTCGGCCTTTGCGACCATTGCGCATCAAGAACTCAGTGATTTGTTGGTGTTAGCCGATGTCATCCTTGCTATGTCGATGGATGCGCGTTCGTGCAGTTTGACCCCTTCGAGGGCTGAAGTTCACGAAGCCCGTCCTCATCCAGGCCAAATGCTTGTGGCTCAACGGCTGCGAACCATCCTCTCGGGCTCTTCCATTCTCCACGACCACGCCTCATGTGACCGTGTACAAGACCCGTACTCCTTTCGATGCGCTCCACAAGTTCATGGGGCTGTCCATGAATCGTATGTTCGACTCGATGAGATGCTTCGGCGTGAACTCAACAGTGCCACCGACAATCCACTAATTTTCCCTGAACCCTCTAACCCCGGCACCCACGAAGTGGTTTCGCAAGGAAATTTCCACGGCGAGATTGTTGCGTTAACTTGCGATGGCATGAGTTTGGCTTTGTTTGAACTCGGTTCAATTTCCGAACGAAGGATGGACCAGATATTGGATCCGAGCCGCAGCGGTCTACCTGCATTCTTGGCCACGAACTCTGGTCTCGAATCAGGATTGATGATTGTCCAATACGTCGCCGGCTCATCCTTGGCAGAACTGCACGGACAAGCGTCGCCGCGTTCAGCATTTTCCACCACTACCTCGGCCGGACAAGAAGACCATGTTAGCATGGGAGCGACCTCGGCTTGGAACTTGCTCACGGGAGTAAAACGGCTCTCAGAAGTGCTCGCATGTGAGTTATTGATTGCAAGTGAAGCCCTCGAACATGCGACCATGGCTTCATCGGACCACGTTCGTGGATTACACGAGTTGGTTCGAACCGTCGCCCCTCAACTTACAGGCGATCGTTCCACCTCATCCGAATTGATGCTCCTTTCAGATGCTTTGCGCAAAGGTGGATGGTTGGCACGGCTTGAGGCTGAATATGGACGATTACCTCGATGAGAGCAGGGTTTCCAATTCATGCGCCGTCTCACGAACGTTGTTGATGCCCATAAGGCGGAAATTGAACATTTCACGCTCGGTGGCACTCAATTTCTCCCGATTTGCATCTATGAGCCGGATGCAATCGATGGCGCAGATAATGTCGGATTCTACGGCTTCATAGATGGCATGCGACTTTGAAACATCACTGATGACCAAGGCAGGTTCGAGTGCTGAGAGGTCAAAACCCATCCGCTTCCATTGAAGCATTCTCTTGGCCAACAAGGTATGGGTAAATCCAACTCGTGGTAGGTTGACGAGGTGAACAAGCATTTTTTCTGTGGGCACCTCCGATTCAGGTAATTGAACTGAGACTTCATCGGGCAATGGGAGTTCTTCAATGCTCAATTCATGTTCACCATCCGACGCGTTTTCTCCTTCCATTTTTGGGGCAATTGATGTCAATCGGGCCCAGAATTGCGTTGTAAAGGAAAGAGCATCAACGGGAAAAATGAGGTCGAACTCCCAGGTGCGAGTCAGTTTATCGAGTTCCTGCAACATGGAGAGAACCTCAGTTTCATTCGACCGAGCCACGAGCCAGTCCAACCCTTCAACAATCATCAATTCCGTTGCGTGAGAGACGTTTTGACCTATGTGGTCGATGAACTCACTCGTATGAGGTGCGATTGATTGGGGGCTTTCATGATCCGAAATCCACCACATGCTAGCCTTGTTGGAGGGGATATGTCGTAAAAGTTGACGTGCCGGGAGGCGGCTGTAGCAGATAACACCGTCAGTTGCTGCATCAATCAATGGGGCGAGGGTCTGATAGGTAAAGGACGGTGAAGATGATTCAAGGATATGCAGACCGACCATAATACTCCCTCCTTGTTCTTCTCGTACCCTTGACGCTCTAAGGAATTACGCCTTCCACATCTCAGTCGCCATCAATCATTATATTGCCGTTCTTCGTCGTCAAGTTAGGTGGAATTGTGTCAGAAGAGGAAAAACAATCAATCGGCATGGCCGAGTGTGGTGCCTGTCGAGCCATTATACCAATCGATTCAGAGGTTTGCCCCGAATGTAGCACATCGTTTTCAGGAGTGTCGGAAGATGCTCTCGGAGAGTGTGGAGCATGCAAGGCCTTGGTGCCATTGGATTCCACCCAGTGTCCTGAATGTGGTGTGTTGTTCGTCGCTGATGATGTCGTCGACATTCTGCGCCAATGGGTAGCAGATACGGGCGTGAACATCCGGAAACTGTTCGATAAATTCGATGAAAACAACGATGGTACTATCGATTCACAAGAGCTTAAACGCGGCCTACTCAGTCTAAATTTGGCCGATTTACCACCCTCGCAAGTAGATCGTTTGGTTGCAGAAATAGATGCCGACGGAAACGGCGTCATCGACCTGGATGAATTTGATAAAATTCTATCCGGAGACGAGTCGGCCGAAGATACAGAAAACGAACCATCGGACGAACCTATTGAAGCAGCTGAACACGATGATGAAGAAGAGGGCAAAGACCCCTCGGTTGCAGAACCGACTTCCATTGACGCATCCAGTGAAGAGGAGGAGGATGTGGCAGATTCAGAAGAAGATTCCATTGAAGATGCAAGTGAAGAAGGAGACATCGATAGCGAGGATTTTGACCTTGAAGACGATGATGAAGATCACGAAGACGAGGGAGACTCAGTTGACGGCAGTCACGATGATGGGCATGAGGTAGAAGTCTCATCGTTCAACAAGCATCCATTGGCTGCACTAGCCGATATGATGGATGAACATGAAATCTCTGCTCAGCGCATGTTCAACGAACTTGATGCAGATGGAAACGGTATGATTTCACTTGCTGAACTGCGAACCATGCTTGAGGAAAAGTATGGCGATGTGCTCGAAATTGACGATGTTGAAGCCATTATGGAGGATGTTGATGGCGATGGAGACGGGATGATCGACATTACTGAATTCATTGAATCAATGGAAGACCTTGACGATCATGAGGAAGCTGTCGAAACGCACGACCAGGACAAAGAATTCCCGAGTGTGTGGCAAAAACGCATGATGTCCAAATCGTGGAACGACAATCTTTGGCCCATTATTCACGTTGGATTTGGCATTCTCATCGCTTTGGTCCTGGTTAACGCCTTGGTCGGACCGGTTGACGGATCGGGTGGCCCGATTGCATATGCTCCAATCGACGGTGGTGTTGTACCCAGCGGTCTGGAAGCCGGCGACATCTACCCCTGTGACGAAAAGTACCAGGATGGAGGATGCTCCAATTCATTGACGCCCTTCGGAGGCGAAAATGGAGCGTCGTCAATGCCCAAAGGCTTCTACGCGGACGGAGTTCTCCTCCTCATCTTGGCTATTGGCGGCATCATAGGGTCATTGTTCCTCCACCTCATCAAGGCACCAGAATGGAGAGCACGTGCAAAAGCCATGAAGGAATTTGAAGATGACAAATCAGATGCATCTGAAATCAAGGATGAAGATGATGATGACGATCATGACGACGACGATGACGACGACGATGACGACGATGATGATGACGACGATGATGATGACGACGACGACGATGACGACGACG
>PAGK01000039.1 GCA_002704515.1 Methanobacteriota archaeon
AG
Source organism: Methanobacteriota archaeon (assembly GCA_002704515.1). Taxonomy (GTDB): domain Archaea; phylum Thermoplasmatota; class Poseidoniia; order Poseidoniales; family Poseidoniaceae; genus Poseidonia. The sequence goes on from PAGK01000039.1 coordinate 3, forward strand.
ACGGAGTTGGCCTAATTCGGAGATGTTCTCAAACAACGAAGCCTCGTGCTCGCTCCATTGAGAAGCATCTCGGTACATGTGTCGATTATCCGGGTCAGCCCCACCGTACTCACCGTATTCATCTCCATAGTACAGCAACGGCGCACCCGGCGTCGTCAACAACCAGCCGTAGGCTTGCAAGGCTGCATGGTAGGCCGAAACATCGCCAGGTTGGCCTGGAAGACCGTCTTCGGCCCATTGGTTGTAGGCATCACCCGTACCGGTGTCTGCCCGGCTGGTGAAGCGGGACACATCGTGGCTGCCCACGTAGGGGACCATGAGTGAGCCAGGAGTGTATTGGTCCTGACTTCGGTTGGTCCAATAATCCAAGTGTTGGTAATTTTCGTTCCCCGACACAAAGACGTTGTCAACCACAGCATGGTAGAGGACAAAGTCGGCTTGACCATCGAGGCCATCAGGCCCCATGTAGTCGTTAATGGCCCCGTACTGGGCTTGGTTGTCCTCAAGGGAATGACCCGACCAACCCATGGCCGTCTCACCCTTGAGGTAAACATCGTTTCCAACGGTCTCAAACCGCTCGTTGATTTGAGCGACGAGGTTGCTCACGGCGAGGTTCTCTACGTGCTTCACGGCATCGATACGTGCACCGTCGAGGTTGTACTCTTCCATCCACCACAGCGCGTCAGCGATGAATTGTTCCGAAGCATTCCGGTTTTTCCAATCCAGGTCGGGCATGTACGAAGTGAACTGACAATCCAATCGGTGTTCGGTCCAATCGCAATTTTCCTGACCACAGATGCACCCTGAATTGAACCATTCTGGGTTGTTTTGGAAATATTCGTGATCTTCATGAACATGGTTGACCACGAAATCCATCATGACTCGAATGCCTCCTTCGTGGGCTGCTTCGACCATGGCGTGAAGTTCCTCTTCTGTCCCAAGACGTGGTTCCACTTCACGTGCCTGTGTTGGCCAGTATCCGTGGAAGGCCGAGACGTCATGTACGCCATCGGCCGCTTTTCCGGTACCGTTGGCCGCCGCATTGAAGGGTGTTAGCCAAAGCGCATTCACACCCAAATTGGAAAAGTATCCGGACTGAATCATTTGGGTGACACCAGCAAAATCGCCACCTTGCCAGTCTGCTCCCTGAGCAGCCCCGGTTGCGAGGCCGTCGTTGCTCTGGTTTCCGTTGACGAAACGGTCGGTCATGACCATGTAGATGAGCGCATCTTCCCAAACAAAGGAAGCATGTGGACCACGCCAAAAGGGGACGAGAAGGTCGTATGCTACGTTGCCGTTCGTGTCAACCCCCTCAATCTTGAGCGAATGTTTTCCATCGGCCAAACCCTCCAAGGAAAGGTTCCAGGTTGACGTGAGCGAATCCCATGTTGCTCCTGAAAGGGCCACAGGTGTGCCATCATGGGGGGCACCGGTTGAACCGGCGTGGTACGTGATGTGGAGGTGATGTTCAGCCAAACTCGCCGTGTAGTGTGGGCGAAGGTGGTCATCCACTCGGAGGAGGGAATTCTCAATCCCATCACAAAACGCCCGCTCTGGATTGCTGGGGTCGAAAAGATACGTACCGTCGACCACGATTTTGTAGCAATAGAGTCCCTCGGTGAGTTCAACATCAACCGACCAGATGCCGCTGGAATTGTTCATCTCCAAAGCGGCGTCCCAATCCCACTCACCGACAAGTTGGACCGAGGTCGCTTCTCCAATGTAGGTGAGCGTGGTGGCGGTCGATGAACGCCCTTCGGTTGCACGTACGTCATTGGAATAAAGGGGGGAAGCCATCACGAAGAGCAACAGCAACACCACGGCCAAAGAAGAGCGGCGCATTTGCATCAGTTGCCCCCCTCTTGTGCATCAGAACGAAGCAGTGTATTGGCCGTGTCCACCAAATCGTCGAGATGGCGGCAAAGGAAGGATTGTACGAATTCATTCGCTGGTTGTTTGTAAGCCTCAAGTGGCGGGGCGTGTTGCTGAAGGACCCCTTGGTCCAAGATGGCCACTCGATCTGCGAGGGTCATCGCTTCGATTTGGTCGTGGGTGACGTAGATGGTCGTCGTGCCTAACTCATCGTGAAGGCGACGAATCTCTTGCCGCATTTGGTGGCGCAATTCTGCATCGAGGTTGGAGAGGGGTTCATCCATCAACAAGACCTGGGGACGACGAATTAAGGCACGTCCAAGGGCCACACGTTGACGTTGTCCACCGCTCAGCTCCTTCGGTTTCTTGCCCAAATGTTCAGACAATTCCAGCATGTTGGCTGTTTCTTTGACGCGGGTGTTGATTTCCGCCTCGGAAAGGCGTTCCTTTCCTTTGGCCATGCGAAGTCCGAAGGTCATGTTGTCGCGAACCGTCATGTGAGGGTAGAGGGCGTAGGATTGGAACACCATCCCCAAACCCCGAGCACCAGCAGGGAGATGGTTGACGGTCACGCCATCGATGCTGATGGTCCCCTCCGTCACTTCCTCCAACCCTGCCAACATACGAAGGGTCGTGGATTTCCCACAACCTGAGGGGCCAAGCAACACCAAGAACTCTCCATCTTGAACCTCAAGGCTCAATCCTTTAACCGCTTCAAATCCATCTTCATACCGTTTCGATACATGCTCAAAGTTCACATTTACCATGTTACATCACCCCTTGACGCCTCCAGCTGATAGTCCCTCGATGAGGAACTTCTGGAAGAACAGGAAAAGAAGCGCAACGGGTAAACTCACGAGCAAACTCGCTGCAGCAAAATCACCCCAAGCCTGACCAGTACTGGAAATCATGGAAGCAAGACCAACAGGGAGCGTGTACATGTCGTTGGATGTGTTGAACGTGAGGGCGAGGAGGAATTCATTCCAGGCTGCAAGGAAACTGAACAAGGCAGTAACCGCCACCGCAGGAAGCGACAATGGAAGCACAACCTTGGTGAACACTTGGAATTGGTTGCATCCGTCGAGCAAGGCAGCTTCCTCGAGTTCCCTCGGCACGGTGTCAAAGAATCCTTTCAACATCCAGACGCAAAGTGGAAGGGCCGTTACACAGTAAGCGAGAATCAGTCCCAAATGGGAGTTCAGAAGTCCAAGCGACTTCATGACCAGGAAATATGGAACCAGAATGATGATGCCGGGGAACATCTGAACGAGTAAAAATGCAAACATGGACACATCTCGGCCCGTGAATTTGTATCGGCTAAAGGCGTAACCTGCAGGAATCGCCACAACCAAACCGAGCAATGTGGTACCGATGCTGACGATGAGGGAGTTTCTCATCCATGTCCAGAAGGCATCACTTCCGAGCATGTTGGAAAAATGCTCACCGGTGTAGGGGCCACCAAGTGAGCCACCCAAGGCGTTGCCCGGGGAGAGGGCAATGTCGAGAATCCACAAGAGCGGAAGGAGCGTGAGCACCACGAAATGCAACAATACGAGATGGGCTCCGAAAGCACGCAAACGGGGACCGTACCGTTGATTTCGTTCAAGTCCGTATTCGACCGCCTTCAGCGATAAGGTCCTCGTTGACCACGCAGTGACCGGTGGACTTGAGACCCACAGAATGGTCAGGGCTCCTGGCCCAATCAACCAGGCTTGCATCCAAGCGTCGAAGGCCGTCATCGGGGTCATCATAAAGCGAACCAGACCAATCAGGAGCACACCACCGCCCAAAACGAGGGACGTGTTTCGGGATGAAGGAGAGGACTCCTCGGGAAGGGTGTTGATCAGCAAACCAATGACCACAACTCCGAGAAAACCCATCTGCAATTCCATACCGCCACCACGCAACATGTCAATGGAGAGAAGAACGAGGTTGACAATGAAACTGACCAAGAGCCAACGTCGAAGTGTTTCCACCTCAACAGGGACATACCAGCGACGCACGGTGGTTTCCGAGATCATACGGTCGCCTCCGTAGCGTTTGTTCGCTTCATGTAGGTCCACGAAAAGGCGAGCAGCATGAAGAAGATCACGACCGACCAGGCGGCGGCAACGCCGTAGGCGCCGTCTCGGAAGGCCACATCGTAGACGTAAGTGATCAGAATATCCGTTTGACCGGGTTCACCGAAATAGAGGTCAGGACCTCCATCCGTCAAGAGATAAATCACATTGAACATGTTGAACGTCCAAATGAAACCGAGCAAGGAAAGCGGTACAAGGGCACTCTTCAGGTTGGGGAGGGTCAAATGACGGAAGCAGTCCCATGAGGTGACGCCGTCCAACTGAGCAGCCTCGTACATATCGCGCGGTAAGGCTTGCAGGGCGCCACTCAATGACATCATCATGAAGGGTACACCAAGCCAAATGTTGACGAAAATAACGACCAATTGAGCCCCCGTCGGGTCGGCGAGGAAATGCAGGTCTGTTCCAAGTACATCGTTCACCAAACCCTCCGGTTGGAACATCCCTTTCCACACCAAGACAGAGATGTACGACGGAATAGCCCAGGGAAGCAAGAGGACGGTGCGATAGACGGTTTTACCGCGGATGTTGCCGTATTGCAGCACCATGGCGAGGAACAAACCAAGACCAATGTGAGCAGTTACGTTGACCACGGTCCAAACCAGCGTGAAGAGGGTGACACGAAGAAAACCCGAGGCAGTGAACACTTCAATGAAATTGACCAGACCGACGAAGGTTTGGTCGCCGAGTCGGGTCGCATCAGCATCGGTGAACGACAGCCAAAACCCGTAAATGACGGGATAGAAGGTCAGAATGGCGAGGGCAAGCATGGCCGGTGCAATGTAAATGTGAGCTGATTTTGCATGAAGCCTGCCGGCCTTCACGTCCATGGCTCGGCCATAACTGAGCAGGGCGACCAGTGAGACAAAAATCGCCCCTAGGGCAAATAAGACAGGGGAGGTGTCGCCGGCTTCGGGAACGACATCGGCCACGTTTGTGCTCAATTCTGCCTCAAAGACCACACCGTTTTCACCTTGGACCTGAACAACATGAACGGTGTTTGGCACCATGCCTGTCAAACTGCATTCAATGATTGAGACGTTGCTTTCAAAGACACGTTGAGTCGGTGATTTGAGCAATTCAATTCCATCAGCAGAGCACGACTCGTAGGCAGGCAAGCCTGAGAGGAGCGACAGGTTCTGCGTGAAGCCACTGTGAACCACTCCATCAACGAGAATCGTGTAGTCCGTCGAACCATCCGTCGTGAAATTGACCGCTATGGTTCGATAACCTTCGTTGGCAGGAGGGGGTTGAGCTTGTTGCAATCCATCGATTTGAGAAAGAAGTTCGGCGTTTGCACCGTCCAATGCGTCTTGCGCTGAGGCCGTTTCTGTGTAGACTTGTTCAAACGCCGTCACGAGAGGGCCATAGACCAGAGCCATGGCTCGCGTGGTTGGAGCAGGAGTTCCAACGCTCAGTTGGTCCATGAAACCTGAAAGAACGGGATCATCCCTCACTTCCGAGTCTTGTCCGAGGGCTGTGTGCGTGGGAAGCGTGTAAGTTTCGAGGGCGAATGTTTTCTGGACGTCCTCGCTTGAAAGGTGAAGCGCCAATTCCACAGCCGCAAGTTTGTGGGCACTTTGTTTGCTGACCGTCCATCCTTTGTAGGTCACCAAAGGAGCAACACGTTCACCGGTCTCATCAATCGTAGGAAGGATGGATTGTCCAACATCAAGACGGCTCGCCTCATAGGTTGCCCAATTCCATGGACCATCGACGATCATGGCGGCTTTGGAGGCAATAAATTGGTTTTTCATGCCCTCAGTTTGTGTCCCTGTTGCCACGACATTGTGTTCCAGTTCCAAATCGAGCAACCAGTCAAGGGCCAATGAAGAACCATTGGAATTGAGTGATGGACGTCCCGAATCATCGAACAGAGAACCGTTGTAACCCGCTTGAAAACCAAACCACCAATACGCAGATTTGACCGGAAGAGCAAGGCCTTGGACATCTTGGTAGGTCAATGATTGAGCCGCCTCAAGCAAGTCGTGTTGTGTCCATGTTTCATCGGGATAATCAACGCCACGTGCATCAAACAAGGCTTTGTTGTAGATCAGCGAAAGGGCATCTTGACTTGCTGGAACTCCGTAGAGGGCCTCATCATACCGCATGGCATGGAGGGCTTGTTCCTCAAATTGGCTGCGCTCGAGCGGAGTCAAGTGAGGCCGGAGGTCTTCCAAAAGAGGAAATCCATCGACGCGAACCTCACCAATCGCACCCAATTGATCGCTTGACAGTCGCATCAAGTCAGGTGCTTCTCCTCCTTGGGCCGCCGTCATGAACAGGTTATCTGCATCACCAAAGGGAACAAGAGCAACATCAACGGTTATGTTGGGGTGCTGGGATTCAAAGTCCCGGACCGATTGGAGGAAGACGTTCTCTTCCTTGCTTTCTGCGGCAAAGGTGTGCCACACCGTGAGTGTAATTGGTCCATTCTGTTCGAAAGACGTCGAAGTATCCGCTCCATCGTCTCCAAAGCAACCTGAAAGAAACAGCGTACACAACAGCAAAACCATGAAGCCGGCATGTCGACCCCTGGGCTGTCGTGGTTGACCCGCCATGCATCTCCTAGAAGGATGGCAAATTAAACCTGTTAGGGAGGTCAATTCTCATCTGCAGGAAAACCCATGATGGAGAGGATTTCTCGTAAATCCTTCTTCTCTACCACAGGAACACCCGCCTCAGCAAAGGCATCTTTCGAACTTTCCCGGCTTGGATTGAAACCAATGAAACGACTTCCTTCAACGTGCATCGAGAGGTCCATTTCCGAATCACCAACCGACACGCAGTCAGCTGCTTCAAGACCGTTCATGGCCAGCAATTTTGAGATCACTTCGCCTTTCCCAGTAGCGTGAAGCCGGCAGACGCCTTCGTCGGTCAAGAACCCTGAATCATCGAAGACAAAGCCATTCGCAATCCAGTCGTCAACCTTGAGCATGCTCGCAATGGAGCTGACAAACAGGTCAACACCAGCACTAACAATCGCCACGAACACGCCTTCATCTTGAAGACGCTGGACCGTTTCACGAGCACCTGGCATCAGTTTGACACCAGCATAAGCCCGGAACAACTCATCCTTGTGGATGGGTGTTCGAACAGCCTTCCACATTTGGATATCAGAACGCATGAACTCAACGTCAGAGAGCTCTCCCCGAATAAACCGATTGAGGTTCAAGGCGTTGTCCGTTCCAAACGAATCGTGTAAGGTTCTCCAAGAGCTCACGGCGTCAACAAGGACACCATCGCAATCAAAGACCACTACCTTCGGCTGAACTGAGGGCGACATGGTTCCACCTGCATGGCGTTGCTTGAAAGGCTTCGCACAATGGATCAAGCTCACCAGGGAGAGGAGGCCCCGAGGGGCCTCGCTCTCCGAGGCGGTCATCCAAAGACAAACCACTCGCCAACGTCAGGCATCAAGCCTTCTTGTCGTAGCTCAGGTCATCCCAAGTTCGGAGCAAAGCACCGTCTCCATTGAGTGGAGCATAACTTAGGGTGATCGTGACATCTTCAAGAGGCGTACCGTCAGGACCGTGGGTTCGGACAAAGATGGTATCTCCAGGGTTGAAGGTCGAAATTGACCTTGTCTCTGATTCTGAGATCTGCTCTTTGGTCACCGAGTCCACGAAGGTCACGAAGGCGTCGCTGTTAGCAGGGTTGAACCCGTACACACCAGCACTGTCTGCCAGATTGACGACGTGCGTGTTGAGAGCACCCGTTGCGTTGGTGTAGAACACCTTCACTTCGACAGCTTGGGTTGCAAGCGGTGTCTGGGATTGCTCAACGGTGATGCGCCAGTGGCCTTGATCGGCATCGAATCCATTGATGTCTTCGATGTCGAAGGTGACACGGGGCACACCCTTCACGTCGGTCTCGGCAAGGCTGGAAGCCCACACGTAGATGACACCGGACAGAACCACGGTAATGGCGACCATCAAGATGGTAGCAATCACAGGGCTGACGGCAGCGTCGTCTTCGGCCATTGTTTCGACTTCCTCTTCGTCGTCAGCACGGCGGCTGGCGAAGGAGAGGGCACTGACGAAGAGACCGGTGAGGGCCACTGCGACAATGCTTGGGGCGAACGATGGAACGGCGCTGGCACCGATGGTTTCCACAACATCTGGCAGGAACTGGTCCGTGGCCAAGAAGTTGCTCGCTGGCTGGTTGGCGTGGTTACACACGTCAGCGGTAGCGAGGGAGGTCATCATGTTGTTACACCAGTTGCTGTCTTCGAGAAGCGGTCGGCGCTCGGACGTCTTGCTGGCGTTCTTACCGTATTGACCAGGCTTGGACCATGGGTCATCGCTCTGCACGTTGTTGATGATAGCGTAGTGCGATCCGGGCTCATCGGCCTGGAAGCGGTCTGCAGCGGTCACCGACATGTCGCAGGGGTTGGCCAAACAGGTCACAACGTCCATCTCGACCCACACATGGGTGGTGTCCTTGGTGATGTAAACATCCTCGGTGTACTTGACGCTTGCACCGTAATCAGGCACAGCGTAGTAGCGAGTCAATTCAACGTCATCATGTCCATCCGTGTGGTAGGTGATGGCCAGCATGTGGTCGTAGCGGTATGGACCCTCATCGCCACCGCCGTTGACGGCGATGGTGACCGGGACGTAGGTTCCGGTCATGACGTTGGTAACACCGTTGAAGCTGAAGCCAGCCTCATCGTCGAAGTAGTAGTCTGGGACCTGCTCACGAACGTTCTCAACACGAACACCGATTTCCTTGGTAGCCACACCTTGCTGGTAGTCAGCAATGGCCATCACGCTTTGGTCGTAGTTTGGCACGTAGGTGTTGTACTCGCCTTGCGTGGTTGGAGCCGTTGGTGTGTCTCGGAGAACCAGACGGATCTGACAGTACTCTGAACCGGACGGTCCAATCTGATGGATACCGTTGTTGTTCAGGTAGTCAATCTCCCAGTCGTTTGCGTTGGTGGTTGCATCCTCAATGAGGTCGAACACGAGGTCATCACCGACGATGGTCGTGGTGAAGTAGTTCGTGTAGACACACTGGTCTGTGGATTCAACCGTCCAGTACAAGTCGTCCAAGTCGTGGTCAACGTCAGCCTTGATAGCGGCCATGTCGTAAGTCAAGTTCGCCACGTTCTCGTCATCTTCCATCAAGGAGATGGACCATGGGAGAGCGGGGATTGACCCGTTGTCAGCCATCATGACCGTGTCGGTCGTGCGGTTCCAGTCAAGGATGACTGGAGCGTCGTTGACAGGTGCAACCGAGAAGACCACATCAAAGGTGGCAGCATCTTGGTTTTCAGCACCGTCGTCAGCCAAACCGAGCGTGACCGTACACTTTCCACCCAACTCGTTGTTGGTGTTTTCAGTGATGGCCAGTTCGTTGTTCAGGATGTCCACGCCGAAGGCCGAACAGCTGTCCGATGTACCGAAGTCAACAGCGCTGGCGGACCAGCTGTAGACTTGGCGGGTTGGAGCTTGCTCGTTGGCCATGTCTCGGATGTAAGAACGGGTAGCGTTCGACACATCGCCCAAGAACTTGGTGTGCGTACCGAATCCTTCTGGAAGGATGTTGTAGTTGCCGTCGTCTTCTGAGAAGATAGGCATACAGTCGGTGCGCTCAACGTTGCAGATCTCTGGAGCGTCGTTCACATTGTCCACCGTGAAGGTGATGTTGTGAGTGTCGCTGAGTCCGTTGCTGTCGGTGACCTCGAAGGAGAACACTTGCGTACCGAATTGGTCAACGTTAGGCGTGATGGTCACGTCTTGGCCGTTGAGTGCAGCGTGCAAGAGGTCGTCGTTGTTGAAGGCGACTTGCGTGCCCTCAGCCATGGTCCAGGTCAAAGTGGATTCTTCGTCCTGCACGTCATCAGCCAAGTTGGTGAGGCTGAAGGTGAAAGCACCGGAATCTTCGTCCTTGCTGAAGTCCACGAGACCATCGGCCGTGTCCGTGCCATCGGTGTCGATGACTGGACAAGCACGCTTGATGTCAATCGTGCTTTGAACGTTGGTCGTATCGCCCGTACCGGCCACGTAGCTGTCGTCGAAGACAACGTTGGTGGCCAAGGAGATGTCCTCAACAATAGCCCAGTCGTAGGCACAGTCTGCAACGGTCTTGACCATCAAGTCGTAGTTCTTCTGACCAGTTGCCGTGGTGCTGCCCTTGTAGGACTGATACACCAAGACCTCAGAGTTCAAAGTACCGTCAGCGAGGTCGCCGTGGGTCAATTCAACGGTCATGAACTTGGAAAGGCTCTGCAAGGTAGCAGAGGAATCCAAGGTTTGACTTGGGTGAACGACACTGATGTCAGCCGTGGTTTCGTCTTGCACGATGGCCACGATGTCAATCTCAGATGGCATGCCACCGATTCGGCTCCATGGGACACCGATCTCAGCGAGCGAGGTGGAGAAGTCCACATCGACGTTAGCCGTGCTCAAGGAGGATGGACTCCATCCGAGGAAGCCGTAGCTGTAGAGGTCATAGGAACCTTCGCTGTCAGCCCACAACACGTAGTTGGCGCTGAATGGCAAGTCGTGTGCACCACCGAGGCCGTTGTATCCGACATCGGAACCACCGCTACCGGTGTTGAGGTAAATCAACACGTCCGAGTTGGACAGGTCGCTGTTGGTCATACCGAAGTAGATACCATCGCCTTCGATGTAGGTCACCAGGAAGTCATCGGTACCATCGCCGCTCATCACACCGGGCATAGCAAAGCCTGATGGGTTGAGGGCGTTGCCGCCGGTCCAGTCTTCATCCGAACCGTCCACCGTAATGGCTTCTGGCTGGAAGGAAGTCGACACGTAGGAGGCACGCTCATCGTCCGTTGAAGTCAACAAGAGAGCGACCTCGTCAGAAGGAGCAGCACCCAAGTGGGTGGACTCAATGCTCATGAGGTTCGCTTCGTCGATGACAGCGGAACTAGCGACAACGAGTTTGCTGGCGTCCAGCGTGTTGCCGATCGAGGTGATATGGGCGTTGCTGCCAGCGTTCACTTGCGTGGTGGCATCGGACCAAGTCATGTTCTCAACGCTTCCTTCGGCGTCAACCACGGACAGAGCAGTGGTAGCGTCAGCCACACCACCGTCCCAACGGAACGGAGTGTCTTCGACGTACATACCGATGGCGCCAGAGGCATCCATTGGGTAAACCCAAACGTCCGGGCTGCTCACAACGTGAAGACCCGTACCAGTTGCACCACCGTCGACATGAGCGTCGATGGCGACAACGTAGGTGTCTTCGGCGTACACAGCGTATTCGCTACCAGCGAGGCTAGCACCGCCAATCATGAACAGGTCGCCGTTTTCCTTGCTAACACCCGTAGCGTAGCCGCTCACGTCCGTACCGTTGAGGGTCAGGATCGTGTTGGTGTCATCGCCGACAATACCAATGGTTGAGGTAAGGTCGTCTCCGGTCAACGTTGAGCCAACGTCGCTGAAGTCGCAATCGTCGAGGACGATGGCGTTATCACCGAGGTTGATCGTGTTGGATGCGGATTGGATAGCCACGGAATCACAGGACGTAGCCGTGATACCAACAGCGTTGGGTGATGTTCGACCAGTGGACAAGCCAATGGTGTTGCCACTCACGGTTGGTCCGGCGTAGGATCCGCTGTTTCCAGAGGACTCCACGACGCTGATGGTTGCACCACCATCGCCCCATGTGTCAGCCACAGCAAGCGTGTAGTTGCCAGCGTCCGAGTAGGTTCGGAGCGGGCTGTACGCAGCGTTGCTGTTGAAGGAGTACGAAGGCCAGGAGTCTTTCGTACCGTCTGGCTTCGTGATCTCAATGCTGATCTCATAGCCCCAGCTGTCGGTCTGCAAGTTAACTTCTGCAGACTTACCGGAGGCGAGGTTCCAGGTACAACTGGTCGACCTTCGGTAGTCGCTGCTGCCAATTTGACATAGCGAGCTGGTTGGGGCAGGAGGCGCTTCCATGTTGGAGAGGTACATACCACCGTCAGCATCCGTCAAGGTGTTGTCAGTGACGTTTCCATCGCCACGGAAGATGTAGATACCCGTCGAGGTCGCATCGCTGATTCCACCGATGTCGTTGCCGTCAATGGTGAAGTCGGCGACTCGGTTCAGGTAGATCGCATCATCGCCGCCAACCACCGTGTTGTCCTGAATCAAGACATCCTCGGTGTTTCCGTTGTAAATTGCAACGGCGTGTCCACCGGATGGGTTGAAGTCGTTGTCGGTGATGGTGATACCTTGAGCTTCGTTCGTGGTGTAGAGCCACACGTCAGCGATTTCACCGCCGTCTGTGAAGACGTTGTTGGTGATGGTGGCGTTGTCGGCACCAATTTCACTGCTGGAATGGCTGTAGTAGTACGGAGATCGCTCAAGCATGATACCAACGCCACAGTCGACGAACGTGTTGCCGTCAACGATGTTTCCATCTCCACCGTTCATCTGCATGCAGATGTCGTTGTAGTTGATGGCGTTGTTCAGCGCCGTGTATCCATCGAAGTGGACGAAGGTGCTGTTGGTAATCCTGAAGAAGTCAAGTTCGTACTGGTTGTAGTATCCATAGCCCATAGCACCGATGACGGAAGCAACACCAGAAATGGTGGTGTTGTCAAGCTCCATGTTCAACGAGTAGTAGCGGTAGCCCAAGTTGAATCCTTGGGGTGCGCCACTGCTCGAAACGGCCACGGCGGTCACCGTGGCGTCGTGCATGTAAAGCGTGCTTTCGCCCGAATAGTAAGGGTACATCCGGTTGGCGTTGTCGAAGTCGTAGGAGGCCGTGGAGATCCACGTGCTGCCGTTCCAGTTGTGCTTGCCTGAGGCGAGGTACATGAACGGAGCGTCCATCATGACGGTTTCACCAGCCATGTCGTTGCCGCTGTGGCTTCGCAAGTAGCCGTATTCCACAAGTCCGTTGCTGAAGGTTCGGCTGCCTGTGGTTGAGAGGCCGCTAGCGCAGCGATCTTGCTTCACGTAAGCAGTCGAGGTATAACAGACACGGGCCGTGAACTCGTCTTCGAGATAAACGGTGTCGCTGTTTCCAGATGTGTCCGTTAGACTCATGCTTTCAAACACATACCGGAAGTCAGCAGCGTTGTTGCTGCTACCGGACCAGAAGTAATCAATGGTCGCAGAGGCAACAACTTCGTAGCCGTTCAAGTTCTTGGTACAAGCACTGGAACACGAGCCGCTGTCCACCGTCTGGGTCACAAAGGTGATGTCGTTTGCAACACCGTTGGAATCCGTCGTGGCCATACCGGTCACTGTTCCTTCTGAATCCTTGAGGAGAACCGTGGTCGAGGTCACATCTTCAGCGGTACCCGAAACGTTGGCCTGCAACGTCACGTCCAACTGTCGTAGACGGCTGAATTCACCAGGTCCGGTGACTTCCACTGTAGCGGTGTCAACATCGCCTTCAATGAAGTCCATGGTCGCAGAGCCAGTGATCAGGACGTCCTTGGTGTTGGACATCACAACATCGGTTAGCGTGAATTCAGAACTACCATCAGTTTCGATACCGATGGCGTTGTTTTCGATGTTCATGTTGCTGAACTCAACCGTTCCAGAAGTTCGGGAAGCGTACTTGAAGGCAGCTCCCGTTGATCCAGTAATGGCTCCAGAGACTTCGCCACCAAGGTTGGCTTGGTAGTAAATACCAGCGACGGCTTGGTTTTCGAGGTCGAGGTTCTCAAGGTCCATCTGTCCGGAAGCCGTGTTGGCAACAAGCACACCGTAGTTTCCACTGGACACGTTCACACGGTCAGCGGAAGCAGATGTTTGTCCAACAATTTCCAAACCAGCCTGGGTCGCTCCGACGACGTCAACGTCTTCGAAGTGGCCTGCAGCAAAGGCGCCACCGATTTCGATACCGGTGTCGGCGCCAGTGATGGTTCCTTCCTTGAACAGAGGAGTTCCGGATTCACGGAGGTAGCCGCCGAGATCGCTTGGGTCGTTGCCGGAACGGGCGACGAAGTCGTAGCGATCTTGGTAGTTGTCGGCACCACGGTGAAGGACATCCATCCAAAGGTAGACCTTGGAGATGTTTCCGCCGTTAGCAGTAGCACTGGAGATGTCGACAACCGGGTAGGTCAAACGAGCTCCTTCGCCGCTGTTCATGTAGTAAGTGTAGGCGTAGTCAATACAAACACCGTAGTTGTTGGGGTATCCACCGCTAGCATAGCTTGGTGGGTTACCAACGTTTCCGGGCTGACCTGGTCCACTGCTTGGTTGTCCATTGTTACCCTCAGGTGGGGAGTACACACCTGGGAAGTAGTTGGCTGGGGAGTAGAAGCCCCAGTACTTGTACGGGTAGCGGGATTGGTAGTTGCCCGTTGGGCTGAAGTCCGTGGACTCCCAACCGAACCCGAATTCGTCAGGTGCTTCGTAGTAGTCAGGGTAGCTAACGGTCTGTCCGAGCCAGTATCGGTAGTGGTAGTAGAAGTAACCCTCCCAGGACTGGTAGTTCGGTCCGTAGCTGTAGCCGTAGTAGTTGCAATGCCATGATGGAGCACCGCCGGAACCGCCGTTGTAGGAGTGGGTTCCAGCCGCGACAGCTGGATCGTTGCTACCGTAGGGGTAGTATCCTTCTTGGCCGCTGTCGGTGATGTTCCACTCGTTTCCAGAATCGTCCTCGAACATGATGTTCATTCGGTCGGTGATGAAGTAGTACTTACCCGTGGCGTAGTTGTAGCTTGGGTGAGCGTTTCCACCAGCGAACACTGAGTTAGCACCAACCTGCAAGTAATCGCCTGTGCCGAGGTAGGTTGACAGGTCAATCTTGTAGGTGGTCCATCCAGCGTTCATGCCAGAAAGCGACGTACTGCGGTAGATGGTTGGCAGCGACATGCCACCGTAGGCGTTGATACCAACGGTGTTGCCTGTCGAAGTGAATCCATCAACTTGTGGAGCACCGTTGTAGCTCTGGATACCAACCGCTGCATTCTTGACGATGATGTCAGAAAGCGTTGCGCCTGAGTTCTCGATCCAAATCGCCGTACCGGTTTGACCGGTGTTGATGATGCTGGATGAATCAATGTTGGCAGAGCCGCCCTGAATCTTCACAGTAGACATCGAATCGGATGATGCAGACGAACCAAAGATGATCGCTGAATCCATCATGTTCAACGTAGCACCCATGCCGATGTAGAGACCCGACTCAGTGGTCGTGTCCCAGGCAACATCGCGCAAGTTAGCGTGGTCGAGCGTGAGCGTACCACCGTTCTGGATGTCCAAGTGCATGCCGTAGGTCGAGGAGACCGCACGGATAGCGGCAGGGTTTCCGGACGTACCATCGTTGTTAGCGGTCAAGAAACCGGTATCCTTGATGGTAATCACAGGAGATGACGTCGCTGTGCTTAGCACACGGAGCGAGCCACCTTGCAACTCGAAACCACAGGTGTCGAGCATCAAGTCTGCTGAAACCGTGATGGATGTGTCATCAAAGGTGAACGTGTCAACTCCGTTGAAGTTTCCAGACAAGTTCGTGTAGGTCGGGTCGTTGATCAACTTGTAGCAGTTCAGCGAAGGGTCGTTGAACACAATTGGAGCAGGCTCCAAGAGCAAGTCGAGGTGCGTACCCCATGTGTATCCATTGGCAGGGTACCAGCTGCTGGCTAGCGTTGCGTCAGGATAGTCATCGGGGTAGGTCTCGTTTTGACCAGCCGTACCGAAGGCACGGACCACGTGGTCCTCGTACGCTGTACCGTCGCTGTCTTCCACAACAACCCAAACGCTGGTGTTTCCGTTAGCATCCGTTGTGTGGCTGCCGATTTGGAACATCTCGTTCATGCTGCTGTCAAGGAGTGAGGCAGTAACAATGTGATCTGCCTTGTACACCTTGTTGGATTGAGCCAGTCGGTAAACCGACACGTTCGCCAAACCACCGAAGTAAATCATGGCACTTGACGAAGCATCGTAGGCACAGTTGCCAGTATCACCGCTGGAGTCTGAACAATCGTTTCCGTTGAGGTCAACGTCGATCAGAACAACATCGGTTCCAGAGCGAGCCTTGGCCACTTCGGTTGTACCCGAACTGACGCCTGTGCTCGTGATGCTGGATTCACCAACCGTGATGCGGGAGTTTCGTCCATCAATCACGTGGGCCGAACTCGAACCGTGCTGAATGTCTGAATCAGCAATGGAAATCGTGTTCGCCGAGGAGGAACTGGAACAACTGCTCTTGAACGATTCCAAAGAGGCGTCGCTCATCATCATGCTCCATCCACATCCTGCGATGGTGAAGGATCCAATGTCGAAGTTGTCCATTTCGACGACTTCGTTGACAATGGAGGATCCACTCATGGAGATGTCTTCTGCAGTGATGTCAGAGAACGTACCAGGGTGGGTTCGCTGCATGGTGATGTCACCTGCGGTGATGGTGTCAAACACGGCATCGGAACCCGAGGGTCCGTTTCCGGTCTGGGACCATCCACCGGGGATGAGCCACAGGTCGGCCGTACCAAGATCAACATCCGTCATGGACAAACTGCCCATGGCGTTGATGCCTGAGTTGGCGTAGCTGTCTGCGTCCACATTGTGAAGCACAACGTTGGAGTTGCTACCGTACATCGAGTCAATGGCCACACCGGTCTGAGCCGATGGGTTGGTCACAGTGACGTTGGAGACGGTGACATGTTGCAGGTCAACATCGATGAAGTTCACGTAGGAGTTCTCAACGGTCAAGTTCTCAGCGTGGAGTGCACCAGCGGTTGAACCTGGGTAGTTGACAATAGCTCCAGCCCAAGACTTACCATCTTTGTTGCAGTTCTTGATCGTACCTTCCTTGAGCGTAGCAATGGTGTTCTCCGGGAAGTTGAAACAGGCTTCATCAGCACCGTCAATCTCGAAGTCTTCCATGGTCACGACTGTTCCTTGGCCGCTACCGTGTGTAAACACAGCACCAACGTCGGTGAAGGTGACATCGCTCATGGTGTAGTTTCCAGTGTTACAATCGGCCGTTGAACTACCACAGGAAGGTCCTGAGTTGTCGTGGCGGCTACCGGAACGGAACACAGCGTCAGACGTGTTCTTGAAGTTCACGTGGCTGAACTGATGTCGGTCGTCCGTACCACCGGCTGACGTACAATCATCGGTGAACGCCATACCCTTCCATTCGCCACCGTTCAATCCGGTGATGTTGATGGGGTGAGAGGCGTTTCCGTTAGCTGTCATCTTGGTGCATGAACCGTCAAAGGAAATTCCCTTGCCAGCCGCAACGAAGATTTCGACACCGGGCATGATGGTCAAGTCAGACGAGACCACGAGGTAGTCGTTGGACGGGTTGATGCGAATTGGGCTGTCGGTCATGTCCCACACTGGGTCGGACGTGATGTCAGCCGTGACATCGGTACCCTTGCCTTCGTAAGGCATGACGCGGTAGTACACGGAACAATCCTGGTTGGAGTTCACATAGCAGTAATACTGGTTGTATCCAGTCCAGAACGGAGCGATGGTACCTGGGCGAGCCAAGCTGCTTCCGCTGTAGGGAAGAGAAGGCTGGTGGTAGGTCCAAAGACTGCGCTCAACGTTCGTGTTACCGTTGCTGATGAAGTACATCGATCCTTGTCGGCTGAGTTGGACACGATCGTTGGAGTCATCACCGTCGTAGGTCGTACCGAAGTACTCGAACTCGAATCCTGCTGGAATGTCAATGTTCGCGTTGCAGCGAGCCTTGTACGTGTTCCAGTAGTAGGACGAGATGCAGTAGTAGAGGTACGGGCGTCCGTTTGAGGTACCCGTCAATGCCGTGTCGGCGTTGGTGACCTCAACCAGTCCCTTGTCGAAGGATTCCCATGCGTGGGCCGTCGAACTTGTTGAGATACGGAAGTTCGAGGTCGTGGGGACGTGCCCTGGGTTGGTGTTGAAACTCGTCGACGCTTGGTGAGCAATGCTGGCACCCTTTTGTCGAGTCTGGTCCATGTATCCAATTGACCAGGAGTTGTACGTGGTTCGACAACCGCTGTCGTACTTGTACTCAATCTCGTTGGTCACGTCATAGAACAAGGCCTGAACGGTACAAAGTTGACCGTAGGTGTAGTAGGACATGTCGTGCCACTCAACCACAAACACCTTGCTTGGGTCGCCACGGTCAAAGGAGTATGTCGACGAAGTGTTGGTGTTGATTCCTTGTGAAACCGTAGAAACGTCTCGAGAGGAGAAGTAGTACTCCACCGTGTCGTTCACTTCGAGGTCTTCAATAGGAGCGCTCCAAACACAGTTCGACAAAGCACACTGTGCACGGGTCTTGCCTGATTCCTGAGTCATAGCGGTCGAAACCCAACTGCTCGCCGTTCCGCCTTGCGGCGTAATTCGGTGATAGAGGGTTGGTCCGACGCCTGCAGAACTGCTCACGTTGAGGCCTGCGGCTGGGTCGCCACCGTCGAGGATGGTGACCGAGACCGTTCGGCTCTTGGCGTGCGAGTCTTGCATGACCGTGTGCAACATCTCAGGCTTGAACGTGTCCGGAGTAGGAGCAACGTTGCCGACCTTGTAGGTGATGTCGCCTGTGCTGGCTTGGCGGCCGTAGTAGCCGGAGCCGAGAGCGAAACCACTCCATCGGTAGGAGTTGGTTGAACCGTAGATCATGTAGTAAGCAGATGTGCATCGGTCAGTGCTGATGGACCGGTAGAAGTAATACCATCCGTTGGTGGTCACACACAAGCGGTTAGCGGTGGTCGTGGTCTGCGTTGCGTTGAACGAGAACGTACCGAACGAACCGGTGATGTCGCCTGGAATAGCAAACTTGTATGCTGCCGTGTATCCATAGGAAAGGCTGGCCGTAGCTGCACTGCCACCGGTCAACGGGGTGTCGATGCCGGTTTCGGTGTCAACACCGACGGTAGCCCATGCATTCATGGCGCTGTTGTACACAAAGATGAGGTTCATACCTGGACCATCTCTGGCGCCAATTTGCAAGAAACCATCGCCGTTGTTGTTCCAAAGGTTCTGGTTGAACTTGTTGGTACCGCTGTTCATGCCGTAGTAACCGTAGGCAGGAGCCGTGTTTCCACGAGCGATCCAGTTACCGTAGAAGGTGCTGGTGCTGGTGTAGAAACAGGACGAAGAACCCGTTCCACAGTTCGAGGTGTCGAATTCAAAGAAGTATTCGTCAGAGTCGCTGTAGTAGGTCATTTGTCGGTCAAAGTAGCCTTGCGGGTTGAAGTAGCTACCAGCGTGGACATCGGTGGTCAACACGGTCATCTTCTTGTGAGATGTTGGTGCGTTGGCCGGGTCAACGATGTCGACTTGGTAAGGCGTTGGCGAAGTTTGCGTACCGGTCAAGGCAGGATCATATCCGACGTTGGCGCCGTTGCTTCCTTGGTTCAAGTCTTGGTACTTCCAGTAGTACTGGAAGTCGTCGCCATAGGACAAGTCAGGGACTCGGGCCTTGAATCGGCAATCCTGAGCGGTTGAGGAACAGGTTCCGATGGAGACGAGTTCACCAGCATCGAATTGGTTGTTGGATCCCAATCCGTAGGTGGTGGTGCTCCACGACGTTCCACCGTTGGTGGAGTAGTAAAGAACTGGGGCACCGCTCGAGGTGGTGTCAATTCCCGACATGTCGGTCAGCTTGGTGAAGAGCGTTCGCTCACCTTCGATGTACGAATCAATTCCCGTGTAAGGAACAAATGCCGAAGTTGGGGCATCGGCGTCCGTACCACCTGAGTAGGTGACAAGGAGGTGAGAGTTGCGGCTACCTGAAGCATAAGCGTAGGTGTAGAAGTAGGCACTTCCACCGGTGTAATGCTCACCGACACCAACGGTTCCAGCGTTGCTGAGAGCGTTGGTGATGATGGAGACGCCACCCGAGGTAGCGGCACAAGCCGTAGCGGAGTTGCAGAGATTGACGGTCTTCCAACCGGTACCGCTGCTGCTCACGGTGGCAGCAGAGGGTGAACGGCCGATCGAAGCCTTGAGGCTACGAGATGCCGTACCACCGTAGTTGGCGGTCATGTAACTTCCACTCAGGGACGAACCTGAACACGAACTGGAACCGAAGCTGTAGGAGTAGCGTGGAGCAAGGCCACAACTCTCCAAAACCTTCACCTGGAAGGTACGGGTTGAACCCGAGGCGTAGTTCATGTATTTCTTCCACTCAATCTTGTCGACGGTAGCGCCGCTTGGAAGAGCACTGGAAGAAGTGAAGGTGTACTTGTGCCATGGGATGTAGTAGTAGGAACCGTAGTATCGGTAGTGGTATCGGTAGGAACTGGTGTAGCAGTAGGCGTAGTAGATGTAACAGTATCCACCGCTAGCGGAGTTCACACGAATGGACGGGTCGATGGCGACCGGGTAAACACGGTCTTCATCGAGGAGCCAGTCGGATTCGACCACCGTAATGAGAATGATTTCAGGGCCGAAGACCTGAACGAAGAAGGTCCCAAGGTAGGGCTCTTCTGCNCCTGCTTCCATGATGACAGGAGCAGGAATCTCAGCGAGGAGTTCACCGGTTTCGAGGTTGCGGATTTGAAGGTCTTCTTGCGTCTTGAAGAGTTCTTCACCGAGCATTTCCTCGCCAGAGAAGAGAGCGTAGCCAGCTGGCATTCGCAGTCCTTCGCTGAGTCCGAAGTACTCAGCAGCCTCTGGAATCACGGGAACCTCGCGTAGAACGAGGTTTTGCTTGATTTGGTTGCTCTCAACGGAGTAATCCAAGTCAAAGCCCTCAGCGAGCGGGTAGCGGATGACGTTGCCACCAACTTCCACGCCGTTCGGGCTTGGAGCGGTCATGAATGGCTCTGGAGCAGAGCCAGTCGCGTCCAGGGTCACGAGCATTGGGTTGAGCCCGGAGATCACCGGGTCAACAAACTCGTTTGCCTGTACCGAGATACCGTTAGCGACTTCAGGGGCGAAGTAAGTCATGAAGGTGTTCTCCGTGACTCCCCAGCCCTCTGGGTAGGCCTGAATGTTCAGGTCTATGTCTTCCCAAGTACCATCAGCAGACATGTAGTGGACAGGTTCACTGGCCACCATCTGCGTAATGGATCCGTCCTCATTGAGGAAGGCCTTGGTCTTGGCGTCTCGCATCCCTTGAAGTTCAAGGGACGGGTCATATTCGTAGTCTGCTTCAGCTAGTTTTTCGGGGAGCGCGAAGTAATCCTCTGCTCCAGTCGAGTCTGCCTCAACAGACTCAACGGTTGCCGTCGTTTCGTTATTATCCACGTAGCCGCTCATTGGCATGAGCACCATCAACATGCACAACAACAGTGCAACCCCAATACCGCCGAAGACGGTCTTGTTTTTCTTATTCTTGTTTCCCAACATTAGTCATTCACCCCATACGGACTGTATGCAAAGCATCCCACAACTTACACCATTTATATTGATTGGGGTGCATAATCTTTGAAAAAATCAACCTGTCCGGAAACAAAACACCTCATATCCGGAAGAAACTGTCGCTAAGAGGGGAAGAAAAGGGCCTTAATCCGGCAAAAAAATATCAAGATGATTCCACGAATTTTTGTGTTCAGACGTGGAAAGCCTTTCGAGCTCAACAAAACTCCTCGCACGAAGTGCTCCCCTCAAATTAAGGTCGAACGAACACCGGATTGTTTCCGCTGCAATCCCCATGCTCGACTCTGATACGTTTCACAATGAAGGTTGATTGAAGGGGTTAGAAGAAAAGGCCAGAGGAGCCGCCTTAGCGGCCCCCCCGGCGTTGTACACCTCTGTGAGGTGGAGTGTGCTTCAGCACGGGTCAGGGATCAGTAATCCCAGTCCTTGCCTTCGCCGTCTTCACCGTCTCCGCGGGAGAGGATGAATGCACCAGCGATGAACGCCACGATGACCACGCCACCGATGAGACCCCAGGTCCACGTTGGAACGCTGGAGGACGCATCGTCGCCGGTATCACCAATGGTGCCGTTGCCGTCGTTGGTGTTGCTGCTGTCAGCGACACGGGTGTCGATGATGCTGTTCATTGAAGCAGCTGCATCCATGTTTGTGAGGGCGTCCATTGGGACAGCGGTGAAGAAGTATTCTTGACCGGTTCGGATGGATGGCATGTCAATGCTCAACGTTGTGGCATCTGAACCCATGGTGCCAGGGCAGGAATCAGGGTTCGTCGGCATCTCACCAGCGGTGAAGTCCTCGGTGGACCAGCAAACATGCCACATGGCAACATCGCTGGCATCTCCGGTGATTTCCCAAGTGATGACCCACTGACCGTCCTGAGCAGCGACAGCCAAGTTGCTGGCAGCCACGCCTCCGTCGACTCGCTTGTCAGCAACAACGCTGGAGATTCCAGGAGTGGAACAGCCTTGTTCGTTGCAAACAGCCACCTCGAGGTGGTAGGTCACGCCGTGGGTGGTTTGAGAACCACTGTAGGTGTAGGTTCGGTCTTCATCAGCAACGGTTGCTTCGAAACCATCGGTGCAGTCAGCTGCGTCAGCACAAATGCTGACCACGATGCTGTCAGAACCAAGGAGGGTTCCGGTGATGTCCCATGTCATAGCGATAGCGCCACCCTTGGTGGCTTCAGCGCTAAATCCACTGACTGAGGCGTCGGGGATGGAGGCCTGAGCGAGTTCACCGCCCATCAAGACCATCATACCTGAAGGCACCACAGGGCTGTTGTCCGGCACGTCGTAGGTGAACATCTCGGTGCTGGCGTCAACATCGGTTGATGCGTCAGAGAGGAGAATCCACTTTCCTGATCCGTCAATGTACCATAGGGAGGTTGCTTCCATGTCCTTGGCCACGATGACCGAGATGGACTGGTCGAGGACGTCGCTGGCGGTGTAGGTTGTGCTCGGAGCGTAGTCAATGACACCGACGGCAGCGTAGGTTCCAGTGAAGCCCTCAAGTTGAACGGCATCATACACTGTGTCGTCATCTTCAAAGGAGGAAATGGTGAATTCGGACTGGCCGTTGTAGTCAAGGCTGTATTGAACCTCAACACCGGAAGTGCTGGTGGCGGTGGCCACAGCGCTGTTCCAGACGAACATGTCGATTTCCTTGGAGACTTCGCCCATGTGTGAGTCAGTGACGACCACAGTAACGGGTGAGTTTCCGATGAAGTCAGGGAGAACTGGAGAGGTACACACTGTAGCGCCCTCTGCCTGTGTTCCGCTGCAACCACCAATTTCGCCACCGGGGTAAGAGTAGGCGAAGCTGAGGCCATCACCAGACGGGTCGTCCACGTCAAAGGCAGAGACTGCAAAGACGAGTGGAGATTCTTGACCGACAACGATGTCGCCTTCCGTGGTCAACTCAAAGGAGGTGATAACGGGGAGGTTGTTGATGACATCAACCACCATCGATGCGTCGTTGTTGCTGGTTCGCTGGTCAGTTCCACCGGACCATGGAATTGGGTCCGTGTCGGTGCTGCCCTTGTCGTTCATGGTCAATGCCATGGTGAAGGTGTATTCTCCTGGTTCAAGCGTTGTCTGCATGCACACTGCACCAACAGGGGCTTGTCCACCGAGTGGCGAGTACACGTAGGGGACTTCAAGTCCAATTGTGCATTCGTTCAAGGTTCCGGAAGCCATGGTGGTTCCGTCAAGGGAGACGGTATAGGAGACGTTCCAGCCATAGGCCTTGCTTGGATCGCTACCTCGGTGTTCCACGTCAGCGTAAAGGAGGGAACAACCGACGTTCAAGTCGCCGTCCTCACCTTCTTGCATGAAGGTAGTAGCCACGCCGGTACAATCGGAGTTGTAACCTTGGTAGATGCCCATGCGGGAGATGCGGATATCGTCGTAGGTGACTTTGCTTCCCGTGAGTTCATCATAATCCGTCTTTGGACGGTCGTCGTTGTTTTGCATCACTTCACACAGGTTGGCCCAGGTTGTGACGTTTTCGTTGCCTTCAGTGGCATCGGAACTTTCGACACAATCATCGTATTGGCCGTAGAGGGTGTAGTTCACCACTTCTGCGGTGATCTCAAACTGAGCGTTGGCATCACCGGTTGGAATCAACTCACCGGACATCTCGTAGGCCGTTTGGTAGGTCATAACCGCTCGGTTAGCGGACTGAGTGGCGTTCGGGTCGGTTTCGTTGTAATAGATTTCAACGTTGGAAACTGCTCCCACGGTGATGTAGCTGATACCCTTGATATCGTCGCTACCCATGGTGGCGCTGGCCACTTGACCAGAGGTTTCCATTCGAATGTTGACCTCACGTGGGTTGAACGTCTCGGAGCCATCTGCGGTTACGGTCAACTTGAATTGAGCACTTTGCAGGCTGCTGGCGTCCAAACTTGAAGTGTCCATCTCGTCGCCGTTGCCGTCGAGCCAAGCGAGGTCGACGCTGATGTCGTACCAGTCTTCGACGATGACGTACACAAGTTCGGCATCGTTTGAGGTGTCGGCGTCAATTGGGCTGTCAACAGCGATCTCGACCATGTATTCACCTTGAATGGGCGACCAAACGATGTCGGCGCCACTGCGCTGGAGGGTCACCTTGCCGCCGCCGAGGAAGGCCCCAGCGGTGAGTGGGGTGGTGGTGGAGTCGTAATCACAGACTGTACCATCGTCGCACATCACATCGAGGTTCTCCCAAATGAGGTCGTTTCCGTTAACGTCCTTCGCCACGCCGCCAACGGCTTGGGAGGAGTCAGTGAGGTACACCGTGACGGTGTAAGACAAATCAGTGATGTCCGCGTCACCTACGTTCTTGATGAATGCAGAGAACGAAACCTCTTCACCCACTTGTAGTGTGTTACGGCAACCCTGGATGTTGCACGTGCTTTCTTTCGGCGTTGTGATGGCAATCACCGATGCGTCCGCTCCAGAGCGTGCGCCGGTTTCCTCGATTACCACTTGTTCTTCTAGCTCGTGGATGTCCATGCCGGCGAGAAAGCTCGTCAACATCAGCATCACGAGGATTACAGGTGTCATATTCTTCATGTCAATACCCCCGAAGGTTCGGTATCCCTCCCCACGCCATGCGTCGTATATATACTATGGGCCCTTCGAATACGGAGAAAAAATGCAGAAAACGGCAGAAATTTACCAAAAAACGGGGACAAGTTGCCACAATCGGCCGATGGTGTGAAAAAAAACCCATCGAGGCGGAACTCACAGACATTGAAGTTATTTTTCACACGGTACGAAGTGCGGCCGAGGGAGGGATGGTGGATGCTCGACGGACGGGAACGAAGGTTGTCAAGAGGACGACAAGCCAACCACCCAGGAAGAGCAAGAGGGTGCTGGCCCATGGGAAGGAGAACGCTGCCCCCTCGCCTTCCCAAATGGCCTTGTACAGCACAACGTGGAACCCATAACCGATGACTAAACCATTGAGCATGCCCAACACAGCGACCCAGGACACCTCGGTTGAAAACAGGCGTACGACGTGGCGCTTGCGGAACCCAATGGCACGCAGCATACCGATGGTCTTTCTTCGCTCGCTTACGTTGCGAACGGTCACTACACCAATGCCTGCCACCCCAACCATCAAACCGAGAGCGAGGTATCCTTCGAACAAGGAAAGAATGGCGAGGACGAGCGATTGGATGATCATGATTTCATCGGCCACCGTCTGAACATTGATGTTCTTCGAGGCCAACTCGATGTCCAGAACAGCCTCAAGTTCAGCGGCTGCTTCACGTTCACCCGTGGTTTTCCCTTGCCCCAGTTTTGAGGGGCCATCGTACGCCTCAGTGGCGATGGAAGAGGGGAGCACGCTCACGTACATTCTCGTCATTTCGCCAGAGAATTGTGACTCGACAGGTTCTGCATTCATCCAGACCCCTGGGGAGAAGATGTATGAAGATTGTTTGAGGAACCCGCCAACCACCACTGAACGGGTGTTTTTAGGGTTTGAGAAATCAATTAGCGAAATTGAATCCCCAATTGAAAATTGCAATGGCACAAGGGCCGTCCCATCGGCGGTTGATTCAAGCCCAAACGAAGCATCAAGGAACACAATGTTTTCGAAATTCTCAATCGAGATCCAAGCCTCATCCGAGGAGTTACCCAGTGAGCTGTCCCAAGCATGCAACGGCAATCCACCGTGCTGTGTAAAACCCGCATCAACGCCCCGAAGCAAGTAGGGCATGCGCTCACCGTTTTCATCTTCAAGATGAATCGGGGCGCGGTAAACGCTACCGATGGCGTCAATCTGAGCGATTGATGGATGGTCAATGCCCCATTCACTCGGATCATCATCGAGGTCAATTGGACGCGCCCGGGTGGAGGTGAGGAGGAGTTCGAAATCGCCTTCTGCCTCCTCAACAAAATCCGCCGAATAGGTGTCAAATTGTTCCGTATACCCTGCCAGGACGACCACTGAAAACATGGTGATGGAAAACATACCCATCACCACAGCCGTCCTCAACGGATGGGCCAAAGGATGGGCGAGAGCCACCGAACCTACCGGTCCTGTTCGCCGAGTGACCCACCGTTGCTTGGCCAGCCAGCCAACCACTTGGGGAGCAAGGCTGGTCAACACCAAGACACCGGCAAGGACCTGAAGCAAACCCAAGACGATGAACGCCAGTTCGTTGGGTTCCATGCGTTGGCGCAACGGGTCAATGGGGGCGAGGAAAAGCGTCCACACCAAGAACAGAACGCCCATGGCGCCAAGCGTGTTCCGCGCAGCGTACCTCGTCCATCGATTCATTGGTCGTTGACGGTTGAAAAGGACCGGAAGTTCCCATGTGAACAGCGGAGTGAACAAGAGGATAAGGGCGACCCCGAGAAGAACGTAGACAGCATAGGACAGCGAGGTCTCGATGCCCCACAGCAAAAGCAACAAGGTACACATTCCAACCATGGCAAAAGCCAGAATTTGAAGCAAGAAAATCCCCCATGGAACGCCTTTCTTGACGGTTGCCCGGGCACCACGAAGGGCGCGAACAATGTTCAATTGGGCGTTGTAGAGGGCACTTGACCAAAGCAGAAGAAGCGCCAGCAAGGTCCCCCAAACCCATCCGGCGAGGAGCGAATCCCATGTCCAAGCAAACGCAAATTGCTGAGCACCAACGGACGAGAAAATCGAGGAGAAGCCCACGGAAATGACCCAAGCAAGGACCAATCCTACCACGGAGCCAATCCCACTGGAGAGGAAGGACAGGACGGCTCCTTCGTAGAGGAAGAAGGCTCGTGCATCGCTGCGCCGGAGACCAAGAGAGCGAACCGTTGCCAACTCGGTACGACGGACATCGGCAAGCAGCATGATGATGGTCAAGGAAAGAAGCACACCGGCAGCGATGGTGAACGTGCCAAACACGAGAAACATCGCCGAAAGCGCACCGGAGGAGGCTTCCGCTTGTTCAGCAGCATCGAGTTGTACCGCACTCAAACGAAGATGAATGTCCTCCATTCCACTTTGTCCATCAAACCAAGTTTGCAAGGCCAACACCGTGGCTGAATCTTCTCCTTCAAAACCCGCCCCTGAAAACATCAGCAATGACCGCTCATTCTCATCGGCAAGCGCCAGCACCTCGGCATCGGACAACGCAATGAGGCCCAATACAACACCGTCAAGGTCAGCAAGTTGGTCAAAGCCGGCCACGGAAGAGTATGAGCCGCGGTGATCCAAGGAGACGGATGAATCGTTGCCATAAGCGTAGGGTAGCACGCCAGTGAAGGCGAGGCTGGAGCCGTTTGAAAAATTGAGAAGTGAAAGACGGTTAGAGGTCAAAACCCCTCCTGCTTCGACCGAAAGGGCGGCGCCCTCGCCGCCAAAGGCCAGCACCATCTGTGGGAGTTTACCAAATCCTGGAGCATCGGATAACACGGGAAGACGTAGGCTCTCCGCATGCCCGTCGGTGGCATTGAGGCGAACCAGACCCTGTTCGAACGTGCACCACGTTTCCCCCGACTCCAAAACCACTGCAGCAACTCCGTCACAAGGCTGCTGGGTCGGAATAGGGGGGGTAGGCACGAGGGTGGGCCAGTCTGTCTCGTTTATCTCTACAAAGGATGAGAACGGAAGAGGCGATGTATAGGAGGTGGTGGAGAGAAGACCTTCCATCTGTAGGAAGACCGATTGGTTGTCAACGACAAGGTCGTATGCCAATACCGTCCCTTGCTGAGGAAGAGCGGTAGGAAGCGACGCTTGGATGACCAAATCATCATCCAAGAGAACCAGGGTGTGATTCTCCTCGCCAACTGTTAGAACGTACCAGCCCTCGCTTGAATGAGCAATGGCGACGGGTCGATCTTGGAACACATTTGAACTTCGCTCGGTATCTTCAACCAAATCGGTGTCGGCGAGGAGCGCTTCATCACCCGAGAGATAGGCCACCTCATGGTTCTGCTCGCCCCATGCGATATCGATGACTCGCTCACCTTCCGCCACCTGCCACAACCATGCTTCTTGATTGTCGAGCCGTTCAAAACCAAGTCCATTGGCCGTAATGTGCCACAACGCATGTTCACTTTGCCGCAATTCGTCAACTTCGCTATCCGCCAACGTCAACAGCGGCTCGCCTAGGTATGAAGCATCGATGAGCGGCACCTGCAGCACTTCAAGCATGGAAGCGTTGGGGTACAACGATGATTGATTTTCCCGCAGGGCCGCAACATCGGCCCCGCTGATGCGCTGGAGACCCACCGAAGAGGAGATGGTGAGGGATGAGGTCGTCTCATCCAAGGTCCAAAGGATGCCAACGTCGGTCGCTGTTAACACATCGTCCAGGAGGTTTTCAAGCTCCGGAACGAGGCTCCTCAGCTTGTCATCGGAAACATCGTTTCCAAAGGCAAACGCCATACGGTTGATGCTCGAATCCATCTCGAGCATCCCTTGAGCGGTTGAAAGGTCAAGAAATACAGCAGGCGAACGCGTGCCAGCCATAGCGCCCTGGCCTTCGTTAGGAACCACGGCTAAAACTTCCACGGACTCGGTTGTACGGACACGCAGGTTGTCGCGTGAAACAAACATCCCAAGTTCCAAAACATCACCAACTCCAATCTCAAGGGTCTGAGCAGCAACGTCATTGATGGCGACCATGATTGAACCACTTTGAGCGTTGGCGGCGGCTATATCGGAAAACCTCAACCCATTTACTGGGTCAAGTGGCGCCCAAACGGCCTCGCTGTCAATGGTAGCGTTGTGAGCAAAGAGGGAGATTGAGGGTTCTGCAAGTCCGTTTCCTGCAGCAAGACTCACCGAGGAAACAACACCAAACTGGCGCCCATCGATCGCTTTGGAAAAACGCTCATCCGCGTTGAGAGCACTCCAGAACCGGTTGGCAACCTCTTGATCGAATTCTACCGACACGCCAGTTGTTGGGTCCAGTCCCGACACGAGAACATCGGTCTCGCCCCAAGCAGCACTGACTTCTTGACCGACGGTCATGTCAAGGGAATCCCCAACGACCAACGACGAAGTGATGATGGCTGAAGCAATGATCAAACCGGCGATCATCAAAGCGGATTGGCGTTTTCTGCGAACCATGTTTTCCCGGGCAAGTCGCCACACCAGCAACCGTTGTGGCAACACCAGAGGCTGAACAAATAACATCGACATAATCCCAACCAGAAGACCTCCCATCGTAGCGCTCAGACTGGAAACACCCATCCAATTGAACAACAAAACACCCAGAACCCCGTCAACGGGGCCGGTGATGATAACGATAATTCTGGTCGACCAGGAAAGTTGTTTCCAACGGCCGAAGAGAACCAATCCGACCGTGCTCATCGCCAGCAAAAGAGTCGCGACGAGAATGGCCCAGACGAGCACGTTCATTCCTCCTCGTGCGGGGCATGGGAAGAATCCGAGAGAATATTACCGTCGCTCATCGTGATGGTTCGTTGGCATTGCGATGCAATTGATGAATCGTGGGTGACGATGAGAAAGGTGGTTCCTTGCCGTTGATTCATTTCACTCAATAAATCCATCACTTCGGTGGACGTTGCATTGTCAAGGTTGCCGGTTGGCTCATCGCATAGAATGATGGAGGGCTGATGGACAATCGCCCGTGCGACAGCCACACGTTGTTGCTGGCCACCGGAAAGTTCAGCGGGGCGATGTTCACTTCGATCCGCCAATCCAACCAGAGCGAGTGATTGCAACGCCCCGTTTCGTGCATCTTGGGGAGATTGGCCTTTCAGGAGCAAGGGCAACTCCACATTTTCAACGGCTGAAAGAACGGGGAGCAGGTTGAAATCCTGGAAAATGAAACCAAAATGCTCTCCTCGAAGGTCGGTTCGGGCATCGTCGGAGATACCGTACAAGGGTTGTCCATTAACCATGACCGCGCCTGAGGTGGGCTCATCAATGCCCGACAAGATGTTCAGCAGGGTGGTTTTTCCACAACCGGACGGACCCATCACAGCCACCATTTCACCAGCGTTGATGGTCACGTTCACACCACGCACCGCTTCGACCGTTGAATCGCCAGCCTGGTAGAGTTTCCACAGCTCGCGGGCTTCAAGTGCCGGGGTCATGTTAGCACCATACGGAACTGCATTGATAAATCCCTGCCCGAAAGCCGTTGCATGGCCCCCGACGACACCACCGTGAAGATGGCCGTCATCGCCTTTGGACCGTTAGCCGAACGCCTCGGAGGGCGTCGACATGAGTTGACCCTGGCTTCGAATTCAACCATTCAAGACCTCGTGGTCAGTTTGGGATTAACCGAATGGATTGCGTTCGGCCTCTCAGTGGCCATGAATGGAAACCGGTGTAGGATGGACACGATCGTGGAAGACGGTGCAGAAATTGCGCTTCTTCCTCCGGTGAGCGGTGGTTAATCCCTCCAAGAGAGCATGGAATGATGAAAGCCTTCAACAACGGGGAGCGCAAGGGATGTTTGAGGAAGCAACATGGTTGGCGGACTTGGACCTCTTGAATTGAGCATCTTGCTCCTGTTGTTTTTCGTACTCTTTGGGGCTCAAAGGCTCCCCGAGTTGGCCAATGCCCTCGGTCGTTCCAAGGGAGAATTTCAGAAGGGACTCACCGAGGCGACCACGCTGGGTGATTCGAGCCAAACCATCGCCGACCTCGAAGCCGGCGGCCGCACTCCCGACCAAGTCATGATGGAGCGTGCCAAAGCCGTGGGTTTGGACCCAACCGGCATGAGCGTCGAAGACCTAGAGAAGAAAATCAAGGCTCTTGAAGCCCTCCAGTCCGATGCAGAAGATGAGTGATCAACCACGGCGACGCTTGATTTCCATCGGCGAGCCACACGCACCGCACTCACCCACAGGCCCCTTCTTTGAACGAGAAACATCCGCTGGAAGAGGCGATGTAGCGCCACATCCTTTGCATCGCAGTTCCCAAATCCAGACGTGTTTGGAGGGGGCGTTGACCACGGATTCAATCGAACCACCTGCATGGCGATACGTGTTTTGAAGGCGATAGTCATCGGTTACCAAGACGGCCTTCAATTCAAGAGCAAGAGCCAGCACGTCAACGTCGACGTCGGAAAGTCTGGCCAAATCGCCCGTCGCACTGGCACAAGTTTTGGCATGTTCAATGGCTGAAGGGGGAGCGTCCCTCCAAAGGATGTCGGCAGCCTCGACCAACATCATGCGAGCTGGGCTCAACCGCTCAAGTTCTGAACGCTGGGAAGATGCACAAACGCCTCCTGCAAGGCGAGCGGGTGGCCAATGAAGCAAGGCTGCCGTATCCAACACCCGCTCCATGAGTTGGTGAGTGGAATCCACTCCATGAAGGCACCGCCCACCCCTATCTTCTTGAAAGAGCGCCGTTAGCGGACGCCATGAGTTGGAAGGCAACCATCCTGGAAGCCTTCGAAGTCTTCGGTCCAGCGAGCCTTTTCGTTCTCTCGTTCACCGAAGCCATCGTCCAGCCCATTCCACCCGACCTGCTTTACATCCCCATGCTGGTCAACGCCATGGGCGACCTTCCTTTGGTGGTCTGGCTTTGGCTGGTTGTGACCGTAGCCTCGGTGCTCGGCTCACTGGTTGGATATTGGATTGGAGGACGCTGGGGGACCTCCCTCATGAAGCGGTTTGGACAGGAGAAACACCTCCGGAAATTGGAACACCTAACCCTCCGATATGGTAGCGTTGGTATCTTCATTGCCGCTTTTTCCCCCATCCCGTACAAGGTTCTTGGATGGATGGCCGGCATGGGCCAGATGGCTAAGAAACCCTTCATCATCGCTGGTTTTCTAGGCCGAAGTCTACGGTTTGGTCTCGAGGCCATCCTGATCGGCCTCTATGGAGATGCGGCGCTGGACGCCATGATGTGGTTTCTTGACAATGAAATCCTTCTTGCCGTTGTCTGCATCCTCGGAATTCTCCTTGCATGGTATGCCTGGCAGTGGTGGTCAAACATCGGTGAAGACGATGCAGCGACCGGTGCTTAATGCGCCATGAAGCCCTTGCACGGGAACGGTTATGAACAGGGCGCAAGTGGGGCAATCACCGCTCGCGTGGTGTAGCCAGGTCCATCATTACGGGTTTTCATCCCGTCGACCCGGGTTCGAATCCCGGCGCGAGCACTTCTAACCTCGATGAGGAGGACACTATTCCTCTTCCATGGTCGCCTGCGACTCAACAAACCACGTTGTGAACGAAACAAACGCTCGGAAAGCGGTCAAGAAGTCATCCACATCCTCTTTCATGTCATGAGCCGCAGGATTTGCCACGGTCTTGATGAGTTCCAACCATTTGTTGACCTCTGGGGTAAGCACCCCTTCGTTGCGTAATCGGTCCATCATGGTCTTTATACCGCGATTCTGAGGCTTGATCTTGATGTTCTTCTCAGCAATGAACTGGAACAGCATTTTTTCCGTACATCGGCGAATTTGCGCCAAAGAAAAATATATTTTGTTCGCCGTCAACATGGCTTTCCACTCACCCTCTGTCAACTCGTCAAGAAACGATTCATGGGTGTACAAAACCGACAATGGTTCTTCGATCCTTTTTGAAAGTCGGTCTTGGACGGTGGATGCAAGATGCGGCTCAACGTCCAAACCTTCATTTTTTTCTGGAGACTTCTGAAGGTCTTGGAGGGTTTTGTAAAATTGGTACATCGAACCGCTGCGCAGATAGCCAATTTCGGTGGGTAGTGAATCATTCCGAAGGTGATGAAGTCCGAGTTCAACCACTATAGCCCCGCCAAAGAGAACTGAACAAAACACAACAAAAATCAGTAAGTCCGATGGTGGAATCATTCCCATGATGATAAACACAATCATCAGAACTAACAAACGGAAAATCAATGAATGCATTTTACCCCCCAATGGTTTAGCCACAAAGTATCCTTCATCACCTTCTTTTGTGGACAACCGAATACGACTCGGCGTTCCAAATTCATGACTGTAATTTGCAGCCCTCATCGAATAAAACAGAGGAAAGAAGAAACTCACGCCGGCGAGGAGCGTGAATATCAACAGGCCGATTACGAAATAGAAGTCTGTTGAAGAAACTGAGCCATCGTCTGAGGACCCAAGTGAGACAAAACCGGAAGTGGCTTGGCTGTAAATGAGATACACCTGACTGATGACTGCAACAAGCAGGAACAGGGCTGTGTAGCCTTGACAGAACCTCCAGAATTTGTATTTTTTTGGCTGAAGCAATGTCGGCTCCAAATATTCAACTTCCTCAATCTCTGAAACATCGGCAACTTGGAAGAGGGCATAACTCGTCAAGTGATTGGGATGATACATCATCAATTCACCGTTGGCCGACAATAAACAGGTCGTGTGGTGCTTTTGCCCAGCAACAGGGTGCTGAAGTCCATAAACATCAGCAGCCCCGACAATATGAGTGCCGGGGGGGATCTGTTCCGGGTCAATTTCCACGTCTTGGGCTGAATCAGCATAGCAAAAGAAGGTTCTTGAAATGGGCAACTTGATGACACATGAAAATTAAGAGGGGGCATCCGCTGGAAGCGTCATGGTCAACATTGGAGACACCGCCCCAGCCTTTACCCTCAGAGCCACCGACAAGCGAGAGGTCTCGCTTTCAGAATACGAAGGAAAGAAAACGATTCTCGTCTTCTATCCCGGAGCGTTCACCGGCGTGTGCGACAAAGAGATGTGCGCTTTCCAAGACAACATGGCCGCTTTGAATGCCGCCGACGCCACCGTGTTGGGCATCAGCGTTGATTCTCCTTGGGCAAACGCTGAGTTTGCTCGCAAGTACAACCTTGAATTCGAGCTTCTTTCCGACTTGAACCGAGAAGCTGTGAACGCCTACGACGCAGCCTTTGTCGGCTTGGGTGGCCTTGACGGCTATGTTTCTGCAAACCGAGTGGTCATCATCATTGACCAGTCAGGTGTCGTTCAATACCGATGGGTCGCTGAAAACCCTGGAGTTGAGCCCAACTACGGCGAAGTTGTCGAAGCGGCCAACGCCCTTTGATCTGGGCGTATCCCCCATCATCAGACACATCAGGCCAAGGTGCCGTTGTTGTAATCCTCGATCGCTTGGTGAATTTCCTGGCGCGTGTTCATGACAAACGGCCCGTAGCGAGCAATGGGCTCTCCAAGTTCGGGACCCCCAAGAATCAACAACTCTGCTCCACCGTCCTCGGCGGTGATGGATACCGATTCTCCGGGCGAAAGAAGACCAAGGCTACCGTCATGAAGCGAACGCCCTTCAACCGTGAGTGAACCTCCAAAGGTGTAGAGCATAACGTTGTGGTCTTGTTCGCAGACATGCGAATAGGAAGCCCCTGGCTTCAGCTTGAGATGGATGTACGTGATGGGAATGACGGTATCGATGACTGCCGAGGTGCCGAGGGCCTCACCAGCGATGACCTTCGCCCAAACCGTGCCGTCTTCATTCGTAATTTCTGGAATGTCTTCGCAAGGTATGTCTTGATAGCGTGGTTCCATCATCTTGTCTTTGGCTGGAAGGTTAACCCAAATTTGGAAACCGTGCATTAAACCCCCATTCTTCATCATGTGGTCTTGGGGGAGTTCAGAGTGGATCACGCCTCGTCCAGCCGTCATCCACTGGACATCAC
>PAGK01000040.1 GCA_002704515.1 Methanobacteriota archaeon
CTGGTTTCACGTTCTTTTCACATCCCGCTAAGGATACTTTTCAGCTTTCACTCACGTTACTTGTAAACTATCGGTCTCGAGTTGTATTTAGGATTGGAAGTATCTGCCTCCCATATTCACACGCGATTTCCAACGCATGCTACTCTGTGACAGTCACGTGGTCATATCATGTACGGATACGGGACTTTCACCCTCTATGGATCCGCCGTTCCAGGCGAGTTCTCCTTCCATGACTTAGACAAAAGACTGCCAACCACATCTCCCTCTCTTTCGATTTGGGATTCGGTTTGTCCTGATCCGTGTTCATTCGCCACTACTAACGGAATCTCAATTGATTTCATTTCCTCCACCTACTAAGATGCTTCAATTCGGTGGGTTCCCTATCGCTAATGCGACCGTTTCCGAAGAAACAGGAAGTCCTATTCAGCCATCTGCGGATCTTAGGCATACATGCGCCTACCCGCAGCTTATCGCAGCTTGTCACGACCTTCATCGGCACTCGAGCCGAGCGATCCCCCAGTTGGGTTGTAGCATCACATGTGTATGTTACCACACCATATGAGTAACCCTTCGGTATCTAGTCATGCCAATTCGGCTTCAACAGAAAACCACCTCCTCGAGGGTGATTCTCCTCAGCCCTTCCCCCATCATGACAGGCATGACAGGGTGCTAAGCAACCACCCGACCTTCCACCCGTATAAGAAGAAATCGGTCTACAATGGACCNCTGAAAGCGCNACCGTCCTTCCATTTTTGCNAAAAGAATCGGTTTCTTGGCGTTCAGGCTGNATTTGGCGAAAGTTGAGCCAAATTTCCAGATACGATGGCATCCCCGCCGACCTTCCCAAAGGTCTCCACGGCCTGGGTCAATTGACCNAAGTTGAACATGGCTACGCCGGCGGTGTTCAACCCTTTTTCAGAGCCTGGCGTACGAGCATTGTGAACGTTCATGATGCCGAGAGCTTTCTCAGCGCGACCACTCTCGATGAGTGCGATGGCCAGGTTGACCAAGACATCGCCATTGGTTGGCGCGTTCTTGGCGGCTTCCCGAAGAGCGAGAATTGACGATTCAAATTGTGTTTCCGCAACGATTTCTTGTTGTGGGTCCCCACCGTCTCGCATCGCCGTTGCCCGTTGTAATAAGGCGATTCCGTAATTGTTGTACACCTCTGCATTCGAGGGTAGGGCTGCTGCCATTCGCTGGAAAGAACGGGCCGCAGAGGACCAATCATTGCGCTGCATCGCTTGGAATCCATCGTTCAACATTGCTTGAAGCTCCGCTGATTGACCAACGTCCACGCTCAAGGCTTGCGCAGGGTGCAATCGCAATTTCACTGACCGTTTCGCAGGCGTTTGCGGAGTCGCTTCGAGGGGCGTATGGAACACGGCTGCTGGAGAATCCTGGGTGTGGTCGTAAACAACAACATCGTCGTCCAAAGAGGCGTATTCCATTTCCACAACGGCCGATTCTTGCCCGTAGATCTCTTCGTAATCCGGTATTTGGGCATCGATTTTCCAATAGTCGGGCACCGGTGGTTCTTCCTGAACCGGAGCTGGTGTGAGGAGGCGCGCNGAGGTGAGCCGAACGGGTGCCTCGCTCATCTCACTGGCGGAGGGGGGAGGTGGAGGGGCTTTGTTGACAGATGGAAGGTCCGGAAGCGATGGGACCTCAAGAGAGTCCTCTGCATCAACTTCGACCTCCTCTAACGGCAAGGTCGGTGCCGAGGCGACCTCGACCTCAGCAACAGCGATTGGAGCTACTTCGGCCACTGCAGTGGGTTCTATGGCCTCAGGAAGGTCCTCGGTTTCTTTGGGATGAGAAGGAGGGGCCTCCATCATCATCTCGTCCCCAGCATCAAAGGGGATGCCATCGGCAAAACTTCCGATGCCAAAAGGAAGGCTTGGAGCATACACGGTTGAAGCCCCTTGGAAGCCAAACGGGAGAGTTCCCGTGTTGTTTGCGGGTGCNTCAACAACCGGCTCTTCCTCCTCNGTAGGCGGTTCGATGCCTTCGAGATCGTACCAAGCAGCNGCTGCGTCGTCCAATCCAGGAACTTCGGTGGGCAGCACCTCGCCGTCGGCGTTCTCAGCGGACAAGTCCTTCCGGAGTTGGCTACCGCAGGCGGGACATGCTGTACCGCCAATGGAGAGTAGACCGCAGATTTGGCACTCAAACATGGTCCTGCCTCAGACCCTCCTCGGGACGGAGGGACTTCAAGTCAACGCTGACTTGCTTGTGATTACTCTTCTTCTCCACGGAGGATGACGATGACCTTGTCCTTCACGTCAACGACCATTTCACCAATGCCGTCCATTTCGTCGTCGACCAAGGCTTCAGCGAAGGTCTTGCCCTTGCTGCGTCCACGGGCGAGTTGGCCAATGATGCTCAAGAGGGTGATGCCAACGAGGATGAGTTTCACGTAAGTGGCGTTGTCTTCGCCACCGACGATGAACACGAGAAGCATGTACAGAGAAACGATGAACGTGGTGAGAATCATGATGGGGAAACCGGCTTTGAAGAACTCGTTGAACGAAATCGGGTAGCCCGCTTCTTCGGACATTCCGGCCGTGACGACGTTGGCCGATGCTCCAATCAACGTGCCGTTTCCACCCAAACAGGCTCCAAAGGCCAACGCCCAAATCAACGGGCCAAGCAAGTAGTCGCCGAGGTTGTCAGCGATTTGCAGAACAATCGGAATCATGGTGGCGGTGTAAGGAATGTTGTCAATAAAGGCTGATGCAATGGCTGAGACCCAAAGCACGATGAGGATGGCTGCGGCTAGACGAACGGTTTGCCCGTCCCCTGTGTCGCTACCAAAGAAGGCGATAGCACGCTCGACGTATTCACCGATAAAAGCGATGACNCCCATGTATTGGAGTGAGTGAACCAAGACAAAGAGACCNGCAAAGAAGAGAAGCGTTGTCCACTCAACGTGATGAAGTGGCTCTTCGAGTTCGTGCCGGTCGGTGGCCAAGAGCATGATCACTGCACCCACCAAAGCAATCCACGAGACAGCGATGTGGGTGATGGGGTGGAGGAAGAAGTTGATGATGACAAGGAACANGATGACGCCAGCGACTTTCAGCATNTGAGGGTCTTTGATGCCATATTTGGCTTCGAGTTCAGCCACGTCTCGAATACGAGANCCCGAAAATTCATCGGCNTAATACCACTTCAAAAGCATGAAACTCGGGACGATGCACATCAGGATACCTGGGCCCATCTCGATGATGAAATCGTTGAAACTTACGCCATATTCCGACATGTATGCGTATTTACCGCCCTCTGCCGATGCAATTTTGTCTGGAGACAGACCAGAACCGATCATGATGTTTGGAGGGTCGCCAATCATGGTTGCCGCTCCACCAATGTTTGAGAACAGAACCTCTGAGATAAGCAGAGGGATTGGTTTAATGTCAAGCACCTTGGCAAGTTGAATGGTGACAGGGGTCAGAAGCAGCATGGTTGTCACGTTGTCAAGGAAAGCCGAAAGGACGGCAGTTACGGAACACAAAATAACCACCAGCGTCCATATTGACCCTTGGCTTTTCTTGTAGGAAAGGACGGCAAAATACTCAAACACACCCGTGTTTGAGAGAATACCAACCATCACCATCATACCCAAGAGCAGGCCAATGGTCTCCCAATCAATCATGGTGGTGATTTCAGCCAACGTGAAGGTATCACCCGTATCGTAGTAGTTGAGGGCGAGCATGGCCGCAATCCCACCGACGGCCGCAGCGAGCGTTCGATGGACCGTTTCAAAGATGATCAGAACATAGACGGCAACAAGGATGGCAAGGCCAACGTAAACGGCTTGTGTCTCAAGGCCGTCTTTGATGTGAACATCCAATCCAACACCGCTACCACCTGCAGCTCGAGTGGGGTTGGCCACCATCATGGCGCCGATGAATAACAGCAATCCAAACGCAATTTGCCGGGTACGGTTGGTAAAAAGATGTGAGTTCATGGACATGCCTCTATACCCCAACGGGGACGAATGCACCCTTTGACCCTTTGCTTCGTCCGGGATTACCTACGCCACAAAACTCCAATGTTTCCACGTTGCAGGACAAGGTGAGAGGCCGTCTGTTCCGCCACATATTGCCAAACCTCGCTTCGTTTTTCGCGTTCAAAGAGTCCTTTGTTGACCTTGACTTTAACGAGGTCTCTGGATTGGAGTTGTTGACGAATTTCATCAAGAAGGGTTTCGGTCAAACCCGACTTGCCGATGCGGACGCTCGCTCGAAAATCGTGAGACTTAGCCTGACGCATGATGTGCGCGGGGATATCCGTCATATCAGGCCCTCCTGTGTTGTCGCCTGTGGTGTTTGGGACCACCACCAAAACGGCGAACACTGCCGCATTTCAAGCAGGTTTTGATGCGCTGACCGTCTTTGATTCGAACGCGAAACGTGCTCGAATGAGTTTGATGAGCCCAACACTTTCGGCACACGAGTTCTTTGACCCGAGAAGGAAGAGGAAGTCGGTGCCTCTGGGAGGTCTTGATGACATGCACGGCAGCAGAGGACAGCACTTCTTCGGAGTGGGCATCGGGTGAGGTGAGAAGATCTCCAAGATGACGCTGAGCCTGAAGGCCGGCTTCACGCCGTTGCGCTTTTTTTCCTGCGCGACCTTTTCTTCGACGACTCAATTCATCACCTCAGTTGAGGACAGCCAGCAGATCAGCCGTTATGTCGTCGATTGCACGGTCACCATCAACTCGGTGGAACAACCCCTGTTCATCGTACCAAGCAGCCAGCGGGGATGTCTGATCGTGGTACGTTGACAAGCGGTTCATCACGGTCTCAGCGTTGTCATCCGCTCGGCGTTTTTCTTGGTATTCACCACACGGGCAACCCTTGGCTGGAACTGGATTGAACACATCGTGAAAGACAGCTCCACATACGCCGCAAGTGGTACGGCCGCAAATGCGTTCTACGATTCGCTCATCGGGCACCTCAATTGACAAAACATGTGAAATCGTGGTCATTTCTGCTAGGGCCTCTGCCTGGGGAATGGTACGTGGAAACCCATCGAACATAACACCGTTCACGGCATCGGGCTCTTGGATTCGGTCTTTGATGAGGGCAAGGATGACATCGTCTGGAACCAATTCACCACGGTCCATGTATCCCTTGGCTTCCAAACCGACCGGAGTTCCTGCCTTGACGGCTGCACGAAGCATATCTCCGGTGGAAATTTGCGGCAATCCTGTATCGTCCGTGATGCGTTGGGCTTGCGTCCCCTTTCCTGCACCGGGAGGGCCAAACAATACGATGCTGCTCATGGAGGGTGGAAGGCATCCTCCCTTTCAATCTTGATGAATCAACCTTGCCGGTTGAGCCACTCATGCCCATAGTGTTGCCACTGCTCCATGGTCCAACCTGCTGGCAAACCGCCAGGAGGCAAGGGAGGGCCCTGAGTGGGCACTGGGGCAATCACCGGCTGAGGAGCAGGCATCGGCTGAGGGGTGGGGAGAGGGAGCGTTGGCAAAGTCTTCTTTCGTGCGGGAGGCAAACCTGCTGGAGGGAGTCCTTTGGGGACGGTTGCAGAAGGAGGTAAACCCGCCGGGGGTAGACCAGCGGGTACTCCTGCAGGGACGGCGGGAAGGTCCATCGATTGCATAATGGCTTTAGCGATCTCTTCATCACTGACCTCTCCACTCGTCAATTCGTCAACGGCTGAACCCAAGTTGAGTGCCTCATCACGGCGTTCACCGAGCATATCTGGGTTGGTGTGTGTATTTGGAGCGACCAAGGATGCTCCGTCATCAACCAACTCACCTGAAGATTTCATACGGCGAGCAAACACAACAACTCCGGCAAGAAGAACAAGAACGAGCGCCCCACTTGCTGCTGGAGGAAGGATACTGAAGAGTCCACTTGAACCGGTTGAGAGTTCAACACTTGCATCGTACTCGATGGATGAAACCGCCCCGCTGGTCGCCGTAAGGTTGAGCATGAACACAGCACCGCCTCGGGCAACATCCTCTGAGGGCGTGAGCGTCACGACGACATCCATGGTGGCGCCGACTGCCAATTCACTGATGGTTGATGGACTCACGACCAGCGACCAATCGGTACGTTCCTGGTTATTTTTGTCCAATAAAACAGCGGTCATGTCAGCACTGAGGGGGGCATTACCATCGTTGCGAATGACGAAGGTCTCGCTTTGGCCATCATCCCTGGAAATGCCTTGCAAGATTCCTTCACCTGACCGGGAGGCCGTGATGTTTCCGAAAGCTGAGGAAACCACGCCGATGTTCACGCTTTCTGAGGCCTCAACAAATCGACCATCGTTGGTTGCATTGACTTGAATAAGGATCTCGAAAGCATTCTCGGAAATGGGTGTTTGAGGAGGGGCAATGAGTCCGAAACGAACCACTTTTTCCTCCCTTGGTTCAAGATAGACCGTTGGATTGGCGAAACCAACCGACCAACCGTCGGGTGCTAGACCATGGGTCCAGGTCAGTCCAAGGTTGGTGTTGCCTGTGTTGCGAACAACGAACTCACCGTAGGAGAACACATCTGAGATCATCGTGTCAATGTGATTGTTGAGCGGGGGTGTGAGGGAAATTCCAAGTTCATCCTTCACGACCAACGTGGTGATGTTTTGCCTGAAATTGGAAAAAGTCCGTTCGGTACGGATGGTAAAACCGTTGCTGTCGCCCTCTTCAGCTGTCAAGGGAACGCCAAACACAAAGCGAACATTGGTGGATTCACCGGCCCCCATCGTGAGGAGGATTCTTCGGGAATCTTGCTGGCCATCATGGGACACTTGAATGGCCCATTGTGGGTTGTCTGGAAGCACCGAAACATCAAGATCAATGGCGATGTTCCCCGTGTTTTCGATGGTCATGTTCATGTGAACTTGTTGGCCGCTGTCAACCGCAACGTCAGGTGAGAGATGGTTTGGCCCGACCCTTCCATTGTCGTCCTTGAGGTGAACGTCAAAGGATTCCTGGGCGAGCACGGTGATGGTCACGCTTTCGGTGAAGTTCATCAGCGGGTCAGTCATTGAGGTGACGTAGCAAGTGACGGTATCGGTCTCGCCAGCGGCAGGGGAGCCACCAGAAACGAGCGGCACATAAACACGCACCGACATCGGCAGATATTCGAGAATGTTCAATGCTTCAAAATCAAGTTGAGACGAATTCGAGGTGCCCAACATCACCTGCCAACGTTGTTCTGAAAGGCAGTCGAGGCTGTATTGTGCGGGTGCATTGCCGGTGTTGCGAACCGAAATCGAGAACACACTGGAAGACCCGGGTACGGCTTGAAGGCCCGATGTTCCCGCAGCGACCACTTGAACCTGGTCGAGTTGTTCCACGACGACCGTGATTCGTTGTGTGTGGGCCACCGTCGGTTGGTATTCATAGCGAGCGGTGACCTCCAGCACGTACGTGCCTGACCGAACGTACCGAGGGTTATTTGGGTCCGTGGTCAAATCGGCATCGATGTCCTCGAGGCGCAGATTCATCGATTTATTGGCCTCGGTTGTACCTTGGGCAGTCAGGGTAAACGACGTTGATTCATTGAAGGAACGTGTCCACAAATCTGGGCTAGGTAAGAAGAAGTTATCCCGTCCTGGGACCGGGATTTGGACCATGGTTGCAGAAATGAGAACCGATTGGTTACCCGTACCCTCGTGAAGAATGGAAAGGGGAACATCAATGCCCGAATCATTGCGAACATCAAGGTTCATCATGGCGTTTGACGCACGGTCTTCAGAAGACTCAGGGATGCTCCCATCATCGTTTTCCACCACCACACGAACACCGAGGGCCATGACCTCGAGGTCTTGGNTCCACACGTTGTTGTTGGTGCCCGTTGAATCGTCATTCATTTCGCTCACAACACCNCCGGTNTCAACCGTCAAGCGAAGGGTGTGTNTCCCAGTGGTGGTGAATTGNTGGAAAATGGTGTAGGAGTCAATCATTCCAGGGCCAAGGGCGGGTCGTGTAGCNGTTGATAGGACCGTTTGGGCGGTGGTGTCTTCCAGCATGATATCAAAAGAAGGCGTGGTGCTTGTACCTTGGTTCACCCAAGCAAGACGAATGGAAATCAAATCGTTTTTGAGAGGGTTTTCCGAAGAGGAGAGAATGCTTCCGTCAAAGACCGCCAAATCGGGTTGTGGNGTTGGTGTAGCGACAGCGCTCATGATCAAGGCGAAGTCTTGTTGTGTACCGCCTCGGTGAAGTACCTTGACGATATAATCGCCAGAACCTGCAGGGAGCGTTCCTGGTGCGACACGAATGCGTTCAACGTTGTTGACCGTGTCTGATGCCCCCCCAGTCGTGGTAAAGCCCTGTGCGAAATCATTGCCGAGCCATTCTGCGCCATCCGGTCCGACCAGCACCAAATCGAGGTTGTTCACCAATCGGGCTTGGCTTTGAGGTGCGATGGCGCTGCCCGCCTCATCGGTCCATGCCAAGGTCATGTCTAACCCNTGTGATGGGTCAATGGAAAAGGAGTAGAGTAAACCGAACCCAGGAGAGAGAACTTTCTTGTCATCCACAAATGTGTCCAAGGGAGTTGATCCGTCCATTGGAAGAACCGTTCGTTCAAGGTCAACTTCACCCCATCCTTCGGCTGCGTTGGGAATATCGGGNGTACCCAAATCACGGGCGCCGTTGATCATGGCTGCTTTNACGAGGGCACTGGATGGAGACGAAACNCCCACTTGTTCTCGAATAAATTCCCGTGTGAGCCCTGCCACACCAGCGGCAATGGCCGTAGCTTGTGAGGTGCCACTGAGGGACATGTAGTAGGAATTTCCATCAGCGTGAGCACCGGAAAGGCACGAGGGACCAGCGGGATTCTTGGCNTCCTCTGCGAGACCCGAGCAAATGCCAACACCTGGAGCGACAAGGTCTGGCTTCACCCTGCCGTCCAAACTGGGACCCAAGGATGAAAAGTTGACCACAGCGCCTGCAGCAGGCGTTCCAGTAGCCCCTGTGGTGGAGGCACCGATGGCGATGACGTTCTTGGCCGTCGCCGGCGAAGAGACTTGCGATGCCCCCGAAGTGCCACGGTCGCCCACGGAAAAGAGAGGCGTCAAGTCCTTCCGGTCATGAACAAACGTGTCAACTGAGCGAGCGTCTGCGGTGTATTGACCGTAGTTTCCATTGAGACCCCAAGCGTTCACGGAAATTCTGGCGGTCATTTGTTCGGCATCTCGAAGCATGTCGTAAATCGATCCGATTCGTCCAAATGTACCTGTGGGGTCGTGCTCAAGAGCATACATCACGAGGGTCGCTGCGGGAGCNACGCCTCGGGCGTCAGCGTCGCCCGTGCCGTTTCCAAGGACCGAAATCGCGATGTGCGTTCCGTGCCCAGTGTTACTGTCTGCCGGGGAGGGNTCAAGGCCAAACTGCGTGTAAGTAGCGGCGACTCTTCCNGCCAAATCGGGATGNTTTTGGTCAAGACCTGTATCTGCGATGGCGATCATTTCTCCTGAACCATCGAGGGTGAACGTTGCGTTGTTAGCCACGCCTTGAACACCGGCGATCGACCAAGCTAGNGCATTGTGAACTCGAAGTTCAGAAGAGGGTTCAGTC
Source organism: Methanobacteriota archaeon (assembly GCA_002704515.1). Taxonomy (GTDB): domain Archaea; phylum Thermoplasmatota; class Poseidoniia; order Poseidoniales; family Poseidoniaceae; genus Poseidonia. The sequence continues at coordinate 9,563 of PAGK01000040.1, forward strand.
CACAATATTCGCCCATCATGAGCAAGGTGTCGAATGAGGGTAAGGGCCGTATTTGGGTCAACAGCAGCATGACACATCCAAGCATCACACGAAGCTTCAACGGCTCCGAAACGGACGAGGTCAGTCGCTAATGCTGCGTAGCCGCCAACGCTCAAGTCAGGCGTAGGGATGATGGCGAGCGCTTTTGCACCTGCGGGTTGAACGAGAAGCGAAGGTGCGACTCGCCAGCCGGGTTGATGCTGCCCGACCCAGCGAACGCCCTCTTCGTTGCTTAGTTCCTGAAAAACTGANGGGGCAGAGGGTGGCAAACGGACGAGCCAACCTTCATCGTGAAGGATGTCCAACACCGTGAGGTCGTACTTTTTGGCGAGTTGGTCAAACAACGTACCGTCCGGACGGTCGAGTTGCACCACGGCCATACCGGTATGAGCCATATCCTGAGTTCGCTGATAATCGACTGGGAGTTCTGGCCCACTCTGCACGGTCGGGTCAAATGAACCACCGGCGAGATGAAGAAGGCCGGTGGAAGGTTTCCATGAGGCTGCCACCATGCTCGCTTCGGGCATGAGTTGCCAATGCGAGGCGGCCAAGGCCAATCGTTCCTGTTCTGATAGCGAGGTTTCGGAGACCTCCGAATCCTCACGAAGAGGCTCTTCGGAAGTGCCTTCTGCCAACACCGAAAGCGGTGCGGAGACCAACAGGAAGAGCACGAGCAAGAGCGAGGCTCTCGAAAGCATAGTCTGCGGACTCGTGCGAGGCTTTTGAAGGAACCTCTTGGCTGTGTTGTTGGTGACCGCCTTGGTCAGAGCCCATTGTAGGCAGAAATGGCCGCGTCCGTCTTGGCCACGGAGGCGCGCCAATCCGTTTCTGTACCCATCAACGCCCGAATGGCGTCAACGTTTTCTGGAATGACATCGGATTCTTGATGAATCGCTTGGAAATAATACAGCGTATTCCCGTCGAGTTTCACCCCGTCTTCCCAGACAAAAATCTCGTGCAGATCACCCCACTTTCGACCAATGTCCCGTGCGTATTCCATCACTTCAGCTGTGGTCGTGATGTTTGTCTCAGCACCGTTCATGATGATGATGCGAGGATTTTGGCTCCAGAGTTCCAAGACCGATTCGGTGGTTAACCCATGACCGTCCGGTAAAAACGCCACAATCGAATGGCAATGCATGAGCGTGGTCGGTACGGCAACCGCCATTGAATTAATCTCAATTTCAGGTTTCACCGTCATCACGTCGGGTCCGTGATGGGAAGGGACCTTGAGGACAGGTTTGATGGCATTGATTGGACCTTTCTTGGAATCTCCGGGGTCAGCAGCCCGTCGAATCATGGTGCATTCAACTTTCAATGAGCCACAATGCTCGTAGAGAGGAACGAGGGTACGAGACAATCCGGTGGTGTTGCACGAAACAACACGTGTACCTGCGGCGTGAAGGTTGGCTTCATGGTTCGCAGAGGAAGTGTAAGACATGCCAGCCATGGCGTGCTTTTCACCGCCCTGGAAAATGTACTTCACACCGGCCTTTTCGTAGGTTTCCTTGTTGGCTGCACCCACCTTGCCCGGTGAGCAATCAACCACGACATCGGCCACGGCGAGCAGATCATCCAAGCCCCCATGGCAGGTGTAACCCGCGGGTTCGAAGGCCGCAATCTTGTCCGCATCGTTGTACGTGCAATACAGAGGAAAGCCCTTGCGGACAGCGAGGTCACAACCAAAAGCAGGGCGGGTTTTTGTGACGCCAATGATTTCCATGTCGTCCTGTGCGTCNACCGCATCTGCAACGCGCTTTCCAATTGTACCGTATCCGTTGATGGCGACTTTGATCGTCATAACCTTCTCCAAGCCTTGCTCATGAAGGCCGTCAATAAAGGCTTCTTCAACCTCGGTGTGAGGAAACGATTGGACAAATCCCCAGCAAGGAACAGCATGAATAGCAGTCTATTTGTGGTGGAGGCACGACCATGCTTCATGGCGGATGTGAATGCGGTGGTTCAGCGCTCAATGAACATCAATGAAAAATTGGGCCCCCGACTCATTGCCGCTGCTGAACAAAATGCGATTCTAAGAATCGGTTGGACCAACGCCGGCGACCCTGTTCCGAAGGATGGAGAACTGGGGCTTTGCCCTGCCCTCCCCGAAGGAGCTCGCCTCCGTGCGCTTGGCGTACTCGGTTCGTGGGTTGCAGCTTTTGGAAAAGGCGGCTCATTTACACTGCAAGGTGATGCAGGCAGTTTTCTTGGAGCCGCCAATCAAGGGACCTCCGTGGTCTGTGAGCGAATGGCTGGCCACTTCGTTGGCTACCGAATGGCGGCTGGCACCATCACCGTCATGGATGGATGTGGCAGCGATGCCGGTTCGGAAATGACCGGTGGCCACTTGTTCATTCGTGGCGCCGCAGGACCTCGAATCGGAGGAGGCATGGAAGCAGGACTCATCGTCGTGCACGGCGACGTCGGCCCCGACCCAGGTGCTGGCATGAGCGGAGGACGAATCGTCATCAACGGGCGTTGTCCAACACCACCGCCAGGGGTTGTTCTTCGGCCGCTCACCAAGAAAGAACTCAATGAAATCAACGCGCTGCTCGATGATGAAAGCATGCATGTACCATCCGATGCCGTTTGCTTGATTCCGCAAGAAGGGCTACATATTGAGCGAACCGGATTTGCAGTTTCAAGCGATGATCTCTCGAACGTCGGCCTCACCAGCGAAGCCCAACAACTCATGCCGTACGAAACCGTTGACACCGTGGCTTTGATTGGGCTTTCCGAAGAGGTCCAGTCCTTAGCCCTCCCCCTACCACTCTTGCCCTGCCTCACCTCTGGAGCCACCATGACGCCCGACAAGAAAGCCGATGAAGCGGTTCGAAACGTCCTCAATCGCCACCCAGCCATGGTGGAAGAGCAGCCACGAGCCGTTGACATCCTCATGGTGAATCGAACCAACTTGTTGTTGACAGCAGAAGCCTTGCCCTCCGCTGGTGGATTTGCCATCGACCTCAACGACCTCCCTCCAATGGATGCAGAACAACTCGATGGATTGATGGTGGCCTTGCGTTCAATGGCGATTGAAAACGCTCCGGCCGTGCTCCTTGACACCATTAGCCGCGTTCAATCCCTGCATGCCCGTGCTGCCCATCATCACTTTGACTTGGCCGTCGCTCGCATCGAGGATGGTTCCGGAATTTCTGAAGCTGCTGCGCTCCCAATAACGGGTCGCTCCAAGAAAGAACACCTCTCGGACAAGGCCATTCAAACTGGATTCTTGCTCGGCTTTGCAGCTAGCGGACACGACCTTGCCGTNTTAATGGCATCAGAGGTTGACATCGTCAGTTGCACGGCCCCCATGGCTGACACTGAAGATATAGCCTACTGGCTGCAAGGGACTCAAGAGGACTTGGCCACTGAATTGCGCCGAATCGGTGTTAACAGCATCGACAGCCTTGAGCGAAAGCACCTACGTGCGCTGAACCATGAAACAGCGGCCGTCGGTGGGTTGCGTCTGGCTGGCTACGAACGCCCACTGCCCCATTGGTTTGCCAGGTGATGAATCGTGCCGACCATTTCAGTCCCCCAATCGCTCCTNCGTGCCCTGATGAAACAACAGGGATTTGAACACGACATCGAACACGTCAACGATGAACTTCCGCTACTAGGAACCGACATTGATGCTTGTAATGAAGAGCAATTGGACATTGAAATCTTCCCCGATCGCCCCGATTTACTGAGCGGTGAAACCTTGGCCTATGCCATGGTGAATTTCCTGCACGGTGCACCGGCTACACCCGACCTCAATGTGAAACCCAGCGGGCTTTCCATGACCGTTGATGAAGAACTCAAGACGATTCGTCCCGTCATCTNTGGTGCCGTCGTCCGTGGTGTTGACCTCCCCGATGATGGAGAGGCAACAGAAGAATTCATCAAAGGACTGATGGATCATCAGGAAAAACTCCACTTCGCCCTTGGACGAGGACGACAAAGAGCCTCCATCGGCGTTCATGACTTGGCCAATCTGGCTCCCCCTTTCCGAGTCCAGGCAGTCCCTGGTTCGCATTCATTCACTCCACTCGCCAGCGAGAAGGCCATGACGTTGACCGAGATCTTGCATGAACATCCAAAGGGCGTGGATTATGCCCACCTTCTGGATGGCATGGACCGTTTTCCNCTCATCGTTGACCAAAACAACGACGTCTTGTCGTTTCCACCCATCATCAACGGTGAGCACACCACCGTCACCGGAAAAACAAGGGATTTCTTTGTGGATGTAACTGGATGGGACGAACGGGCCTGTGAAGCGGCTTTGATGTTGGTATGCCTCCAACTGACTCAACGAGGAGGCTCAATTGAATCCGTGGACATTGTTTCCTGCACGGGTGAANAAATCACCANGCCCAAAGGGGAAGGTAAAACCCATGCTGTCCCCGAAGAACTGGTTCAAAACCTTCTGGGAAGGAGTTTTTCCGATGAAGAAATACACACCGCCATCGGNCGNATGGGAGGTCGCTTTGANGGCCGTCAACCCGCTGCCAACGATGCACCAACGCATTCGACCAACATGGCCGTAGCCAGGGCTGGAACTTCAGAGCTCATGTTCACAATGCCTCGATGGCGATTTGATCTGCTTCACCCCGTAGACCTCGTTGAAGAACTGGCGATTGGGCACGGATACGAAGACCTCGGGTCAGATGTTCCCAAAGCCACCCTTACCGCGCAACCAAGGGCGGACCATCACATGCGCCGGCGGTTGAGGGACGCCATGCAAGGGATGGGCATGATGCAAATTCAATCCCTTACGCTTTCCAACGAAACCGATCAGTTCACGAACATGAGATGGACACCCAATCACGAGGTCACGGCCATCACCAACCCCATCACGATTGACCATACCATCCTGCGTCAACACCTTCTCCCTGGGTTACTGAAGTTGTTGTCTGGAAACCGTCATCATGACCTCCCACAATCCGTTTACGAACTTGGCACGGTGGTTCGAGACCACCAAAACACCGACCGTCTTGCGTTTATCACGGCTGAACGAAGCGGAGGATTTGCGGCCGTCCGTGGCCGCATCCAAGCCCTGTGCAATGACCTTGGCGTGAAACAATGGGAAGCCAAGCCGATGGAAGCCGGTGAAGGGCCTTGGCTCAATGGTCGCGGGGCCAAATTGATCATCAGCGGCACATGGGTCGGATGTTTCGGTGAATTGGACCCAGCCGTTGCGTCCCGCTATGACCTGCGCGTCCCACTCAATGGAGCAGAACTTGATGTGCGGGCCCTCATGGAAGCCGTCGCTGACCCCGTATGAGGCGACCCCATGTGCGGACGATTTGCCCTTTCAAGCCCCATGGAACAAGTGGCCTCAGAGATCGAGGCCGAGCCTCTATCGGACCTCACACCGTTCGAGCCTTCTTGGAACGTAGCCCCCCAGAGTTTCATCCCAGTGGCCACCGAGATTGGACGGAATGGAACACAACAGGTGGCCCGTCAATTCAGGTTGATGCGTTGGGGATTTCGCCCCTCGTGGGCCAAAGCCTCCAACCGTGAACCCATCAACGCTCGATGCGAAACCATACACGAAAAGCCGATGTTCCGTTCAGCAGCACAGCACCGACGAGGTGTTGTTCCAGTCGATGGTTGGTATGAATGGATGACCACTCCTCAAGGGAAAACGCCTTGGTACCACCAAGTGAGGAAA
>PAGK01000041.1 GCA_002704515.1 Methanobacteriota archaeon
CATTCCCGAAGCACCTGGTTTGGAGGACCTCGATGAGTTGTATCCCGACCGAGTCCAAATCGAAGAAGACGCCGGCCCGTTGGCCATACCTCTCCCACTTCCGGCCTTGGGAGGGTTGCCGCCACTCGGTGAGTTACCTCCCCTCGGCGAACTGCCGGACCTTCCCGTCGTCGTCCCCGTTGAATCGGATGCGGTCAAGCCAAAGAAAGGCAAGAAACGTCTCTTCGTGTTGGTCGTGATTGGTTTGATTGCCGGAGGAGCAGGTTATGCTTACCAGCAGGGCATGCTGCCTGTGTGATGGTCGCTTCCATTCACCAACTGCAGTGAAGCAATCGCCCAATTTCTTAATATCAACCCACAACGAGGTGCTGTACATGGACCGAAAACCGTTTCTTGCGCTCGGCTTGTGCATAACCATGTTGTTGGCCGGCTGCCTGAACGTTACAGAAAACGTTGAGGTCCCCGATGTGGTGCTACCCGATGATTGGTCATCCATCACGGCACGAACGGTGGCCAGCCCCCAGCTTTTTGCCTACGATGATTGCGAAGAACTGGAACAATCGCTCAAACAATCCATCGAAGAAGAATACAGAATTCAACTTCTTCAGGCTGTTTCTGATCCTTACTTCTACGGCTTTGGTTGGGCTGAGGAGGCTGACATGATGACGCCTGAGGGGACCATCGCCGAAGGAGACAACAGCGCCCAGACCCGAACCGGAACCCCAACCCGCGTTGAGGGCGAGGATTTCTCAGGTACCAACAATCAGGAAGCCGGCGTTGATGAGGCCGATTTCTTGAAGACCGACGGCTACCACATCTACTACCTCCAAGAAAACCATCTCCATATTCTCGGTGTGCCTGAATTTGGCGAAATTGCGGCCGTTTCCAACGTCTCCCTGACGGGCACGCCCGTGGCCATGATGCTTGATGGTGATCAACTCGTCGTGATTTCCCGAATGAGTCCATGGGGCATCCAACCCAATCACCCGGTGGTCGAAGCCATGGGTTGGGATGGGGATTACAACACGTGGCGAACCAGCAGCCTCACCAAGTTCACCGTGTTTGACATTACCAATCGGAGTCAGCCTGACATCGAACGTGAACTGTTTATCGAAGGCAGTTACATCACCGCCCGGGAAGTCAATGCAACGGTGCGGACCGTTACCCACGCTTCAATGGACCTCCGGGGCCTTCAATCATGGCTTGAATTCCCCACGGGTTATTGGAACCTTGAGCAAGACGACCCCCTCCAACTTGAAATCCGTGAAAAACTCGCTTACGAAACCATGGTTCGCAACAGTCAGGTCCTGGACGACCTTACCCTTGCCGATTTGATTCCACAGGTGTATGAATACAGCGACGGCGAGGTGAATGTTCACCTCATGACCGACAATGCTTGCAGGGAGTTCGTCGCTCCAGAAGACGGCATGAACCGGGGCATCTCGAGCATCTTTTCCCTCGACCTTTCGTCAGCCGATTTCGATTACGAAGTGAACCACATCGTTGGCCCTTATCCTCAAGTCTACGCTTCTGCAGATGTGCTGGTGTTGGCTGAAACCGCCTTCAATTCTTGGTGGTTCTGGGGCAACGACGATTTGGAGGAGATGACCAACCTTCACACCTTTGACATCAGCGCCCCTGATGCCACCCTCTACACGGGTTCAGGGCGCGTCGCAGGGACGGTTCTCAATCAGTTTTCTCTCTCTGAACATGAAGGTGTCCTTCGTGTCGCCACCACCACCGGGCAATGGAACCGCTGGTGGATGGAAGACCCAGAACCCATGTCCTCTCAACTTGTGACACTTGTCCGTTCCATGGACGCCGACACTCAAGAGCAGCGTTTGGTCGAAGCAGGTAAGGTGGACGGCATTGCACCGGGCGAGCGAATTTGGAGTGCGAGGTTTGATGGCGACCGGGCGTACATTGTCACGTTTGAACAAATTGACCCGCTTTGGGTCATTGACGTTTCTGATGAAACCAATCCGACCATTCTCGGCGAACTGAAGGTTCCAGGAGTTTCAACGTACATCCACCCCCTTTCTCGCGACCATCTGCTCACCATCGGACTCGCACCGGCGAATGAAGATGGGACGGGGCTCGACTGGTCGGGGACCCAAATTTCGTTGTTTGATATTGGCGACCCCACCGACCCCCAACAGGCCGACGCCCTTCGTTTGTCGCCGGTTCCAACGGACCAGGCCGACATGTGGATGTGGTCGTGGTCTGAGGCCAGCTACGAATCAAAAGCATTCCAATATTGGGCNCCCAAATCAATGCTTGCCGTCCCTCTTTCCACCTACNGGTTCGTTGAAACCAATACATACTCATGGGACTACGAGCACGTCTCAAAACTTATGCTGGTCGAGGTGAATGAAACCAACGGGTCGCTCTCCATTTATGGAGAAGTGAACCATTCATCCCTGTTCCAATCCCAGAGTGAGCGTTCTTGGTGGGACGATCGAGACATCCGCCGCTCAATTTTCATGGGCGATTTCGTCTATGCCATTTCTTCCGCTGGCATCACCGCTACCAATTTGACGACGCTTGAAGAATCGGACCGAGTTATCTTCCCACAAAGCACAGCCTACGACCGGTATGCCTACGACGATGCGACCGAATCCGAAGGCGAGGAACGGGACGAAGAACGCAATGAGGAGCGTGATGGCGAAGGTGCTCGCCCCACAGGTGACGATTCCGAAGGCTCCTCATCGTCCGAACCTTCCCGCGATTGAGGAAAAATTTTCCCCCCAACTCCATCACCACCCTCTTGAGCAACGGCATTTTCGGGTGAACCATGCGCACAGCGGTGGCCACGTTTGGTTTCGGCCGGCCGGACCATTTTGAGCGCATGCTTCGCTCACTTGGAACATGCCCTGAAGTGGCTGAGGGGAGCGTTGATGTGTTTCACTTCCTTGACGGAGGCCCAGGCAGTCAACACGAACAGCTCCGCAACGTTATCGAACAAAGCGGAACGCCGTATCGCGAAATTGTGGCCCGGCCCCACAACTACGGCGTAGGTCGACAACTCATTTCCGCTCGTCGTGAATTGCTGGACGAACAGGGCTACGACCGGATGGTCCTCGTTGAAGACGACATTGAATTGAACCCCACGTACCTAACAACATTGCTTCGGCTATCCGATTGGGCTGAAACCTACTCCGACATTGGCACGGTTCAAGTCTGGAACGTTGAATCGGGGTCGAAGGATGAATTGGCGCCGCACCTGAACCAAGTAGAACTCACCAATCGGCATTTTGTGACCTACTGTCTGACCAAGCGAACCTGGGATGCCATCAAACCCATGCTCTATGCTTATGAGCAGAAATTTCTTTTCAAGAAACCATACTCAAAGCGCCCCCATTACCGCATCAGAAGCTTCATGCGAAAATATCTGAAAGGCTCCCCAAAAACCCCGGAAGGAAATCGATTAAATCCGCCGGAGGAAGCCGTTCACAACCCCTTCCCGAGCATCCGGTGGCGCAGTTCACCCACAAGCCAAGACGCCATCACCTCGCTTGCGCTTCACCTTACAGGCCTTCACCGCATCACGACCCGGGTTTCACACGCCTATTACTACGGCGAAACTGGCGTTCATTGCACGCCTGAACTTTACGAATTTATGGGATTCAATGACCAAGGCTGGTGGCAATGGGAAACGTCTCCGGCTTCGTTTACCGTTCGGTACAAAGACGACGACGGACATTGGCTACAGTCGGTTTACCGGTGAGTGAGAACCATGGTCACCACGATTGCTTTGGTCGGATGTGGCCGCTGGGGAATGAACCATTACAGAACCCTCATTTCATTGCGAGCACGAGGTTTCGTGGATCGTGTGGTGGTTTGTGACATCAATCCGTCAGCCTTGACGGGGCTTGAAGCCGACGAAACATACACGTCGATGCAGGCCATGATGGAGACAGAAACCCTCGCCGGTGCTGCCGTCGTAACCCCCTCGACCACTCATCTGGAACTGGCCCAAAACCTTCTGGATCAGAACATACCGTTGTTCGTCGAAAAGCCGCTAGCAGACGACCATGAGAAAGCCATGAAGTTCCTTCGTAAACTTCCCGGTTCAACGATATTGGTGGCCGGCTACTTGTTGCGTCATCACGCAGGCCTCCAACGGATGAAGGCTGCCATTGAAGACCGGGAATTGAACGTTGAAATTCTCACCTACCGCCGGCGAACAAAACGACCGAAGCCCACTGGGCTTGACATNGTCTCCACGCTCGCCGTGCACGGACTTGACGCGACGACTTTCCTGCTTGGTGCACCACTGATGTCCATGGACATCATCCAATTCAACCGGACCCCAACCTCGGCTCAAATCCGACTCCTCCATGAAGGCCAGATGGCCCTCATCGATGTCGCCTGGGGGGCGGAAGAGGAACAACGGCTCATCGGCGTGCAAGGAACCATGCGAGGAGCGGTCCTTGACTTTGGAACTGGAGAGTTCTCTTGGCATATCGGGGAGGGATTTGACGAAAAACCTCTTGTGGAACAATTTCCAAATAATCCGCTTGAACAAGAATGGGTGTATTTCCTCGAGAAGATTGCAGCACAGTCGCCTTGCGTCTTCCCCCCTACATCAACNCTCATGGATATCAGTGCTTGGCTCGAAGAACATGGTGGCCAGGAATCCGTTTGACGCAAACACTCCTTTGCGAGAATTGAAGAATACCATGCGCTTGGATGGCTTCATGGGCCTCTCAATGACCACCGTTCAGCGCATGCTTGGCGCAAGTGCCGTTGCGAGCTTGGGCGTATGGTACTTGCAGGGCGCCGTCATGGACGGTGTGTTGACCCTTGTTGCACTCTGTGCCCTGACCGCTTTGGTTTGGGGTCTTTCGGAAAGGGAATCGACGTTCTCCTACCTGAAACTAACCGGAAGTGGCCCTTGGAACATGTTGGCCATGGTGGCAAGCATCGTCATTTTCGCCCAACTTTCGATTTCAATTTGGGCCTTCCCCACCGTGGGCGCTTACATCCTTTCATTGTCGTTCATCGGCTCTTTTTGGTTGACGGGCTACATGATCCAGCCGAACGGTGTTTGAACCCCCTGGGNAATCGGCCTTATGGGCGAAGTGTCAAGGGCCGGCGGCACCGACCTGCGGTTCAATGGCAACCCACGGTGACCACCCAACGCTTCCGGACCACCTCGAGTCCCTGNTCATGGACGATGTGCATACGGTTTTCCTGAAAGCGGATTGTCCTCCACGCGTGAAACGCGGGGATATCGGCTCACTGAAGCTGGTTGAGGTTGAGGAATCAACCATCACGTGGGACACGTTGCAACTCGAACAAGCGGAAGAAGATTTAGTGGCCATTGTGGAAGAACATCGTCACCGCAGCGATTGTTTTCTTGAAATAGACCGTAAAGGCTGTCGGGTCCTTCAACTCGGGGACTTGCGCATCACTTCTGCTTGGCCTCCTTTCTCCGATGCCCGGGAAATTACAATTGTGCGGCCCGTCGCAAAACTAAGTCTTGGNGATTATGACTTGGACGANCGGTTGATTGAACGCCTTAGAAANCACCATCGCGGCGTCTTCATTTGCGGCCGNCCAGGTTCTGGCAAAACCACTCTTGCTCAAGCCATTGCCGAGTACCTCGACACCGATGTTGGAGCTTTGGTCAAAACCATGGAGGCTCCACGCGACCTCCAACTCGCTGACCGAATTACTCAGTACGCTCCACTGGAGGGTGACCTTGAGAAAACCGCCGAAATCATCTTCCTCGTGCGTCCTGATTTCGTTATTTTTGATGAAGTGCGACGGGCTCGGGATTTCGAAATCTTCGCCGATGTGCGCCTTGCAGGCGTTGGCTTGTTGGGCGTGACCCACGCCAATTCAGCGTTAGAGGCCATTCAACGGTTGATTGGAAAGGTGGAACTGGGTTTGGTCAGTCAAGTCTTGGANACCATCCTTCACGTCGAGTCTGGCAAAATCCAACAGGTCCTCGAACTGCGCATGACGGTGAAGCCCCCAACGGGCATGCAGGAAGAATTGGCTCGGCCGGTCATTGAAGTCGTGGAATTCCCAAGCGGAAAACTCACCCATGAAATGTTCGCATTCGGCTCAGAGATTGCCGTCGTCCCTCTCGAGGGACGAAAGTCCAACGACCTGTCGCCCATCAAGGCGATGGCGAAAGAACGCATTGTTGAGACGGTCCGTCAATGGGTGGGCGTTGATTGCCAAGTCCGTTTTTCAAGCGACTCATCGGCCGTTATCTATGCTCCAGCGAACATGATCTCCACCCTCGTCGGCCGAGGTGGGGAAAACGTCAAACAATTGCAAAACGAGCTCGGAGGCATGCGCCTCTCCATCGAGTCCTTCAAGGACATGCCCGAGGGCATGGAGCAGCCAAATGGATTCTGGCAGGACAAACGACGAAAGGGGAACGGCTGGGAAAATCCGCGCCGCAAAGGCAAGTCTGCACGACGCCAACAACGCAAAAAATGAGCGTTTTTTGTTCTCGTATTGTGGTTTCTCAACCATGATAATGGGGCATCATTTAAATGTCAACCTTCAAAGGTCGGACCAGTGAGGTCTCACTATGTCCGATGAAACAACCACCCCCGCGCCCGCCTCCAACGGTTTAGCCGGCTTCGTGCTTGAAAACCGTTCATGGATGCATTTTGCATCCCTCCTCATGATTGTGTACGCCGTTTGGGCCGTCATTGAAGTGCTTTCAAACACCTGGTTCCACGATCTCCAATCCTTGACCATCTTTGAAACGGGATCCGCAACCAACACCGATTCAACCGACCTGCAACGCAACAACAGCGGGATGATTATTGCCTCCGGCGCTGTTTTGGGCCTGTTTGGCTTGTTTGCACAGTACGTGTACCGAGGGGCCCCCATGGTCGATTCATCCATGGCCGCTGCTGCCGCCATGATTCTCGACCAAGCCACCGCCGACCGCGTTTCAGAGGAAGACATCATCTCCAAGGCCGAAGAAGCCGCCACCGTGGCCGCTGCCGAAGTGGCCAAAGAAACCGCTGAAGACACCGTCATCGAAATGCTAGACCCAGATGCGGAAGAAGAGGCCGAAGAGGAAGCCGAAGAAGANGCNGAGGACGCNGANGAAGANGCTGANGAGGCTGANGCCGANGAAGAGGCNGAAGAGGCTGAAGAGGCTGAAGAAGCCGAAGAAGAATCCACCGAAGAAGAAGCCGAAGAAGAGGCTGAACCTGAGGAAGAAGAGGAAGAAGCTCCTCCAGAAGAAAAGAAGAAATTTTGAGGTGAAGAAAAATGTGGGAACATCGCAGCGTATCAGACAAATCATTCAAGGAAACAAACCGGATTCTACCGAGCGAAACGTACGTCAAACTGATGGACGAAGTTGAAGCCGTGGTCACACGAGCACAGGACGACAAATTCGACTTTGAGACGTTCATGACCTACATCCCTCGTAAGGGCCCGTGGGAAGAAATCCCGGCCTCAGACCACTCCCGTGCTGATGCACGGACCCGCTACATTGGGCCAGCTACAGCCAAGCTGTTGAACACAAACTTGGTGCTCGGCTCGTCGTGGATTGACTCAGACCGATTCAAGTTCGAACGACGAATCACCAATCTCTCTGACTACCTGAAGCAGAAGACGATCATCAATGCCAACATGTGGACGCCCAAGCAGTTGTTCACCACGCAGACCTTCTTCTTCTGTTCCACAGGNGATGAAGAGCGCATGGGCGGCGCCATCCTCGAAGGTGACACCCGAAACGACGACCACTTGTTCCTCGGCACCGAAGGCAAAGAATTCCCCGAGTGGGAAGTCATCCTTTGGGGACTGGGTCACCGTGGTGTTGTCCCCGACTCCGACCCGCTTGACCGCGTTTACTACCCGTCGTTGATGCACCGCAACGTGTCTTTCAACAACCGATTGGGATGGACACGCTACTCTCCAGCAGGTTTCGGAAAGGACGCCTCCGGCTACTTGATGACTCGACCNAACACCTGGATTTGGCCAGCNGTGAACGGCAACCGAGAGACCGCTACGGCGTTCAACCTCCTCGTGAACCTCCCTGACCGCAGCTCTTCCTTTGGTGAAGAAGGCATTTCGGACGTGTACATGACGACCGGCAAGACCTCCCTCTACACCATGATGGGCATGATGCAATCCTCCACCGTCCGCCAAGCCTTTGGCGCNGGTTCCGAGATGGTACCGTTGGAATTCCACTGCATCGAGCCCGGACTTGACGAGTGGATCAGCGGTTCCAGTGATGAGGACAAGTACAGTCGCCTGTTCGAGGTTTGCGCCACGCTCGGCTACGTGCTCACCGACCCTCACATCGGTACGCTCGGTGGTGCTGCAAAGCGCCGTCGCCTCATCATGTACCCGGCCGACCAAGGCAACCTCTTGACCTGCGCCAACGCCAGTCAAGTCGCTGACCACGCTCTGAAGTCCAACTACGACTCAACCGTGTTCACCAAGCTCGACCAGGCTGACTTCATGAACCGAGTCACTCGCCGATTCAAGGCCTACGCCGATTTGGTCGCTGCCTCCGATGTCGCTCGAGGCGCTCGCTGGATCAGCCAAGCCGATGTTGACGGTGAGAAGATGATTGGACCCAACGTCCACTCCATCCTTTCCGTTCGCGGCTACGACATCCTCAACATGCAAGAATACCTCAACACCTTCAACGATGTTTCCGCTGCCCCGGAGCGATTGATGCGCCGCATCATCCAGACCGTGGCCACCAACGCATTGAAGACGGTCTACCCCGTTGACATCCTTGGTGAATCTGCAGGACCTGCACCGTTTGAGCACATCTTCAACTCGCCCGACGACAACCCACTGGTCTACTACACCGACGTACGATTCTTGGTCCCGACCTCCATCGANAAACTTCGGTTCCAGACCGCCGCTCGTGGTGCTGACCGTGGCCGAATGCGAGAAGCCTACGCTTCCTTGACCGCTGCCGACCCCATGACCAGCCTGTCCATTCAAGACCTCTGTCTACCGTTCTTGGCCGACCTTGGCGACGACACCTGGCAAACAGGCACTGGCATCAACGAAAACGAAATCGTGGTCGAAGTGACCATGGCCGTCAACCCCGGCCGAGTTTGGCGCTCCTACCTTGAGCCAACCATTAGCGAAGTTTTCGACATGCCAAAGGGTGACAAAGGAACCGCCGCTCAGCTTTGGGGCGATGTGTTCATGACCAACGAAGTGCTTCACGACAAGATGAAGAAGGACGGCAATGAACACTACCTCAACTTGCTCAAGATGGCTTACCACTGGTCGAACAATGAGGCNCAGAAGGCCCACAAACTCGGCAAGCATGGAAAGAAGCCAGCGGCAAAGAAGCCAGCGGCAAAGAAGCCCCCAGCAAAGAAGAAGTGACTTCTTCTTGAATAAGGTTTGAAGAACAGGAGGCCCCGCCTCCAACCATGGCGACTGGAAACGACGGGAGCGGCCGAGCACCCGTGGCCATCGTCCGNCCAACCACCTCCGTTACAAGTGGCGTGGGTGTAACTCAGAAACTGGTTACCGCNGCCGTTGCCTTTGGAGATCTGATGCAAGGCACGTTTGGCCCGCAAGGCCTTGACAAGATGCTCTACAAAACCAACGGGGAAACCGCTGTTACAAACGATGGCGCCAAGATCGTCGCTGAACTNTTGGTGAANCATCCCGCAGCCAAAGCCTTCGTTCAACTCGCCGACGCACAGGAACAAGCCTGTGGCGATGGCGTCACTGGATGCCTCCTCTTCGCCAGTGAACTCATGCGTGAGGCTGGCCGATTGCTGGAGCGAGGCCTCCACCCTCTGGTTTGCATCCAAGGCTATCAAACAGCCCTTGAGGTGGCCTTGAACCACTTGGACACGCGTTCAGAAGCAGTGGATAATCACGACGACCGCCTGCACTCCGTCGCTCGAACCGCCATGACCGGNACCTCCGCTGACACGGGTGACACCACGCTGGCTCGTTTCATTGTACAAGCCCTTCAGACGGTCGCTTCCAACGATGGTGTTGACCATGAAGACGTTCGTATGGCGAAGCGGACGCAAGGCAACCTCTACGATACACGGTTGGTCGACGGCTTGGTTCTCGATACGGCATTGGCCCTCGACCGCCTCCCTCGAAGCCTTGAGGCAGGGACACTGCTGGCCTTAACCTGCCCTCTGGACCAAGAGGACACGGCCCGCGAAACCGAAATTGAAGTCGAAAAGGCCGACCAGTGGATGGCTTTCATCGAGGCCAAAGAAGCCCTTCTCCAGCAGAAGGTTGAGGCAGTTCTTGCCACCGGTGCGACGGCGGTGTTCAGTGCAGAGATCATCGAGCCGAGCATTTTCCATTCGCTTACCGATGCAGGATGTTTCGTTCTCGGAGGACTTGAACGTTCAGGTATTGAAGACATTGCCCGGGCCTCAGGCGCCACCATGTGCGACCACCTTGACGATGCTGATTCCTCGATGCTCGGACAATTCTCATCCCTTGAAATTGAGACAGGCGAAGGATTGGATGGACGAAGGGAACGGCTTTGCATGCGCTTCGGCAAGCAGGCAGGTTTGGTCACATTGGACGTCGGTGGCGGCGATGGAGCGGCTGTTGAGGAGACCATTCGCGGCCTTTATGATGCCCTGCGCTCCACNTCTCTCGCCATGAAGACAGGAAGCGTCGTCCGGGGAGGAGGCAGTTTTCACATGGGAGCATCCCTGGCCGTCAAGGAAGCGGCAGAAGGCCAAGCTGGCCGCGAACGTTTGGCGATGGAAGCGTTTGCTCGGGCCCTTGAAAACATCCCATCCACTTTGGCTCAAAATGCAGGCGTGGACCGACTCGACACCTTGCTGGCTTTACGCGCCGCTCATCGAAACGGCGATGTTGACTCTGGCATCGACGCAACAGGTGAAGTCAGCACCATCGAATCCACTTGGTTGCCCTCATCTACGCTCCACCACGCCTTGGAGTCGGCGACAGAGACCACGTGTGGATTGCTCCGGGTCGACCAAGTCATCTCAGCTCGTGGCGATTGAAATCTGAGGGCAAGTGGGCCTTGTCGCTATGTTCAAGTGCATCCGACGGGGCAAGTACGATAACGGGTTCAGTCCATGAAAGCCGTTTCACCCCCGCCCCGAGCTCTTCTCAGCGTATGGGATAAGACAGGAATCGTAGCCTTCGCTCAAGGGCTCGCTAGCTTAGGTTTTGAAATTCTCTCNACCGGAGGTACNGCCCGAAAACTTTCGGAAGCAGGGCTTGATGTGCGTCTTGTATCGGACGTCACACAGCATCCGGAAATTTTTGATGGCCGTGTCAAGTCCCTTCATCCTGCCATACACGGCCCCCTTCTTGCTCGTTTGCACCAAGAAAAAGATGCCAAAGAACTCACTCAACTTGGCTATGCGCCTATCCGCGTGGTTGCTTGCAACCTCTATCCCTTTGGCGACGCCGCTGCAAAAACGCCACCGCTTTCCAACGATGAATTGCTCGAGATGATCGACATTGGTGGCCCGACCATGGTCCGCGCCTCAGCGAAGAATCACCAGCACGTGTTGATCGCCACCAATCCCGACCGCTACCCTGCTCTCCTCAACGCCCTTGAGCAAGCTGAAAACCCGGCGGATGTCGAGATGAGCCTCAGGCAGTCGCTGGCACTGGAGGCTTTCGAACACACAGCNGCCTACGATGTTGCCATAGCGCAGGAATTGCACCGACGAACCACGGGCGACCCAGCCATGTTTTCCTCCATGGAAGAACAGCGCGACCGTCTTCCGCAGAGCATTCTCTCGGCAAGCCATCAAGTGGAAGCGCTTCGCTACGGTGAGAACGGGCACCAAGCCGCCGCTCTCTACGTGAGCCATGACGCCCCCGAAGGGCATAGCACCCTCGTGACNGCTCAGGTCGAGGGTGGAAAGGCCATGTCGTACAACAACTACAGCGATGCTGACGCCACCCTTCGATTGTGCCGTTCTTTGTCCACCGATGAATGGCCTGCGACCCCCCATGCCTGTGTCATTGTCAAGCACAACAATCCGTGTGGCGCCGCTTTGGCCGCCACCCAACGAGAAGCGTTCGAGATGGCGCTTGCCAGCGATCCAGAATCCGCCTTTGGCTCCATTATCTGCTTCAATGAGGTCGTTGAACCATCAACAGCAGAAGCAGTAGGGAATTTGTTCGTTGAAGTGATGATGGCTCCAGGGTATGCTGACGAGGCCAAAACGATCCTGATGGCGAAGAAAAACCGCCGTCTCCTCACCATTGAATCCCCAAACAACCGATTGGCTCCGCTTCAACGGCAAGTGGTTCGAAAACCCATTGAGGGAGGTGTCTTGGTGCAAACCGAGGAGCCGCCAATCATCGATTGGAGTAAAGCGAAAACAGTTACCGANGTTGAACCCACACCATCNCAAATCGACAGCATGAAGTTCGCTGTGCGGGTTTGCGAGCAAGTGAAATCCAATGCTATCGTTATGGTTCAAGGTACGGCGACCGTGGGCATCGGCCCCGGCCANACCAGCCGAGTGGAAGCGGTAAAAATCGCTGCCCGCCGCGCCGGCGAACGGGCCAAGAACTGCGTTCTTGCATCCGATGCATTTTTCCCATTCAAGGACGGATTGGAGCAAGCAGCCGACGCTGGGGCTTCAGCCATCGTCCAACCTGGTGGCTCGATTCGCGACCAAGAAGTGATTGACGAAGCCAATGCCCGAGGCATGTCCATGCTGTTCACGGGCCACCGGCTGTTCCGCCATTGAGCGGCTACACGAGCGTGGGGACTTTCCATCCAACCCACCCGATTCCAATGAGGGCCACAATNGCGATGGTGGTTTGACCAAACCCGGGGTCTCCCAGTAAGGTGATGTACCATATGGAGGCCACAGAGACGGCGGCGATAAGGCCACAAATGACCATCTTTGAATGAAGTGGAAGGGCCCGGCCGTTTCGGTAATAGTCCAAAAGAACCGAACCGAACACCCGGTTCGTGAGAAGCCAGCGAAAAAGACGTTGTGAAGAGCGACCGTAGCAATAGGCGGCAGCCACCAACCAAGAGGTCGTTGGCCATCCAGGCAGCAACACACCGATCCCTGCGAACACCACAAAGAGGCTTCCAACAAGGATCCAAATCAAACGAACGACTGGGTTGGAACTGGGCTTGTGATTGGCCAAGACGTCAGCGATGAATTCAGCATCTTTTAGCGCCGCCTTCTCGCCTTCTCGACCACGCAATCCATCCTTTTTTCCGGAGTCCGAGGATGCTGTGTTCGCCGGCATCTGTCCTCGTCAATGGTTGTGGCGGCCGTGATAAAACCCCTTTGTAAAGGATGGAAAGGGTTGAAACCCCGCATCCTCTGGGTGAATCATGGATTCAATTCCCGTCGGTGGGCGAACCGCCACCGCCGACCAACCGCTTCGATGTGCGGTGTTTCTTTCCGGGTCTGGAAGCGGCATGGAGGCACTCGTTCAAGCACAGCGCACTCGAACCCTTCCCCACCAAACCGTGGTTGTGGTCGCGAATAAGTCGGACATCAAAGGCCTTGAGCGCGCCCAACGTCTTGGTGTTCCGACCTTGGTGGTGGAACAGCGCCATGAGGGGCTTACACTTTCAAGGGAAGAACACGAGGCTGAGATTCTGCGTAAAATGGCTGACTATGACGTGGAACTGGTCGTTCTGTCAGGCTATATGCGCCTCCTCTCTCCCCTTTTCTTGAGCGATTGGGCCAATCGCGTGGTGAACATCCATCCTTCTTTTCTGCCTCATTTTCCTGGCGCTCACGCTCACCGGGATGTTCTTNCCTCGCAGACCACCATTACGGGCTGCACGGTCCATTTGGTGGACGAAGGGATGGACACAGGGGCCATCCTTGCTCAACGGCCAGTACCTGTGTTTACGGACGACGATGAGGCGACGTTGAGCGCCCGCGTGAAAGTCGAAGAACATCGACTGTATCCACAAGTGTTGACCTGGATAGCCGAAGGACGCGTTCATCTCATTGATGGCCGCGTTTCAGTTGTGGATGTTGAAGGTCAGCAGGTTGGTTGAAGTTGGTGAAGGCTGCGTTGAGCGGGCGAACATCAATGGACGGTAGATGCTGCAACAACTCACGGACATTTTGGCCATGTTTGTGAACCCTGACGCCTTTGGGGAGATGCGCAAAAAGCGGCTGCCGGCGTTGTTCTTCGTCAAGGGGAACGCCTCCATTTGGAGAGTTATTCAGCAGNGCTTGCACGGCNTCGGCCGTGAGGAGAAAAGCNTCGCATGGAACCAAGAGGATTCCCTCATCAAAGGTTTTGAGTAACCAAAAAATAAGCTCATGAAGACCTTGAACACCTGGCGGGTCAACCATCACTTCGCCGGTAAAAAGACCTCTGCGCTCTTCGCCTCCACACAACACAACGGTCCGTTCAAGCCCTGCCTGTTGCAAACACCGTTGAAGGCGTTCAACCCCACCAAACATGCTTGCCTTGTCCTTTTCCATGCGCTGACTCGCGCCTCCTGCGAGAATGATGGCGACGGTCATACAAGGCACCTCAATGCATTTTTTCGAGTTCATCGAGGGCGGCTTCAAGCTCGGACAACAAGCCTCGGACACGGTGGAGCAAAGCCTTCCGCTCACGGCTTGATCTTGCTTCAGGCAACCACTCCAAGAGGCGCCGAACGTCCTTTGCATCACGCTCCACGGTCCATTTGAGAACGTTCTCAAGGACAGGGTCCTCTGCGGGCAAAAGCCGTTCCACCATGGAACGAATTGGGGGACCGACTCCTTCAACTCTCCGATTCGAGCAACCGGCTTCGAATTCGCTCGAACATCTCGCCACCCTTGGGCGCTTGCTCAATCAGGGCCCGACACCCAATGTCCTCCCGCTTCAGCGACAAGAAAAGGACGCAGTACTGATGCCAGTGGGGACTTTGTTCAGCCGCTGCTTCCAACCACGCATCATCCGGCACAGCGTGCCCTGCACGGACCAATTCCTCAGCGACTTCAAGCACCACCAAAAGCGGCTCTTGACGCTGCAGGAGATGGATGAAAGCCATCCACGGATCTTGCCCCAACGCCGCTGGTTCGAGGTTTGCAAGGAGGATGCCTGCAATGCTCACGTCCTCTCGACCGTGGCGTTTCCAAAGGGCAGGCACCACCTTGGCCAATGTTCGCCTTCGAGGGGCATTCGTCAACGTCCATGAAGCGATTTGACGAAGGTCTGGCAGGGGCGTTCCAATGTGGAACCGGAACCCTCCCTCGGTCATGGTGACGTCGGTTCTTGGCTTGTTAGCAAAATCACTCACGCACGCGGCATAGGCCGTTTTGAGGAACCTGAGGCATTTACGCTTTGATTTGAGTTCAGAACTTGATTGCCCTTCCAGCCAATCGTCAAGAAACGGATTCACCGTTCGTCACCTTCGGGCGATTTCTTCCGGAAGGTATCGAAAAGATCGCCGACCATTCCAACCGAATCCCGAAGCGTATCCATCAAGGTATCAATCATGGCTTTGTCCCCGTACTTTTCCTTCATCATTTCACGGAGTTCTTGCTCAATTTCTTCGTGCAGCTCATCGTCGATGTCAAACTGATTTCGTAAGTTCGCCAACACGCGAAATTCGTCCCGAGAGAGTGAGGCATTCACGATGGCAACCTCAAACACCTTTGTGTATATGTTGCGCNNGTTTTCAGGNGANACCGGNTCACCACTTCTCGAACCTTCTCCAGATTGGATGCATCGGTAAATGTAGGCGGGCTCCTCTGGAGCAAGGTTGAGTGCGCTGGCAAGTTTGATGATGAGACGCTTCTCTTCTCGAGTCAACACGCCATCGCCCAACATGACCTCCACCGTGGAACGAAACACGTCCAAGGCTCCGAGTTGTTGCGACGACACATTCTCCCGACGGGCTCCGACCTTTTGAACAAACCGTTGTGAAAGTAAATANCATCCTTGAGCCGCGATTACGGCACAGGATTCAAAAGGGCTCGTCCAGTGGGTCTGTCTGTTCACATTCACTTCCCTTGCTCTGCAAGTGGTTGCCTCGGACGTCGACAACCTGGTTGTCGACCCAACGCATCGTGGCTGTGTGCAAACAAGGAGAGAGAACCAAATGGGAAGAAATAACTCAAACCGCGGAGGCGGCAACTCAAACCGCGGAGGCGGTGGAAAAAGCAAGGCCATGAAGTATGAAATTCGGGCTGATATCAAAGTAAACGGAACCGTCCAACGCAAGGACATCATTGGGGCCATCATGGGGCAAACCGAAGGGTTGCTCGGCGACGATCTCGAACTGAGAAAATTGCAGCGAACCGCCCGCGTGGGCCACGTTGACGTCGAGATGGACACGAAGAATGGAAAGGTGCACGGCACCATCATCATTCCAAGCAGCATGGACAACGTCGAAACGGCCATCATCGCCAGTTCATTGGAAACCATCGACCGCATTGGTCCCTGCAACGCCATCATCAAGGTCGTCGCTATCAGCGACATCCGTGCTACAAAGCGCACGGCAGTTGTTGACCGAGCCAAGGAACTGCTTCTCACGCTGGTCAACTCAGGTGAAGCCGCTTCCAAGACTGTAATCGAGGAAGTCCGCTCCGTTCTTACGGTCGGGACGGCCAAATCCTTCCACGGTTTGACCTGTGGACCAAACGTCGAATCCTCGACCTCCCTCATCATTGTTGAAGGTCGGAACGATGTTCGAAACCTCCTCAACTGCGGTGTGAAGAACGCCATCAGCGCTGACGGGTCGGGTAACATCAAGCAGGAACTCATCGACCTCGCTAACGGCAAGGAAAGCGTCACTGTCGCTATTGATGGCGACCGGGGCGGCGAGATGTTGTTCATGCAACTCTACGACATGATGAAAGTTGACCACGTTGCACAAGCACCGGTTGGCCAAGAGTGGGAATTGCTCCCACAGAAGACCGTCACCATGTGCCTTCAGAAAAAGGTCGAAGCGGCGAAGTTCAAGCATCAACTTGACAAGAAAATCGCGGAAGACGACCAAAAGTTCGGCGGCAACAAAGACTGGGACAAGGACATGGGCGAGGAGTTCGAAAAGGAAGCGGCGCCAGCTGAAATCCAAGAGCTCTTTGACAAGGTTGACGAAATGGGCAAGAACAAAGCCATCATCCGNTTTNCAGATGGAACGTTTTCCGATGAAATTGGACCCTCCAANCTTGAGGCTGCATTGAGCGAATCAGAAGAGGCCGAAACNGTGCTCTTCAACGGTTCAGTCACNGAGAAAGTCCTCAACTACGTGAATCAATCCTCGGCCAACACGGTCGTTGGAACCAAGGAAGGCAAAGGCTTCGAAGCCTCTGAAGACTTGACCGTTTGGTTTGCTGAAGTTCATCGATGATGGCGGCACGGTTCACTTAATGTGGTCGTCCGGATAAGCCAACATCATGGACGAGGACGACACCGTCATGTGGCCCACCGACGACGATGATGAATCCACGAAAGAGGACGAAGTCCAAGAAGAGGCCATGNCCTCGAGTGAATCTGACGTTTCCAATGAGGAAGAAACCTCGGTNGTCGATGAAACTTCAGACCTTGCNGAGAGCGAATTGGAACCTTNCGATGAGCCACCTTCTTCTGACGAACCAGCGCCTTGGACGCTTCCAATTCGGGCCGCCCCCATCCTCGCACTCCAGGGTGAAGAAGTGGTTGAATTTCCACTGAGCCAACATCGGAACGGCCTGGAATCGACTTCCCTCGTCATGGATGAGAAGTTGATGCGCATTGTTGAAGCACGCTACGATCCCGATGGCGTTCGCCGCCTCAACGTTCGAATGGCCTTGGTCAAAGAACACATCTCTGGATACTCACACACCCACTTGGATTTGTTTCAAAAATTGCAAGGCGTNTGGTGGGGAGCCATCGGTTTTGGTGTCCTCATGGCCACAAGCTTTGCGCAAGGATTGTTGGCGATTGGTGGCGGAGCGTTCGTCCTGGCCGGTGTAGCGGGCTTGCTACTGACTCAACTCGATCTTCATCGAATTTCATTCTCAGACCATGGTGGCCGCCATGACTTTTACCTCTCAGGTTGGCGCCAGGAACCCTACCTTCTTCACAACAGCACGGCCCTTTTAGGCCCTGCTTTCGTTGAATTTTTGCGGACTTCNACGTTGGAAACGCAACACATTGATGCCGTGATCGAAGCCATGGCTGCACCTCCACAACCCGCTCCAGCTCCNGTTCCTGTTCCAGAACCTGCACAACCCATNCCGCTTCCACCGCCCGCAGACCCTGCTCCACCNGCTTCTACGCCCGTAGGTGGTCCACCGGTCTCCACAACCAATGCTTTGCCCATGGCNCCTCTTCCGCCACCACCGGTGGCCGCTCAAACAGCACCGCCACCACCTGTNGCGCTTCCAGTNCCTCCGGCCCCACTACCGGCACCAGCTCCCCTTCCAACGCCACCTCCTCCGGCGCAATTGCCACCGGCTCCGTTGCCACCGGCCCTTCTTCCGCCACCTCCATCCAAGGTTCAAATGGATGAAGATGCCCTTTGGGATGACTTGACTTGATTATGCTTTGACGCCCCCCGCAGAGGGGAGATTGACGCTTCGAGCGAGGTTCGAGACTTCGGTCGTCAGTCCGACCATGTCGCTTGGAAGCGGCCAATTATCTTCCTCAAGCGGGAGATGCTGGCCAAGGCCAGGAATCCGCTCGAGGGCAACCCCTAATTCCATGGCATCAGCTAGGAAATTTCCTTTTGACCCAGAATGGCGCGCTTCCAAACGTCGGCGTGTCCACCGCTTCAAGGTGGGCACCATGTCGCTCAAGGCAGCTAACAAACGCGCCCGCTCATTGTCATCCTCATCTCCCGCAGGCAAGAGGCGCAAGGAGAGCCGCAACAATCGGCCGATGCGGACATCCCTCGGAGCGACGTTCACCTGGCCGGCTAAATTCCGCCGCACATCCTGAAGCGCCTCTAAGCCTCCTTGTTCAACGGTTGTAGCCAGTTCATGAAGGCCCAACACCGCTACCAGGTTGGTCAACGAAGTGAGGGCTTTCTTGGTCGCATCAACCGCGTTTACCTCGGTTGCGGCGGTGCTCGCTGCCTCAACGGGTTGGGCTGGAAGTTCCTTTGTTTCCAAAACCTCCTCAACCTCTTCCTGAAGCTCCTCTTTTGGAGCCGGTAGAGGCTGCTGTATGGCTGGCTCATTTCTTTCCCTCGAGACCTTCTCGCTCACGTTTTCGTTTTCGTCGAGGGGCTTTTCTTCCTCGCCAGCATCCATGGCTTCCAACATGGCTTCGTGAGCTTCCTCAAGGGCTGAAGCGGGTTGAAGCACCTTCCGCTCGCGCTGTTTCGGAATGGGCATCAGAGTGGGGCGACCAATCGGCGGTTGCCAGAGCTGCAATTCATACCCCTCGTCTTCAATGGCGCGTGAAGCGAGGTGCGTGGTGTAATTCGGGATTTGCAGGTTGAGGTGAGCCAACCAATGGGGCTGCTGACTCATCATTTCTACCTCCAAGGCCAATTTCACATCTCTTTTCCAAGGCAATGCAAGAAGACGACGTCGGAGAACATCATGCCGTTGGAGGTGTGGCCGAGCATCGCTCAATGCTCGAGCGACTTGCAGCGGGGCATCCTTGACCTCCGTCAACCACTTGTCAACCCCCCACCCGGCTTGGCGAAGTGATTCGAGTTCTGATGCAATCGAGGCCTGCATTTTGGAATGAACCATGCTGGGCTGGCTTGAACTTTCATAGGCACCATTTGATCGGGTGATATGGGCGACATGGCGCTCAAGTTCGACCAGATTCAACTCGGTGGTCCTCGTCTCATGCTCCAACCTTCCGGAACGACGCAGAGCGGCTAACTCCTCTTCAAGCATCACGCGATGCCGTTCAACACGTCGAGTGAACCGTTCAATGAAAGCTTTCATTTCATCAAGAACATCATGCCCAATGTCTTCAGTAGCAAGCAATTGTTGACGAAGGGCGACCTCCTCCTCACCAGAAAATGAGGTGTCCAGGGTGCTGAACTGTTCAATCAATGCAACCCTCGCATCCCATCGCTGTCGCTCCACCGTTATCCGCTCCATGGCGTTCATTGGGTCGTCAAAGACCCGTTGCCGCCATTCACTCACTTCCAATCCAGCGTGCTCGTAGGTTTCCAACAATTCCAGCCCGTCAAGTTCCAATTTTTTCCACAGTGCGTCCATTTCGTCAACGGCATCTCTCAGCCGGTCGGTCTGGTCAAGATGGCCAATGTAGGCGCTTGAAACCTCAGTTTGAGATGGCCAGTAGCGGGCAAACCGCTCCCA
>PAGK01000004.1 GCA_002704515.1 Methanobacteriota archaeon
CGCCGGTGGTTCAGACGCCCTCAAGCCCTCCCTGGTCGAAGAGATTGGAAAGCGTTTGAAAGACCGTCTGGATGGGGTCACGCTGGTCAACGACAAGCCGGATGTGCTGGCGCTGATCGACGTGCTGACCTTAACCGTGGAATTGGACATTCGTGCCGTCTATGTGTACGGCCGCTACCGCAAATTGGAACGTGGCATTCCCCAAACGCGCTGGCCCTGCCGAGCATGCAAAGGTCGAGGATGTGAAAGCTGCAATCAAACCGGTTTGCAATACGAGAAGAGCGTGCAAGACCTGGTTGGAAATCCCATGCTGGAAATCTTCGAAGGGACTGAACACGCCTTCCACGGGATGGGTCGGGAAGACATTGATGTTCGGTGCCTCGGGCGAGGTCGTCCCTTTGTTCTTGAGATCAAGGAGCCAAGAAAACGCAGTTTCAACGCTGAAAAACTTGCAGAAATCATCAACGAGGCCGCCAAAGGCTCGGTGGAGGTCTCCGCCATTCGGCCGTCAACCCGTAGCGAAGTCGTTCGAATCAAAGATACGCCCGCTGAGAAATCCTACACCATTCGTTTCACGATTGAACCGATGAACGAGGCAGAATACGCCGTGCTGACCGCACCGGTGGACATGACCAAAGAGGACGTCCAAGACCGGAGTAAAAAACGACGTCGCCAGCGGCGAGGCGACAAGAACGCTGACCGCACCAAGCCGCTGGAAACCACCATCGAGGTGCCAGCAGCCACCGGCCCAAGCGAAGCAGAATTGAAGGCGATGAAGAAACCAGAACTCGTGGCGCTTGCCGAGGCCAACGGCCTCAAGAAGACCGGGAAGAAAGATGAACTCATCGAACGGATTGTTGCGGCCTTACCCCCTGCTCCCGAAACGTTTGAACTTCCTGACGATGAAACCATTTTGAAGATCGT
The DNA here is from genome assembly GCA_002704515.1 of Methanobacteriota archaeon. Taxonomy (GTDB): domain Archaea; phylum Thermoplasmatota; class Poseidoniia; order Poseidoniales; family Poseidoniaceae; genus Poseidonia. Next base: position 925 of record PAGK01000004.1, read on the forward strand.
TGAAAGCCTCAACGGCCTCAAGTTGGCTCAGCGTACACCCGCACGCGTGGCTCACCGCCGCTCGGACCTCATCCGGAAGCGAACGGTGTTTGAGGCTCATTCACCGTTCATTGAGGTCAATGAAAACGGGGAACGGGAAATCGAGTTCACCTTGCGTTGTGAATCTGGCACCTACGTCAAGGAAACGGTTCACGGCGACAATGGNCGCACCCAACCCTCGGTCTCCGCCCTCATCAAAGCAAAGTGCAACGTGTTGTGGCTTGACGTGGGCGACATTCACGCTGACTGACCGTTCAAAAGGGGCGGCGTCACCCGTCGCGGTGCTTATATGGGGATGGTGGGTCGGCAACTTGCTCCGAAGAGGCGCATGCGCTGATTTGGAAGAATGGAGGCGAAGAAAATGAAGCGCTCAAAGGGTCAGCGAGTTGGAACTCGTAGCATTTTGCGACGACGAAAGAANGAACGCAGCCGCTTGAACATCCGCCGTGTGATGCACCAGTACGAGGAAGGCGACCGNGTNGCCATCGTCCTCGACGGTGGTCAACAAGGCGGTATGCCTCATCGCCGTTTCCATGGTCGCACCGGCTTTATCGAAAAGCGCCAAGGTGTTGCNTGGNTCGTCGCTGTNAANGACGGCAACATGCAGAAGACCGTCATCGCTCGTCCAGAGCACCTCCGCCCACTCGAATGAGGGATGTACCATGACCGAAGAAGAGAGATTCCTTGATTTTGCNACNGTTCGCGAGATGTTGTACGATGCTCAAGAGCGTCGTGGCTCGCTGAAGTACGAACAGAAGTGGGCTTTGCAACACGCAGAATGGGCCGCAAGCGATGCTCGCAACGGCGTTCCAACCAAATCCGAAGTGTTCGAAGAGCTCCGAACCAAGTTGCTTGGAGTCGAAACCNTGGCCAAGCACCCAGGTCTTGCTGCCAAACTCGCTGAACTCATGCCCGCTGCACCCGAAGATGTGAAGGCGGTCTTCAACTCAAAGCGCATCGTCATCGAAGACAGNGAAATTGATGCTGTCCTTGAAATCGTNGCCCAAGTCATTTGATGCTCNTTGCATCTCANCGAGGTGATTTCCAATGTCCGACCCACGGCGAAGGCGTCAAATTAAGTCCCCTTCTGGTCCTCGAAAGAAAACCACTCAGGACTTTTCCAAGTACGAGATGAGCCCNCCCCCTACCGGTCGGCAAGCCGTTCCTAAACCCGATCCAAAGCCCGACCCGTCTCAACAGCGCAAGCAAGGCGGTCAACAAGGCGGTCAGGCGGCAGCGCGGCCGTGGAGGCGAACGCCGACAAGGTGGTCGCGGACAAGGCAATCGAGGTCAAGGAAACCGTGGACAAGGAAACCGTGGACAAGGCCGTCAAAACCAACCGCGCCCCGAACCCAAGGAGTTGAAAGACGAATCATGGGGTCGATTGTTGGAGCACGACGTCAAAGGAGGCGTGGCCACGGTCATGGCTGAAAAGAGCCTCATGTTTTGCCGTTTGAAAATGAAGGCAAGCGAGTTGATTCCCATCAACCAACGNATCTACATTGGCAAAGACCGCTCAAAGCGAACCGAGGTTCTCGGCATTCTGGGCATGGCTCACCTTGACAAAATGTCCAACATGGCCAGGCAAGACATGCCCTCCTTGGTCCAAATGTTCGTCGAAGAGCACGGCCAATACTTCGTGGACGAATTTTACAACAAAGCCGGCCCCATGTCCCTCAAGCAGCATTCCTACGAATTGCTNCCCGANGTNGGNCCGGTCAAGGCCCGNAACATGGTGAAGGCTCGAGACGGAGTCGGTGTGTTCGCCTCNATGGACGAACTCAATGCGTTGGCCAAGATCAAAGGTGCCGAACTTCTTGCTCAGCGCTTTGTTGAAGAAATGGAAGACAAATCGCTTGTGCCTCGTCTCACCGAACTTCTTCTCCCGGTGGAAGCATGAACAACGCTCGCCGTCTGGTTGATGCCCTCCGCGCCAAGCANCCGTTCAAGAAGGCCCTTGGTCAGCATTTTTTGGTCAACGACGAGGTGCTTCAGCGCACCGTCGNATGGGCCGAAGTCGATGTCGAAGACCACGTCCTCGAAGTTGGNCCTGGCCCCGGCGTGTTGACCGAAGTNTTNCTNGCCACNGGATGCAAGGTCACGGCCATTGAGCTGGACAGNGGNGCCTGTAAGCATCTACGTTCGGTGTTTGCTACCGAACTTGAGGAAGGGCGGTTGACGCTTTTGGAAGGCGACGCCCTGCAGATGAGTTGGCCGNGCGACATCAGCCGTCTTGTGGCCAACATTCCCTACCAAATTTCCTCACCCCTCATCGACGTCATCACACGCTACCATCGCAATCCAAAGACCACGCCGCTTCTGGACATCGTGATGCTGGTCCAAGAGGAATTTGCAGAACGTGTGGTCATGGAATACGAAAGTGACGTGGGCTCACTCGGCATGGTTGTAGCGTTGGACTTTGACGCTGACATGGGTGAACGTGTACCCCCACATGTGTTTTCTCCGATGCCAAAGGTCCAATCCCGCCTGCTTCGTTTGACACCTCACGATGAGGAATGGCCGTGTGACCGACGCCTGTTGGTGCAAATGATTCGCTCGGCTTTTGACCAACGAAGAAAGAAGCTCAAGCGAACCCTGGGTAAACCACCGCGCCGGCTCTCTCGCATTCCCGGCTGGCATGCCACGCGATGGATGAGAGCGTACAACGCCATGGCCCATGACCCACGTCTCCAGCGCCGACCAGAAACCTTTGAACTGGAGGAGTGGGCCGATTTGGGGGTCGATTTCGCATCCTGTGAAGAAGAGGCATGAACCTTCAATACGGGTCGAATGAATGAACACCATGGGGAGAGACTTTTCTTAGGAGTGTCTGCTCGCCTCAACTTGTCGGGGGGATTTGGATGGCAAAGAAGGACACCTATCTTGCACTGCTTCGTCGTGGTATTGACGACACGACGGCCAACCAACTTGCTGATGCAGGATTGAAGATTGGCGATTTGAAGAAAATCGACAAGACCATGCTCGTGGAAAACTACGGGCTCAAAGAGGAAATCGCTCAAGGTGTCATTGAAATCATCACGGCTGGACCCCAGTCTCACGGAAAGGAGCGGTTCCTTTCAAAGGTCCTTGCACCCGAAAAGAAACAAGAATCCCGCATTGAGGAAATCAAGTTCCAGCGCAAGCANAAGGACGTTCTTACCGAACTCGCCGAGCAAAAGGAACGCCTCAAGATCGCCAAGGTGGAAGCCTTCCGTGCTCAGAAACTCATCATGAACCGTCTCGGCAAGACCGTCGAACTCATCGTCAAACTCGAAAACAACCTGCATGACGAAGGCAAGGACGACCAGAAGGTCAAGATTCGCGACCAACTGGAAACCCGTGGACTGGAAGCCGCTCGCGACCACGAAATGCTGGAGCTTGAAGGCACACCTCAAGACATCGTTGACTTCCGCCGCCAACACGTGCCCGGACTCATCTTCCATGCTTGCCCAGAATGCGGCGACGAACTCGACCCTCGCCAATCCCGCGACCCCGACCAGCCGGATGCATGGGCGTTTATCTGCTGGGAGTGCGAAACCAGTTTTACTCCAGCCTTGGCCACCCAAGTGGAGACCATCCTTGACGAGGAACGCATCGTCATCGACCCGGACAAGGCACCCCGCAACCCGGTGCCTCCAAAGCCAGCCAGCATGGACTTCTCCTCGGTCTCCGACCTCATCCGCAAGGACCTCGAGCAGACCGGTGCTACCGCCGACGAAATGACACGTGTCGTTGAGGAAAGCGTCGTGGCCGGTGGTCTGATGGACATCAACGACTGGATTGACCAGACCCTTGCGGCCAAGGATTACATCCAAGCCCAAGAAGACCGTGAAGACTTCATCCTGCGAACCGGTGCAGGAGCGACCAAGTTCAACAAGTGGATGAAGAAGGCCGGCCTGTTCTTCAACAAGCAAACGGGCCGCTGGACTCGAGAAAAGGCTCGATGAGGTACCGCTCATGTCCGCAAGTCCGGCCAGCCTGACCGCCGACGAGACCCCAAACGTCACCGCCCCGCCTTCACCGGTGATTCGTTTTTTGCGAGGACCACATCTTTTGGGTCAGTGCGCCGTCAATCCAGGTGAAACCATCGTTGAGCATGCCGAAGCTTGTGGCGTCCGACTCCCGACAAACTGCACCTCCGGCACCTGCGGCACCTGCATGGTCAGCCTCATCCTTGGTGACGTCCCGCTTCCCGAAGAACTCCCACCCGGTCTTGACGATTGGTTGGTGGAGGAAGGAGCCCGCCTCGGCTGCATCGGAAAGCCCCGAGGCGATGTGGACATCGATATTCGCCCACCCATTTGAGGAGCCAGTATGTTCGACGAATGGACGGCGAGCACGTGGCTAATCCTGCTTGTTGATATCGTCGCCATCGCCATCGTCGTGATNTTCCTCAAGCGGAAAATTCAGCACAAGCTGCACGAAGTTGAGGCACGTCAAGCGCACCAACGCCTGCAGCGCAAGCGAACCCAAACCTCCTCCAGCGATGAGCCCTCTACCAAGAGGAAATCATGACGGGCCGTGCGGATTGCAAACGGCCGTTCTCGTTCGCCCGATGCTTCAAGAACCCTTGACGCCACAATACGGCCATGTCAGCGGGTCATCAAACGACGACGGGCCCGCTGCCCATCGGCCAGTTTGCTCAACTGGTCCAACAAACGGTCAAGAACGACCCGATGTTTCAGCATCAAGCGCTCTCTGGAGAAGTCTCCCAGTGGAGCGTGCACAACGGCAACGTCTACTTCACGCTGCGGGACGATGTCGGCCAGATGGACTGTGTCATTTGGCGCAATGCTCGATTGAACGTGGACCCGGCGATCAAAGTCGGCAGCGAAGTCNTCATCATCGGAAGCGTGGACGTGTGGCCAAAGCGAGGACGCCTGCAAATCGTCGTCGCTCGCATTCAACCGGTCCAGACGCTTGGGGCCATGGAGGAAACAAAGCGCCGGCTGGTGGCTGACCTCAAGGCCGAAGGCGCCCTTGACCTCCCCCCTCGTCGCTTGCCGTCCCCTCCAAAACACGTCGCCATCGTCACCGGCACCGGTTCAGCCGCTCTTTCCGACATGAAACGCCTGATGGCCAACCGTTGGCCGGACATGCGAACCACCGTCATTGGCGTCCTGGTGCAAGGCGAGCATGCGGCCCAAGAAATCGTGCGTGGATTGGCCATCACCCGCCAATTGGCTCAACCTGAAGTGGCTGAGCGCCTCGGCCTTCCTCCCGTTGACGTGGTCATCGTTGGACGAGGAGGTGGGTCTCCCGAAGACCTCTGGGCGTTCAACCTTGAACCGGTAGCTCGAGCCATTTTAGCCAGCACTGTCCCCATCATCTCAGCGGTTGGCCACGAACAAGACCACCTCGTCTCGGACCTCGTGGCCGATGTCCGGGCCTCAACCCCATCAAACGCCATCGAGCGATTGGTCCCCGACCGCAACGCCTGGCTCCAGTTTCACGACGAGTTGGACGAACGCCTCAACGCCTCCGTGGTTCGCCGCATCGGTGAACTTCGTCANCGTCTGGACCTGTTGGCCAACCAATTGCGCCACGCTCCCGGCAAGGGCATCTTCACCGCTAAGCAGCGGTTAACGGCGCTCAACAACCGGCTCCAACGCACCATGGAAGCCAGCCTCTCAAGCCACCAACAACGCTTGGCTCGTCTCGGTGCAACCCTTCAAGCCGCCCACCCAAAACGGGTGCTGGAGCGTGGCTATTCGATGGTCCAAGACAACAAAGGCGGCGTTATTTCCAACATTGGTAGCCTGACCGAAGGGCAAACCATCCAACTCCAATTCGCTGACGGCCAAGCGGCCGCCGACGTGCACACCATTCAATCCCTGGAGGAACAACCATGACGAAAGAAACGATGACCTATGACGAAGCCTTACAACGACTCGAAGCGTTGGTTACCCAACTTGAACGAGGCGGAAAAAACTTGGATGAAACCTTGGCCATGTTTGAGGAGGGNACAGCTCTTCTCAAGCGTTGTCAAGACGAACTGGGTGAAGTGGAAGGNCGATTGGCCGAATTACGCCTCGATGAAGCCGAAGCATTGGTCAAGGACGAGGATTGAGGGTTCATCATGGGACGGAAGCACGTCGCCCTCCAGCGCCGTGTCGCTCGCGTGTTGGCTTCGTGGAACGACCCCCACGACACACGCCCTTACCCCGAATTGGACATCGTTCAACACGTTGATGTCGCCGAAGATGGGGAAGTCAACCTGACGGTGAGGCCCGCCCGCCCGCATTGCCCCTGCTGTTTGCTCGACCTTGATGCTCTGCGGAAACGGCTGTTCAACGTCAAAGGCGTCACCTTCGTTCAAATCGATGTGGTGGGCATTCCCGGCGCCCCCCGATGGACTCGAGCCGTCAACCGTTGACCTTGGTGTGAACACGACGCAGGACGAGGAAAGCGGGAATGGACCAGCCCAGCACCGAGCCCACCCACGCCACCACGGAACCCACCACAACGCCGTAGGCCGGCAACGACCACATGGCGATGTTCGCGTACACGGCCACACTGGCGCCTCCAAGCATCATCGGCCCCGCTGCTCCTTGTGGAACGGTGGGTCCTTGTGCCAGCCAAAGGGCCACCATGCTGGTCAGGAAAATNGCTGGGAAAACGCTGGCTAAACCGGCCAGGAGCGGAAAGCCAAGACCAGCCATCCAAACGGACACGCCGATAGCGGCAGCCGCCATGCTTCCTCGAGCGAACAGAACGGTTTTGGAAACGGCCTTGGATCCTTTCGGCGTGGGTTGAGGGCGACGGTTGAACCACACCGCAATGAAGAACAAAAGGGCAAGCCCTACGGCGGCCAGTTCCTTCTCTGTAAGGAGAGTACCGACGACCGTATTTTGGAGGAGAAACCACACGCCCAGGCCTAAAACAAACCAAACGGCAAGGGCCCCAATGGAAGTCAAAAGAAGCGGACGGGAAGCGTTGGAGAACCAACGGGGAAGCACCAGCCATGCTCCCAAAAACAGCGCGTTGAGCAACATGCCAAGGGGCACCACCGCCATGCTGATGACGAGGTCATCTTCGCCGCCTGCGAGGTACATACCTATGCCGGCAGGAACGATGGTCGAGGGTACGGTACCGAGCAAACCACCCACCAAACCGCCCCATTTCTCAATGGCGACCGTCACGGCGGTTGCCACCAAGCCCGCCAGCAAAGCAGAGACAAGAATCGATGCCAGGACCACGGCTAGACCTCCAAAGCATTGAGACTGGACATCAGACGTTCAACATCGCCACCGGCCCACTGGTCAACGGGTTCACCGTTCACGAAGAGCACGTTGAACGGAACGGAATCGATGTGTTCGACCCATGAATGGCGTTTGCGAAATGCAGCACCTTCTGGAGCTCGGAGGTTCAACGTCAACACCTCCATCGGCACGGGAGGTTCCCATGTTGCGAGTCGGGCGTAGAAAGCTTGGCAGTCATCGCAACTTGGTCGACCAAGAATGAGAAGGGTCGGTTGGTCAACGCCCAACTCACGGTCCACATCGGTCAAGACCTTCGGGTCCATGCCATCACTCCGGGGCGTAGGATTGGCTGTCGATGATGTCCTGAAGTTCGATGACTTTGTTGCCACGACCTCGGGCATGCTCGGCTGCACGGGTCAATCGAGAGCGAATCCACCCCAACGTCATCATGCCTCGCATGGCGTTGATTGATTCAATGAAATGAACGGGATTGTTTCCAAGTTGGGCATGGTTGCGGATGTCCTCTTCCAAATCCTCGAGCACTTCAGCGTAAAGGTAGAGCAACTCGTCAAGAGCGTCCTTGGTGACCCCCATGCGAGCGATGCTCTTGGCCATGGCAAGCAAGGCAGAGGGCGTGATGAGCCCGCCGGCTTGGCTTGCTACAAACTCTTCAGCAGCGCTCACTTCCGACGATTCATCACCCTCGCCTTCACCTTCTTCCGGCTTCATGTTGAGCAGCGCCCGGTCCAAATGGCGGGGCTTGATGGTCGCTACACGGTCGCGTTCAGCCGCCTCAGCGGCTTGACGTAGAATCTGTCCGAGGTGCGACTCAAGGTGGTCAATGCCGGCCTGGACCGCCGCTGAACCGACCGAATCGACGTTTTTGATGCGGTCGATCATCAATTCACGGGTGCGGTTGTAATTGAGGCGGCTGCGGCGTGGGTCATCGAGGGTTTTACGCTCGGGGTCCTGTTCCAATGTCTCGCCCTCCATCCGAGGCACAAGCCGGTCGAGTTCCTCACACATCAGCGTCACCAAACGGCTCTTGACATCGCCCGAGAGGCGCATGGTCGTGAAATGCGAAGCGACCGCTGCGATATGGCTGGGGGAGTAGGGCTTGGCGACCATGGTTTTGGTCGTGGTCTTGCCGCCCTTGAATGATGTGGTTCAATTCCTTGGCTCATTCGGTCAGGCCATCGCTGCGACCCATGGCTTGGCCAAATTCCCAAGCGTGGAGGCACTCATGACCACCGAGGAAACCACCCGCTTCACGAGATGGTCCAATAAAAGAAGACCCGCACATGGAACAAAACACGTGAACGATGAGTTCGTTGAAGTAGGTTCCATTGGGCGTCACTCGCTTGACGATGCGCTTGCCAACATCCTCTTCATCCCATCCTTCGGTCTTGTCAGAGGTTTCGTCTTCATCCTGTTCTTGTTTCATGATTCCCACTCCATCAGCCAAGGAAGGGCGCCATCAGCGGTGATGGGGCGCATCCCTTCTTCGTCGCGAATCCATGTATCTTCACTGCCCACGCTGCCTTCTGCGTAGACCACCTTTGGCTCAATGGCCATCGTGCCACCCACGGGCAGAGGACGGTCAAAGCCAGCGGCGACGACCGGTGATTCATCCAGTTGCAAACCAATGGAATGCCCCAAAAAGCGGCTTTGGTCGGGTTTGGCCCCCATCAAATGGTCGCTGTAGCCCAATTCGACCGCAAGAGCATGCCCTTGTTCCCATGCTTGACTGCAGGGAAGTCCCTGGTCAAGCACATCCACCACTTCTTCCTTGACCACGATCATATCATCAAGTCGTTGCTGCCACACTTCATCAAGTTGGCCTGAAACAAACATCCGCGTGGCGTCGACCATGTAGCCACGGTGAGCGTGAACCAAATCGACAAGAACGGGGTCGCCTTTTTTGACGCGGGTGAAGCCCGAGCCCATGCCGCTCAGTGGATGAGGACCTGTACCACCAACGGCAGAATCAAAGAACGAAGGAATGCCACCGGCTCGTCCAGCCACGATGACGCCCCGGTCGCATTGCAGCGGGTACCGACGCATCTGGACGTTTCCGCCGAACCCTTCGCTGCGGCTGACAGCTTCAGCAGCGGCGACCATGTCCAGTTCGCTCATTCCTTCACCACCAACGGCTTGAACGGCTTCGAACATGCGTATTTGGACCGATGCTCCAATGTCCATCTGTTCAATTTCCCAGTCGGATTTGACTTCCCGTTGGCGGTGGATGATGCTGGTCGCATCGCTGCACTCACCCAATGAAGAAAGCGCCGAAGCAAAACGTGCCGTGAAACTTCCCGGTGCTTCACCGAATTGGAGAGCAGGCGCTCCGTTGACACCCATGCTTCGAAGGGTTTCAGCAAAGGTGGAAAGACGCGGGAAAGCCTCAACCAGATGCGGGGCGTCATCGCCACCCGCTTCCCAAACGGCCCGTTTGAACGAACGACGAACGAAGGCCACGGGCCCGTCGCCTCCAGCCTCAACGCTTCCACCTGCTCCCTTTGCAGGAATGAACAGTGAACCGTCTTGACGACCTCCTCCGTAATAGTAGAGGTCAACCGGGTGTTGTATCAACGCCCCCGGCACCTGTGCTTCAGCCAGCATGTCGGCCAAACGGGCTTGGCGGGCTTCAAGTTCTGAAACCGGGACACGCCAATCCTCGCCGTCCGGCCCGACGATATCCGAGGTGGACCACGAGGTCATGGTGCAAGGTGAACGCCACCCGTTCAAAACCCAATCGCAACAAACAACCGATGAGGTGCTTGCTTTTGGCAAAACATCGGAAAGGCGAACGCAACGCCAAAGTAGATACTGAAGGGGAGGTATTGGTAGCCATGGCAGAGAAACCTTGGTACAAGCCCGTCTTCGGCACGCTCGTTGTTCTTGGCCTGGTGCTGATCGCCACCGGAGCCATGTTCACCGAGCAAGGTGCTGATGAAATCGCCTACGGCACGAGCGGTCAATTCGTCATCGATGCCTCAAACGTTGATGCATCCATCATCGTGGTCACGGACGAGGTTGATGGGAATTGCGAAAACTTCGCCTTCAGCGTTGACCTCCAAGACGGAAACTACGACTTCATTCCGGTCGAAAAAACGGATTGTGAACGCTGGTCGTCCTCGGAGAGCTATCAGTATCGACTGAACAACCTCACCCAAGGACGCTATGGCTTCAGTGCATCCGATGATGTCTCCATTGTAGCAGTCACCGGAGACGTAGACGAGTACTTGGAGAACTATGCATTGGGCAANGGGCTAGCCGACATAGGAAGTTGCTTCTGCTGTCTCAGTTTCATCGTTCCACTCATTCTTGGCCGCATGTCATCGCAGACGATGGATTCTGCCCATCATTTCGAGTTGAACGATTCCTTCGTCATGCCCACACCTTACGAAGGGCCCTCTGAGAGCCCTGCTACAGCACTGGACGCTGAAGACCATGGTGCTGAACCGGCAACTGAAGTCGAGGATGAAGAATCAACGGCCGAAGAGCAAGACGTAGAATCGGCAAACGAAGATGAAAAAGAGCAGCCNGAGGGTGCTTTTTGGGGCGGATTAAACAACGACTGATCCCTAAACCAAACCGTCGATGACGTTCANNNNCGGNGTTGANGCNAGNCGNTCNTCNGCGATGNNGCANTANTCAGCAGACAGGTCAACGCCCAAGTAGCGTCGGCCGTGCATTTTCGCTGCGACACACGTGGTTCCCGAACCGTTGAACGGATCGAGGATGACATCGCCGGTAAAGGAATACATCTCGATGCATCGCTTGGGCAATTCCACTGGGAACGGAGCGGGGTGGTTCACGCGAGAGGCCCGTTCGGTGGCAAAAGACCAGATGGATTTCGTGTGCTGGATGAAATCGTCCCGTGGAATGGTGTCCAAGCGACCTTCGGCCCGCTCTGTCTTGGTTCTCGGGAGTTTGTAATCGCCCTTTGAAAACACGAGGAGGTATTCGTGCACATCACGCAAGCATGGATTGGAAGCGGATTGGAAGGAACCCCAAGCACATGAGGAACCGGCACTGGCCGATTTGTCCCAAATGATTTCGCCGCGCATCAAGAAACCAATTTCAGTCATGATGATGTTGATGTGGGAGGAGAGCGGAATGTACGGTTTACGCCCGAGGTTAGCCACATTGACCACCATTCGTCCACCGGGCGTGAGCACACGGTAGCACTCAGCGAACACCTCGTGAAGCATCGTGAGGTATTCTTTGAGCGAGAGGTCNTCATCGTAGTCTTTGGAGGCGTTGTANGGNGGGGACGTGACCACAAGATGCACGCAATTATCGGGAAGCGGAAGGGTTCGAGAATCTCCGCACAGCACCGTATCGGCGTGCTCCTCTGGAAAACTGTTGGCCGGCCCTACGGGTCGGGAACTGACCAATCCTTCATTGAGGCGACTGGTGTAGTAGGTGCTCGCATCGTGGCCTTCACGTCGCGAGACACCGAAGGAGGATGTGGCGGTTGAGGCGCGACGACGAGCTCCCTCCAATGGAGCACTGTCTTTGGGCGCTTCATCGACCATGACCGACAAGGGCGTCGCGGGCCTTATCAGTTTTCGCGCTTGAACGATGTCGAGGACGCGCGTCTTGCGACCCTCAGTCCAACACCGGTTGCGCCCTAGCCTCAAGGAGAGGGATGAAAAACCGGAGGCGCTTGGATTCAACCAATGGCCAAGGTCCTCACGCTGGACGACGTCAACGTCGACGGCAAAACCGTGCTGCTGAGGGTGGACATTAACAGCCCGTTGGACCCAGCCACCAAGGCCTTCCTTGACGACACACGAATTCGGGCCATCCTCCCCACCCTCCAAAAACTGGTCAAGGCGAAAGTCATCATCCTCGCTCATCAATCCCGACCCGGAAAGAACGATTTCACCAGCACGCTGGGCCATGCCCGTGAGTTGGGTCGCTTGCTTGGCCGCCAAGTGAAGTGGGTCGACGACATCCACGGTCCCAAGGCCATGAAAGCGATTGAAGACCTTGAGGCCGGTCAACTTCTCATGCTCAACAACGTCCGCATGGACGAACAAGAAACTTCGGTCAAAGACGATTTGAAAGCGATGGGTGAGACCCAACTCGTGCAACGTCTGGCCAGCGTCGCTGACCTCTTTGTCAACGATGCTTTTGCTTGCGCCCACCGTTCCACCCCCTCCATCGTCGGATTCACAGGCTTGCTGCCCTGCGTGGCCGGGGAATTGATGGGCAATGAAATTCGTAAACTCGACCATGCTTTGGAAACCCCCGAGCGCCCGTGCTTGGCGGTCCTTGGGGGCGTGAAGGTCGATGATTCGATTCAAGTCGCTGACAACATGCTTCGTAATGGCATCGCCGATGCCCTCTGGCCCACTGGAGGCGTAGCCAACCTTCTCCTGGATTTGGCTGGATACGACATCGGCGAGCCGAACCGCGCCTTTCTCAAGAAAGAACTTGACAAAAATTGGGCCTCCACCATCAAACTTGCCAAAACCCTCATCCAAGATCATGGCGACAAAATCCACCTTCCTGTTGACTTAGCAGCCAACATTGAAGGGAATCGTGTCGACATACCGCTGAAGGATTTCCCCATTGAGGCCCCGTTCTGGGACATTGGCATCAACTCCGTGTTCCATCTCTCTGCGGCCATTCGAAGTGCTGGCACCATCATTCTCAACGGACCCTCCGGTGTCTTTGAAAATCCAGATTTTGCCCTAGGAACCGTCGAGATGCTCAATGCTTGTGCTGAATCCGAAGGCTACGCCGTGATGGGTGGTGGGCACACCGCTACCCTCGTCGCACAGCGGGGCCTTGCTGACAAAATGGGCCATGTTTCNACCGGCGGAGGCGCTTGCCTCGACTACATTGCAGGCCGGCCACTTCCTGGCGTGGTCAGCCTTGAGCAGAGTGCGGTTGCCTTTGGTATTGACATCAGTCATCCCGAGAAGAACGCTTGAGGAGCCACTGGGGAGACTCGAACTCCCGACCTTCTGATTACGAATCAGATGCTCTACCAACTAAGCCACAGTGGCGGCAATCCCCCGCTGTCCCAATCAAACATAAGACCCTCGGTGCAACCATCAGCATTCATGAATCATGGCGAGCAGGACCAACCATGAGCGACACCCCGCCTGTCCGCTACCGCAACACGGTCCTGTACGACCGTGGCGGGCAACGAACGGTGGGCGATGTCTTGCTCCATGCCGACGGAGCGTGGTCTGCCTCGACCGGCGATGAGGATGTTCTCGAGGATCTCGACGGTTCCAAGCGTCTCATCACGCGCAGTTTCCAAAACTGGCACACGCACTTGGCCATGCAACTCAACGCCCGTGATTTCAGCGATGGTTTTCCTCTTCACCGTTGGCTTAACGAAGCCATCTTCCCGACCGAAGCACGCATCACCCCAGAGTATGTGCGAATGGGGAGCCGATGCGCTGCGGCTGAAATGATTCGCACCGGGTGTTCCTTTGCCGCTGACATGTACTTTTTCCCCCATGTCACTGGCCAAGTGTTGACGGGCGCTGGCCTCCGTGGACTCATCGGTGGACCCGTCAGCGACGCCGCCCTTCCGAGCCATCCTGATGCGGCCTCCGCACTGGAGGAACTCGATGGCCTGTTGGCCACCAACAACGAGGCCGACCTGGTCCAATACGCCATCGCCACCCACTCGGTCTACTTGTGTTCGGAAGAAACGCTCCAACAGGCCTCTGAATTGGCTGAAAAGCGAGAAGGGCGACTGCACATTCATGTCAGTGAAACCCGGAAAGAAATCGCTGACTGCCATGCAAAGACTGGGCTTTACCCNGTGGAGTACCTTGACAGCATCGATTTCTTCCAACCTGGAACCATCTGTGCTCACGCCTCATGGGTCAAGAAAAACGAAATTCGTATGCTGAAGAAGCATGAGGCAACCGCCGTTCATTGCCCCTCTTCGAACATGAAACTCGCTTGTGGCGGTACACTTTCGCTTCCAGCGTACATGGAAGCCGGCGTTGACGTCCGGCTTGGAACGGATGGAGCGGCCTCTTCAGGAAACGGCCTCAACATGCAAGCTGAAGCACGCCTCGCATCGTTGGTTCAACGCCACGACCATTGGGACCCAACGTTGCTCCCCGCCGTTGAAGCCATGGATTTGGCCACCAAGGGCAGTCAGGACTGGGCCGTGTGGAACCTTGACGATGTGCGCATGCGACCGCAAGGGCGTTCAAACAATCGGCATCTCGCCAACCTTCTTTTCAACGGAGCCGAGTGCATGGACCTCTGGGTTGGCGGACAAGCCCTCCGGAGAGACGGGGAAACTCTGACCCTTGATGAGAACGCCATCTTGGAAGAAATTGATGAGGCGGTATCCACCTATTACGAAGGAGTGGAATGATCACTCAACACGAGAGTAAGCAAAACCACCGGCACCCAACAAGGCGAACAAAAAGTAGCTCACAAAGCCAGCCTGCAGGTGGACTGAATACGAGATATCAACCTCAACTCCACTGGGAAGACCATCCTCAACGGTACCGATTCCAGCATAATATACACCGGATTCGACGTCCCAGGTCAACCCTTCATCACCATCGGTTCCAGCCACCACTACATCGGTATCGTAGGGCGTACATGCCGTACCCGAACCTTGACTGAAGAGGCCAGGGGGGAGTGATTCACATCGCTTTTTCTCGTCTTCCTCGGCAATAACGACGTAGATGTCATCGCGGTCCCAGGTCAGTGTCACCGTGGCTGAAATGAACGTGGTTAAGCCATTCTCCGGGAGCGGGTCGTCAGCAAAGAACGTCCGTTCGGGGACGTTGGGCGTGGGGATATCGCCCACTTCACCGGTGGTGGTGAACCCGATGGAGCCAAGAACAACCAAGAGCATGGCGAACCCGACGAGCCCATAGCCGATTTTCTCTTGTTTTCGCACGAACGATTCACCTCATCTCACTGGGCGCTTGATGCCTTGGCATCAATCATCGTCGTCAGACTTTCGCTTCACGGCTCGACGCTTGGTCGGAGCCTTGCGAGGAGCTGCTCGACGGCCGACCTTGCGAGCAGGGCGCTTTTTGGGCTCATCGTCGTCATCGTCATCGTCGTCGTCATCCTCGTCGTCATCGTCGTCGTCGTCATCATCGTCGTCGTCGATTTCGGGTACAACCTTCTTCTTGCGGCGGCGCTCCTTGCGCTGAACGATGTTGATGGCAAAGGGATCGTCATCATCATCGGCGGCGGCTGTCTTGGTCTCTTCTTCCTTTTTCTCCTCGGTTGGAGCAGGACTTCCGGTGCCCGTAACAGCATCCATGTCAAGGTCTTGACTGGTGCCGATGAATTCAGCCATCCATGATTCATCTTCTTCGTCATCGTCCCCTCGCTTCTTCTTCTTGGGGCCTGACATGCCAGTTTGAATGATCATCAACGAGACGATGATGGCAAGTAGGTTCACCACAGCGATCACCCACACCACAACGTAAGGTGGGTCGCTGAAGGAAGGCGTGACAACCTCTGGTTCAACGGGAGGTTTGAGCGCTTCTTCATAGGAACACACCGTTGTTCCATCCAGTCGGTTTCGGCAATAGTCAACAATGAACTCAACGTTCCGTGACACTTCGTTGCCGGCAGCGTCCGTTGCACGAACGCTCAATCGGTGAATCCCGGTCTCAAAGTTTCCAGCAGAGATTTCCATGTCGGCGGTCAACGAACGGTTGTTTTCATCGAGGGCCGTGATGCCGGTCAAGTCCGACCATGGTGTGGAAAGAGAAACGCCCGTGGTGCCGCCGAAGTGGTACGTGAAACGGTATTGGAACGACGTGATAACCACGTCGTCTTCGACACCGACCAAGACATTGATTTTGTTCCCGTACAGGTACTTTGAGCCATCGTTCGAGGGTGTTGGAGAGAAGATGTCAATGGAGGGCAATTGAGCATCGATGGAAAGGTGCTCCCAGCTTTGATTCACTTGGTTGTTGGATTCGTCTTCCATCACGACGTAGATGATCATGTCTCCAGCGTTCGAGTTGGAAGAGATGCTGAAGTCATAGGTGTAAAGCGGCCCCAAGTTTGGGTTGTTCCGGTTGTCGTTGAGCAAAGAGAGGGGTTCATCCTCGCCGGTTAAGACACCGCCATCCGCGGTGGTTATGCGAATCGATGGCGTGGTCCCAAGGTCTTCGTTGACCTGAACCCGCAGCGTGTATTGCCCAGCGACCAACGTGGTGCTATCGTACACAAGGCCCTCGTCGTCAAAGACGGTCAATTCTCCTTCGGGAAGCAACGTGTCTTCGGCCACCTTGAAGGCGTTTCCACCAAATCCGGCAAAGATTTCACCGTTGAAATTTCCGAATTCATCGGTGATGGTGACCGCATACCAAACGTTTCGGTCAACGCTGGGAGGAATGGTGAACTCTCGGGTGAGGGTGTCGCTCGTGGTGAACGTAGCATCAATATCGCCAAGCACAGGTTCCCAGCCGTCGCTTTCAATGGTGGAAACGTCGTTCTCGTCCTCGCCAAACGGTTCTCCATAATGGCGCCAAATCGAGTATGATTCGTTGTTTTCGTCTTCGTTAAACCACTCCAGGCTAACGAGATTCATTGAACCGACCGAGAAAGCGTTCTTGATTCGCGGTGGGTTGGGTGCCCGTGTGTCTTCGAAAGGCACTTGGAAGAAATTCTGGACCAAGCCGGTGTAGTGGTAGGTGCCGTTGATNTTGCCGTAGAGNGCCTCGGAGGTTACGAAGTAGAACGAGTTGGTTCGGTATTCGTCATCAGGGACTTCAACATCGAAGGATCCGATACCATCGCCAACCGTTCCGAGGTACATCATGGTTTGATTTTCAACGAATTGAGCACCGGATACGCGGTAGGTCGTGTGCCAAATGTGGTAGATCTCTCCTTCAATTCCAAGTTGATCGCTCCACGTGACTCGGGTCGTTCGGTCACCAATGAACTCGGCGTTGACGTTCGTTGGTTCAGCCACCCAGCCATAGAAGGCATTCTCTTCGATGCCGTTCGTGCAAGCATCACCGGTGGTGTCGGTGTTGATGACGCCCGTAGCGTCAACGGTGACGACGCAATAGTACGAGAAGCCAAGGAAACCCTGAGCCACTTGGACTTCATAGGAGTTGATGCCTTCGAGAATGCCTTCAACCAGCAAAGAAACGTCGCTGCGGAGGATGGTTGAGAACGACTGGTCCGAGCGGTAGACTCGGTAGGTTTCACCCGTTTCTCCAGCGACATCGCCCCAGGTGATGGTGGTCGTGCCCGTGCCGTCGGCGTTGGGCAAGAACTCGGCTGAAAGCAAAATCGGTTGGCTCGGTGGGCGGTTGTCTTCCACGACGGGTTCACTCATCGTGTTTTGGCCAACGAAACGGATGTCCTCGTAATCGTCACCTGATTCGGTGTAATTCGGGAGGAGGTACGTGATGGAGTAATAGCTGCTGCGTTGCGTGTTGGGTGGAACGTCAACGGTGTAGGTGCTATCGGTTGCATTCAGCACGGCGATGGGAGTTTCCTCGGCGATAAGGTAGGAACCGAGTTCTCGGGTGATTTGGTAATCGGTTCGCCAAACGTGAATTTGGAGGGCGTCGGGGCCAGTACTCGGCAGAATGTTGTTGATCGAGTTGTAGTTCAGCCAGTTGAGGTTGGTTTGACTTTCAGCAGCGTCAAACTCAACGGAGATGATGAANGGAGTGTAGACGCTGCGGGTGATTTCGAGCACAGGGTCATAGATTTGCGAACCGTTGAANAGCAATTCAGCCGCCTCNGTACCGTTGGACAACATCGTCGTGATGGCGTAGTAATACGAACCATTGGTGCCTGGTTCAACGGGGAAGGTCACGGTGTGGCCAGGATGCGTGCCGCCTTGACAGTTGAATGGGTTGCCGCCAGCGACACCTGTATCGCAAGCATCCACCTCTGCAAAGTGGTCAATGGAACCGAGGTTGGTGGCAGTGATGGGAGCCGTGTGCCGGTAGAGCATGTAGGTCGCACTGAACAAACCGTTCAACTCNGAGCCGCCCGTAGCAATGTTTTGCCAAGTCAGAAGCGTTGTCTCTGTCGTGTNATCAAACACCGCCGAAATGTTCTGTGCTTGCAAATTCGCCGGATCGCCTTCGCTGTTAGCGGACGCAGGGCTCATTGGAGCCAAGGCAAGAAGCATGACTGCGGTAAGAATAACGGCGCGCAGACCACCGTTTTGTTCAGCCTTTGGGCTACCCATCAGTCTATATGTGCCCTTCGTCCGTTATGACTATGTCGCTTCAAGAAGGCCAAAACAGGCTATCAATGAACCGAAATGGGCTCGCCAGCCATCTCACGAGCGATCAGCGTTTTTTGGCTCGGGTTGAGGNAGNGGGTCTTCGGCATCAAGTCGTTGAATCTCCCCTTTGGCCTGCATGAACCGAACGCTAAACGTCCAGATGCCCCCGAGGGCCGAAATGAACACGATGAGGCTGAGAGGATTCACCGGTATGTGGTCAAACCAGCCAGGATAGGTGGCGTCAATGGACCATCCGGCCAGCAGCATGATGCCCATGATGACCAGCGATAGAAGGGTCAGCACCGTCCGATCGGCGCGGGAAAACCCTCGGTAATTTCTGGAACCTGCCACGGCTTGCGCCTGTGTGCCCATGTAGGAGCCCATCAAGGTCAGGAAGGCTGCTGCAAAACCAAGGGTCATGTCNCCAACAAACACCGATGCGCTGATGCAGACCACCCAAACTCCGTCCAGCACGCGATCAATGGTGTGATCAAGGTAGTCGCCCCACCGAGTGACTTCTCCTTTGGCACGGGCCAAGGAGCCGTCGAGACCGTCGAAGATCATCGCCAAACCAATGCTCAGCGCGCCGGCCAAAAGCCACCACCCACCTGCTGATTCATCGGGAGCGTACGTTGCCAGAAGACCGCCAGCGACACCAAAGGGCAGAGCCATCCAGGTAACCGTGGCGGGCGAGAAGTTGGAGAAGGCGTTCAGCACCGGTTGAAGCCACGCTTCCCACCTTCGTCGCATTTTCTCAAGGGCCATGCCTCAACCACCTCCGAGAGGGTGTTATGGTTTGTGGAGGTGAGGCGCTCAATTCAGCGATTCCCCGAGCCAGTCAATGGCTTCGAAAGCCTGTTGATTCAGATCGGCCGATGGAAGACCGTCGTTGGACCATGCATCAACGGCCTTGGCCAATGCCTCGGGGGTGATGGAAGCGGTATCGAATTCGGCAACAGGCACGTCGATTTCAAATTCCAAAAGTTCTGCCCAGTGGCCGCTGGTCATCTCCCACTCGACGTTGGCCCGAATTTTGGCTTCGCTGTACTGGCGCTGAAGGAGGCGTTCTTGCAAGGCTGATGGTCGGCAACGCAAGAGCACAACGCCGTCGACATCGAGAAGATGAGCCAGGTGCCCGTCCACCAAATACCGCCCGTTCTTCGGCGCCTCCCATGCCTCGGCGAGGCGATGAATGTCGATGGGAGCTGCACCGTCGTTGGAATCAACCTCCTCCAAACAACCATGCTCGGAGGCCANATCCGCCAGTGAGAGAACCTCCCAACCCAGACCCATGAGAGCCTCACAGGCTGTGGTTTTACCGACACCAGGCGTCCCTGAGACGGCGAGGACACATCGTTTCTCCATGTTGCTTCCGTGGGACCGCTGGTCAATAAACGGAGAAGGTCCATCTTGAATCTGGACATCAAAGGCATCATAGCCTCGATGGTGTTCAGGAGAACTGTTACCATGTTCGGGATGCAGGACCCCTCACAAACCTTGCAGCAGATTGAACGCTACATGGCCGAAGGACGGTTGGAGCTTTCTGAAGTCATGGCCACGCAATTTTGCGACATGATGTTGGCGAAGAAAAAGCGTGAGCCGCANCAGCAAATCTTCCTCCTCAAAGGGCTGCGATTGATGTGCGATGTTTACCTCCTTCGAAACAAAGCCGAACANAGCATGGCCAGCATCAANCGCATGCACAGCGAGCGAAANGCCTTGGTCAAAATTCTCCAAAAGCACGCCCCTCAAATGCTGAGTTCCATGCAACCCGAGCACGAGGACCATCTGAGGGCAGGACGTTTGTATGCGGCTGCTGGAAAACAGCGAGCGGCTTCCAAATCCTTTGCCAAGTGCGAAAAATTGTCACCCGGCCACCTCGCTGCAGCCCAAACCGCCGTGGACACGGTGCCCAACAAAGTCCACGTTGAACGCTTTCTCAATGCCATTCTCGCCGCAGGCGACGTCATTCAAACCAACGGACAATATCAGCTGGAGCCTCAGGGCTCCCCTGCCGTCTTACTGGACACCGTCTTGGCGACGTTGAACGCTGCGGCGATGGCCACGCCAAGCCATAGCGGTCGCTGTCAAGCCGAACAAACACGGTTAGAAGGGCAACGTTCGGCGATCATCGCTGGAGAACAAGCAGCCAATGCACGGTTACAATCGGCCCTCGACAGTTTGCAGCCAAAGCACGACTACTACCAATACGGATGATGGTAGCGAGGGATGGATTTGAACCATCGATCTCCGGGTTATGAGCCCGACGGGATATCCAGACTACCCCACCTCGCTAGCCCTTGCGCCACGGTTCACCGTTTTCAAACCACCGTCTCCGGCCCATCATGAAAATGGGTGGGTTGATGAGGTGGAGGGCCCTACCCTATNCATGCGAGCCTCTCACGTCAAGGTGATGACCGTGCTCGCCGTCTTGGTATGTGGTTCGCTTGCTGGATGCCTTGGAGGAACCGATTCAGGGAGTGAAAAGAACCCCATTTCCATGAACGTTCACTACGATGCTACATCAGGAACCATCACGGAGCGTGTCCAAAATGGAGCATCTCTTTCTCAAACTGGAGTGGAATTGTCATTTGATTTTGCCCGAGTTNCCTCAAATGCGGGGAACATGAAGACGTTCACCCTTGATCCAGGAGACGATGAGGACGGTTCAAACACAGTGACGGTGAACGCCAACGAGCAGGCAGAGCTCAGGTACACCTACGAGACGCATGGGTTGTTTACGGTCGTTCTCTCAGCCGTTGATGAAAGCGACAATGAGGCGTCCATGAGCCTCACGGTACGAATTGACAAAGAAATTGATTGGACNCAANCNAACACCGACGANCCNGATTCNATGGTNNTNNCCACCGCTCCNGATTGCACGTGCCCCGGGCCTGAACGCATCGTTATCGATTCCACCATTGACAATCCATCAGGGCTCATCGGAGGAACGCCGGTCACCGTAACATGGCACCTCGACAACCCCCAGGGAGAGGAACAAGCCTTCCACACCGAACAGATAGGGGAAGGTCAAGAAGCATCGTGGACGCACGACCAGTTCAACATCGACGAAGGCGATTGGGCCCTCAACGTCACCATTGACTCGGGCAACGATTCCCTCAACCTGCACCATGTGGTGCTCATCAGCTACGAAGCCACTGAATCGGAACCCAACCCGCTAGCCTCGGAGGCGACAGAGCGGGAAGANGATTCACTTTCAGTTTGATAAAATTAAAACGCAAAGTGAACCAAAAAGGCCACTGCGGAGAAGTCCTAACCAATAAACGATGAATTATCGTTGATGATATCTTCTTCACCGTCCTTCGTTTCTTCATATACTGAGGCACACCCATATCGGGTTGAAGGGATGAAAGATGCCAACAAAGTCGAAGAAAAAAGCGAGCATTGAAATTGAAAAGAATGAAGCACCGGTGGAGGAAGAGGTTGCTTCAATGACCGAAGAAGAAGAGGTCAAAGTGACCATCGAGGACCTACCTGGTGTCGGGCCCGCAACCGCTGAAAAATTGCGTGAAGCCGGTTTTGACGAACTGTTGGGCCTCGCTGTCATGTCGCCGGCCGACCTTGCGGAAGAAGCTGAATTGGGCGAGGCGGTCTCGGCCAAGATCATCGCCGCAGCCAAGAAGATGGCCAACATCGGTGGATTCGTTTCAGGCGATGCACTGCTCGAGCGCCGACGAGAAGTCCAAAAGTTGTCCTCAAGGGTTCAATCCATTGACGATTTGCTGGGTGGTGGCTTCGAAACCCAAGCGCTCGTGGAAGTCTACGGTGAATTCGGAAGCGGGAAGACGCAGATCGGTCACCAATTGGCTGTGAACTGCACCACACCGGTTGAACAAGGTGGCTTTGACGGCGATGTGTTTTACATCGATACCGAAGACACTTTCCGCCCAGAGCGCATCACGCAAATGGCTCGCGGCCACGGACTCGACCCCGAGTANGTGTTGTCTCGNATCCACGTTGCCCGCGCCTACAACTCCGCTCACCAAATGCTCTTGGCTGATGAGATCAAGCGCATGAGCAAGGGCCTGAACGTCAAGATGATCATCGTTGACTCGTTGACCAGCCACTTCCGAGCTGAATTCATCGGTCGTGGAATGCTCGCTCGTCGACAACAGAAGTTGAACAGCCATCTCAAGGATTTGAAGAAGTTGGCTGACGTGAACAATGCGTTGGTCTTGGTCACCAACCAAGTGCACTCCAAACCTGACGCTATGTGGGGCGACCCAACCAAGCCAATTGGCGGTCACATCCTTGCGCACGCCAGCACCTTCCGACTTTACCTTCGAAAGGCGAAGGGCGGACGACGTATNGCTCGGCTGGTTGACTCTCCAAACCTCCCAGACGGCGAATGCGTCTACCAGGTCACCGAAGAAGGACTTCGTGATTGATTCGGCTTCGCTGGTGAGGGTCCCAAACCCTTGGATGCTGCCCCTTGAAGGGCGGCACATTCAAAATGTCTTCATGGNAAATCTGCNCATGCGCCATTTGATTGAACGGGTACTGGAACTCTCCGAGGATGAACAACGTGTGGTCCAGATCGAAGATGCTCCCGGACAGGGTTCAGAAGAAGAATTGCGAGCCTTGCTCGAGTCACTCCAACCNAGAATTCGAGTCTACGGCGTAGGTGGCGCTGGATGCAACGCTATCAATCGCTTGTTTGATGAAAAGTTGTTCGAGTCGTCTTATGTAACGGGTTATTCAATCAACACGGATGCTCAAGCACTGCTCCAATCACCGATTCAAGAAAAGGTGCTCATCGGTCGAACCGCTCGNGGACGTGGTGCTGGAGGCGACCCGACCAAAGGTGAAGCAGCCGCACTTGAGTCTGAACGCATGCTGCGACGCATTACCAACGATACGCAACTCGCCATCATAACCGCTGGAATGGGTGGTGGATCGGGAACCGGAGCAGCAGGCCACATCGCCCGCCTCGCTAAGGCCCAAGGTGCGATGACGATCGCAGTGGTCACCTATCCGTTCAAGTCCGAAGGTTCCCTTCGAAAGCAAAACGCTGAATGGGGGCTGGAGCGATTGCGAGAACATTGCGACACCATCCTCGTCATCCCCAATGAACGCCTCTTGGAAATTGAAGGCGTGAAGGACCTACCTATTGCCAGTGCTTTCCGTGTTGGCGATGAGTTGTTGGTTCGCTCCATCACGGGTGTCACTGAACTGCTGACTACCGACGGTATGGTCAACCTTGACTTTGAGGATCTCAAATCCATCGTCCAATCCGGCGCTGGCGTGGCTATGATCGGCCTTGGTAGCGCCAGAGGCCCTGGTCGGGCTGATGCTGCCACCATGGAAGCCCTGCATTCTCCACTTCTTGACTTGGACATGAGCGATGCCCGAGGCGCCCTCATCAACGTCGTAGGTGGGGCAAGTTTGACGCTCGGAGAAGCAGAACGCTGTTCACAACTCATCAAGGAACAAATCTCACCAAATGCCAAAATCATCTGGGGTGCAGCGGTCAAAGAAGAACTCGGTGATGAGTTGCGAGTCATGCTGGTCTTAACCGGCGTGAAGAGTGATCAAATTCACGGGTCGACTGAAAACCGTCAACTGCGGGCGCTGCGAAATCGACAAATCGAGTTCGTCAACTGATCACGGCCGTCCAACGGACCACAACAGGCCCACGAGCACAACCAGTCCAACGACAAGGATGAGCCGGTCGGTCTGGCTCACACCATCGATGCCCTCCTCAGCTGTCAAATCGCCCTCGTAGGCCTCGCCAGGAACCACGATCTCAACCGTGTCCCACGCATCCCCTGTGGCAGCATTGTTGCCATTGACAGCATTACCATGGACGGTAAAAGTCGCCGCAGTATCGTTCTCAATAGGTGCTTGCCAAACGAAGTTCCATGAGCGGAGCATNGAACCTTGGTTGGTGTGGGTGTACCCCGATTCCAGTTCTTGGACCCCTGAATCGTTGTTCAGTACAATCACCCCTTCATCAACCAAGAGGCGGAAACCCCCCTGAGAGCGATTTTCTACTGGTTCGATGCTGCTGGNAACAGTCAGGGTAAGGTTGTATGTTTGATTGGAAGCAAAGGACTCCGGCAAGCCTGCAACCTCGATANAAGTGGAGATGTCGGGGGTGTGGCAGAGGCAACCTTCGTTCGCCTCAGCACCAAGCCCGTTGGGGGAAGCAACCGCCCACGTGCTCGCCATCATCGCGAGGAGCATAACCGCCGCAGCCATGCAACGACGTGGAGCCATGGAGCCGCCACGAAGTGCTGTGGTATGAGGGTTACTTTTTAGGAAAGGTTGGCTGGNTTNCGATTTGTCNTTTTTATTTATTAAAAGGGCTTGTCATTGGTNAAAGAGGGTTTGTGCNGATATTGATAAACGGATTTAGAATGATGCAAGTAGGTTCACCAGAAACCATCCATTAAGTATGAAGAGAACAGGAAGATGTATCATGATGGGCGATTTTGAACTACCAGAAGTTGATGACGAAGAGATCGACATCTATGCGGCTTTGGGACTCAATACCCCCATTGAAAACACCGACGAAGCCCCCGTCGCCCACAACCTGTACGACCCGCTCGCAGCCTTCATGGACGATGACGAGGAAGAAGAAATTCCTGCTGGAACCTTCATCGAACCCAACGCTTCAATGTCAAATGAAGCCGTCGAATCGCTTCTCGCCACCTTGGCCCGTGACCTCTTGGACCACGAACGCTTGAGTGCCTCGCTGTCTGGCGGACGTATTGACATCGATAGCCTCAGAATTGAGCGTGACCGCGATGCTTACCACCTCTCCCTCATCGTTGACATGGGTGGCAGCCCCATCAAACCCTTCGCCACGGTGTTAGCGGTGGAAGACACGTGGCAACCCATGGCTGCTCCCCAAGGGCTCCATGCTCGCTGGAAACCGGTCTATGACTCGCTTTGCAAAGCACTGACTGAAGCGCTCTCTCACCAGGGACGCCCGTCAAGCCTGTGAAGGTGGATGCAACACAACTCGCCAATCGATGGTGATGTTGGGGTCCAACGAATTGGACACACTGCAATATTTCTCGTGGCTCTTGGCCACCACTCGCTCGACCAATTTTTTCGGGACATCGCCTTCAACGTGGTACTCGAAGGTCATGGTGGTAAACTTCCGTGGCGCCGTTTCCGCACGGGTTGAATCCATTTCCACCCATGCCGCCTTGAAAGGGCGGTCTTTGAGGCCGCCCACCACGTCAACCAACGAGCAAGCGCCCACCATTTGCAACATCAGTTGCATGGGGCTGGGGCCCGTTTCCCAGTCCATTGAAATCCGTTGACCGGCGGAATTAATTCCATCCATGGTGTTCTCGCCCGTCCACTCCACGCGCCCCTTCATGGACAGGCCAAGGGCGGTTGATTCTTGAAGGAGATGCTTGTGGCCAAATCCGAGAGACATGTCAGGTACACCAGTAATCATGGAAAACGGCGCACTCAGCGTTCCAAACGACCCCATTATTCACTACATCGAAGGCGATGGCATTGGTGTTGACATCACGCCGGTCATGATCAGCGTCGTCAATGCAGCCGTTGAGAAAGCCTACGGTGGCGAAAAGAGCATCGTATGGTCTGAAGTGCTTGCTGGCGAAAAGGCGTTCAACGCCACCGGCGAGTGGTTGCCACAAGCAACCCTCGACGCCATGAAAAACGGACTTGTCTCGATCAAAGGGCCGCTGACCACGCCAGTGGGTGGCGGTATTCGCTCGCTCAACGTTGCGCTTCGACAAAAATTGGACCTCTATGCATGTGTCCGACCCGTTCGCTGGTACGACGGCACACCCTCTCCGGTCAAAGCACCGCAAGACGTTGACATGATCATCTTCCGAGAAAACAGCGAAGACGTCTATGCAGGCATTGAATGGGAAGCTGAAAGCGACGAGGTCAAGCGCGTCATTGATTTCCTCCAAAACGAAATGGGCGTCGACAAGATCCGATTTCCAAACACGTCCGGCATTGGCATCAAGCCGGTTTCCAAGGAAGGAACCGCACGAATTGTCCGTGCTGCCATCCAATACGCCATCGAGAACGACAAGCCGAGCGTCACCCTCGTCCACAAAGGGAACATCATGAAGTTCACCGAAGGTGGATTCAGAGATTGGGGCTACACCCTTGCAAAGGAAGAGTTCGGAGCAACTGAGTTGGACGGGGGTCCTTGGTGCACCCTCACCAACCCAAACACCGGCAACACCATCCTCATCAAAGACGTGATTGCTGATGCTATGCTACAACAAATCATCACACGGCCTGCCGAGTACAGCGTGTTGACAACGATGAACCTGAACGGGGACTACATCTCCGATGCCTTGGCTGCTCAAGTCGGCGGTATCGGCATCGCCCCAGGAGCCAACATCAACTACGACACGGGCATCTCCATCTTCGAAGCCACCCACGGCACCGCACCCAAGTACGCCGGCCAAAACAAGGTCAACCCCGGCTCCCTCATCCTCTCTGCCGAGATGATGTTGCGACACATGGGGTGGAAGGACGCAGCCGACCTCATCGTGAAGGGCATGGAAGGCGCCATTTCCAACAAAACGGTCACCTACGACTTTGAGCGATTGATGGACGACGCCACGCTGCTTTCCTGCAGTGCCTTTGGCGAGACCATGATTCAGCACATGTGAACCCCAAACGGGCACGAACACCGGTTTGTGGACAGTGACCACACTGATTTATAGTCGGTATACGACAGTCGGTCCATGGATACGAAGACCATGGCACTCACGCTCCTTGTTGCTGTCATCATGGGCAGCTCAGGCGCCGTGGTGTACACGCTGAACACCACCACCGTAGACACGGAGGATGAGAAAACTGAGACAGAGGACGAGTACAAGGTAGAAAATTACCCGCCAAAACTCATGATTGACGAAGAGATTACAGAAATGTGGGATGGAAACACGGTTTCCATCGAGGGATACATCTACGACGAGGACCTCTCAACTTCCTGGGTAATAGTGTCCGTGCTAAACGATAACTTCGCTGTTATTGAAACGATGAATCTCAGCGTGCTTTCTTCCGGAAAATGGACCACAGAAACAAGCATCATCGGACCAGGTTCGTTCGTTCTTCAGATCACTGCCTACGATGCAGAAGGTCAGGAAAGCGAAGGAAAGCCCGTGATGCTCGTCATCAACCCACCCGAGGAGAACGATGTTCGCCTTACCTTTGGATGGACGCCGCCTGCAGAGAATGAAACAATGGGGATCATTGAGGGTGCTGTTTTGCATGAATTCCCCGAAACGTGTTCGGTGAAATACCAACCAAGCGACCAAAACTCTGCCGTGTTTATCCCCGGAAATCTATCCGAGGTTGACGCCACTTACACGCTCACGATCAACACCGAGGAACACAGCACAAAAGGTATCCTTGTCGCCAACTGCGGTATGTTTGAAGAATCCGAACAAAGCATCTCGGTCGACCTACCACTTCCACCCGAGCCAATCGGTGACACCGACCAAGACGGGGTACTCGACGACGTTGATGACTGCCCGGACACCCCTGCCGGTGAACCGGTGTACGCAACGGGATGTTCGGACTCGGAAACCGATGACGACGGCGACGGCGTGGTCAATTCTGACGATTTGTGCCCGAACACCTCCACCGGTGCAAGCGTGGATGGCAACGGATGTGCTGACGCCCAAAAGGACACGGATTCCGATGGATTCTCGGACGACGTTGATGCCTGCCCGGGCACACCTGCCGGGGAGCAAGTCGATGCTTTCGGTTGCTCAGAATCGCAAAAGGACGACGACAACGATGGCGTAAGCAACGACGTAGATACATGCCCCAACACACCCAGTGGTGAAACCGTCAACGAAGTAGGGTGTTCGGAAAGCCAAATTGGACCGCAAGGCCCACTGAAGATTCTCGCTCTCCACGGCGGCGGACAAACTGCCAACGGTCTTCGCAGCATGCAAGGGATGCAGGACCTGATGGCAAGCCTGAGCGATTATGAATTTGTTTTTGCTAGCACTCCTGAGAGTAACAACGTCTGGATACGCGACCCACCGGGAGGAAAAGGGCAACCCACCACCGACCGAGACTGGGCTGACAGCTCCATATCCTACCTCGACCAAGTTGTTGAGCAGCAAGGCCCATTCCACGCCATATTGGGATATTCCCAAGGTGCCGCAATGATCCCCGTCTACCTCGCCAACACGGACAACACGTTTGAGAAAGTGATGATGTACAACGGCTACTTACCGACCACGCACGAAGGGCTCATCGACACCATCGATGAAGCCGCACCGTTCTCAACGCCAGCCATGGTGTTCTCTGGAGAAAACGACGACGGTTTCAAGGATATGGCTCCAGCACTCGCCCAGAAGTTCTCGGATTGTAGCCAAGTGCACAGTCCGTCGGCGGGACACCATCCCCCCTACCAAAGCGATTCAAAATACAATCAAATTTTGAATTGGATTACCAGCGACTAAACGAGCACGCCTGAAGGCGATTCAGTTTGATTGGCGCTTTAGCCAAGGCTTGAGCGAGCGGTTGTTCTTGGCGATGCTAAAGCCAAACCGTTCCTCAATGGCTCGGTCAACGAGCGTGAAATCACCGTCCATGGTAGCCACCATGACCGCTCCAATGTTGGGCAGCGGGAGCGAAGCAAGATGGGTCGCCAGTCGGTAGATGTCCAAATCGGTGGCTTCGGGGTAAATGGCGCGGCCTTCCAGTTCGGTACGGTAGGTCACGCCACGGTATCCCTTCAGTTCGGTTAACTCTTCGAACACATCACTGTGTCGAAGCAAGAAGGCATCGAGGTGTTCCGATGATTCAGGTACGTCCTCAAGCATATCGGCGCTTGGAGACCAAGTGTTGTACTCCGAAAGCACGCTGTCAACCAGGCCCATCATGACCGACTCACTGAGTGTGTCCTCCAACTTTTCAGCATTGATCATGGCGCTCTTGAAACGGGGCAGGAGGCGTCGATCCTTGGCAAATTGTTTCAATTCACCCCGCACATCATCGGGGATCATCATGACCAGATGCTTGGCCTCTGCGTGGTGGAGAAGGATTCGGTGGAAGCGGTTTGAGCCAATGATGTTGAGGTTGGTTTCAAACACCAAATCCATGTGTTGATACATCTTTTCCACCAAGGCATCCACGAGCACGTTGGTGTCGATAATGACCAGTGGTGCCAATGAAAGGTTGTGCAAAAAGCGCCGCTTTGAGGTCGGAATGTCGTCCTTGTACTGCGAGAAGAGCGCTTGCTCGACACCGGCAAGACGGTTGCGAGCGGTGATGGAGAATTTGGTGGAGTTTTGTGCCCGTTCAAGGTACATCAAACCTTCAAACGCGCCCTCTTCAGCAGCGTTTTTGGCAATCTCGTAAATTTCATCCATCGAAGGAGATGTCCCTTGCATGGCTTGACGGAACTGGTGCTCAAATTGGGTTCGAGAGCGACGCAGGTCCCGACTGATATGGGTAGAGGCTGCCGTTACCCGTCCAAGGAAGGGTTCAGGAGGAAGGAGGTGTGCCTGTTCAAATGGATAATTTCTGAGGAGGTCAAGTTCCTCCTCATTGTAGGTCGTTCGGGTCTTTTCAATCATGTTGCCCTCAACGTCCTCCTCCAGCACCGTCTTGCGTTGTTGGACGTGTTGACGAATCATGCGGGCGGCGGCGTTGGTGTCGGTTCCGGAGGCGTGGCACACTCGCAAGTAGAGTTTGAAACGTTCAGTGATGGCCGTTTTGAGGGACGGAACACGCTCCAAAAGGTCCACGGCTTCAGCCCAGGATTTGGCGTGGGCATAATGGATCAATGATTTTCGATACAGGGTCAGTGGAAGCGACAAGACGAAATCGTTGTCCTCCGCATCACCTTCGGTGGATGCCCCCCCTGCTTTGCGTTGCTTGGTGAAGAGTTCGGCTGCCCGGGAATATTCTCGAGCGGAGTTGAGTTCATCGCCCTTCGAAGCAAACAGGGCTGCACGAGCCAACGGAGCCCAAGGTGACAAGGGGTCGTTCTTCTGGTACCAGCCGACGAGGTTGGGGAGTCCCAAGTCGTGTTCAACCATGAGAACGGAATAAGATTGAATCAGTCGCAATGGAATGATTGGGTTCTCCAAAAGAGCATCAAGGTCCACCGCATCGCTGGATTTGGCCATACCGATGTTGTACGCCCGCAAGTGACCGTTCATGGTCAGGGAAAGTAACATGACGTCGAACAAGCGACGCTCAATCAAGGTCAAATCAAGGTCATCCAAACTGTTGCCCATGTTGCGAATGTGGGTGGCGCTGACCACGCCGTCACCAGCGAGCGCTCGGCTGATGGGCGAGAAGGCTTTCAAGGCTGCAGCGTTGAGAACCTCACCGACTTCAGGGGTATCTTTGTAGGTGCCTTCCATCAACAAAAGGAGGTGTTCAGCCAACGGTGAAAGGAAGTCTGGGAGCTCGGCCCCTTGGATCGATTGCAGGGCTTGGTTGCGGGCGGTGATGATGTGTTCACGCAGAGCTGAATCAAAATTGGCCGGTGCTAAATGGCTCACCAAGAGCGCGATGTACGGGTGAGTAAGCGGAAGCATGGAGTCTGAGGTAAACACCTCGGCCAGCCGATGAAGGTCAAGTTTCTGCAACAGCAATACGAGAGCCAACGCACGGCCTTCTTCCCACATTGGACCCTGTTCATCGCACAAACGTTGAGCCGCCATGATGCGAAGTTCGGGGGCAAGGGCTTCCTCCATCATGATGTGAAGCAAGGCCTGCTGGTCAACTTCGTCCATGAATTGCATCAGCCAATCGGTGGCTCGATCGTTTGACAAAGAAGTCACAAGGGGGAGAAGTTCCGTGACGTCCGAAGAAGCGTCGAGGCGTCGGCCTTCGAGGACATCCATGGCCTCGTCTTGTTTTCCTTCACGGAGCAAAGCATTCAATCGCCACCAAGTCAAACGGTCTCGCCCTTCATGAACATGGGCTTCTTCAAGCAAGGCGAGCCCTTGCTCGAGTTGTTCAGAAGTGCATGACTCAGCCTCGGATGGGGCGTGTTGCCAAGCAAGGGAGCGACGTGCGTGTGAAAGCGAATCCTCTCGTTGCAGGGAGAGAATACTCGGCCAATCGTTCACCGTTCCTTTGACGAGATGTTCGAAATCTTCCAGCGCTTCAGCCAACTCAGCATCGGCTTTTTTCCCTGCTTTTCGAGCCTTCTCTGGAACCGCCTGACCACCGTGGAGTGCCAAGACAATGGTGATGAACGCCATCGATTCGGTCAAGGTGCCGAGAGGTCCATCGAGGTCAACGGCTCGGGCGCCTGAGATTTGGTGCGTAGCCTTCTGCAACGCCACTTTGATGTCAGGGTCGTTCACACCAGCGCTGGCAAGTTTGAGCACCGTGATGACATCATCCTTGTTGCGAGGGTCAATCCAGAGAAAGTCCGTTCCCATTTTGGTCGTTTTCTTGACCTTCTCGACCTTGGCCTTTGGAAAGGCAAGAAACTGCCCTAGGAGCGGTGTTTTCTCCCCAATCATGTGCCAAACAGGATGAACGCCCTCGACCATGCATGTTTCCCGGAGCAAGTTTTCGTGTGAATTCCATGCTTCATCCCAGTTGTCTTGGTCCATTTGCTTGTGAACCAAAAGGGTCGCCAGTTGGTAAGCGGTGGTGTAAGGAGACTCATCGATAACGGCTTTGGGAGCGTGGAGCCAAGTCATGTGGGCGGGACCGGTTTGACGTCCGGAGCGACGCATTCGGCCCCTTGGACGGTTCATGGTTGGCCGGCGCGGTGCGTTTTCGTCCTCATCGTCGTCCGATGCCGGAGGCTCCTGTTCGTGTGCAGCGATGACCAAGTGGGCTCGCAAGGGCTTGTCCAACATCTTCCAAGCCGATTCACGGTTCATGATGGAGACGCGTACAGCACCCGACTTGGGTTTTGAAAACGCTGCCTTCAGGCAGGTTTCCATGTACGATTCGTCCAACCTTTCATCCCCTCATTTCTCCCCACGACCGGAGCCATTTCAATCCACCGATGGGCTGTGTTGGCTGATTTGAGAATGAAAAGCATACTTCCTTGAACCAAAGCCACCTCCCCGCTGCTGAGACTGCATGGACTTGATTCCGACCGTTGCTCTGTTACTCCACCCCCTCCTTGCGAGTGCGTTGGTGGTTTGGGTGTGGTGGCAATACGCTTGGCGCAAGAAGTCCTACGTGCTGAAAGGCGAGGAGCGGGCCGCCCATTTGGCTCGCCATGAAACCAACGGTGAACGCCTCCTTTGGGCGACCGGGGGCGTCATCCTTGTCGCCTTTATCGCTCGTGGTTTCACCGGCTGGTACGCAGGCGAAAACCTCTGGTCTGCCCTTGTCCCACAGTCTCTCCACGGCTTCATGGGCCCTGTTGGCTTTGGCTTGATGGTGTTCATGACGCGCCTCGGCAAGCAGGCTCGAGCCCAACGGAAAGCGGGTGAATCCTTTGCCGTTGCCAAACTCAAGCACGGACGAGCTGCCGACCTGATCATCTACCTGGTGTTCATCCACGCCTTTTTGGGCTTCATCTACACCTTCGATGTGTTGACATAAGCCAGTGTTTGATTGGGCTCATTGACCGTCAGTAAACCAAACCTCCCGCTGGCCCCATAACGCTTGTTCAAATACACCGTATTTTTCGCCCGAGCATGGAAGGCGCGACCGACCCTGAAATGCTGAAAGACAGGGCATTTTTCAAAATGGGATTGTTCATCCACGACCACCGCAAGGCGATGATGGCGTTTGGACTCATTTCCTGCATCTTGATGGGAGGCCTCATCACCATTGGTCCAGATTGGGCTGAAGGTTTCGGCGAGGACGACGTGGAATCGGTGAATGCTGGACGGTTGATTTCCGAGCGCTTTGCTTCCGATGACGAAGAAAGCGGGCCCTCGTTCCGCTACATCGTGTTCCACCCAACACTCAACGACACGTCTTCTGAGTGGAGAACGGCGGTCATGGAGGCCCTCGATGAGATTGAGAACCATCCTGACGCTTCGGTTGAATATTCATGGGACGTCGAAGAGATCGACCGTGAAGACGTCGTTGCTACCGATGAAGATGGAACCTATGCCATCAACAAAGTCGTCTTCAGCACCAACCGAAAAGAAGCAAAATCACTCCTCACCGAGTTGGAAGAAACGGTCGAAATTGACGCTGCGTTTTCAGAATGGATGACGGACGGCATCTTCGTTGATTGGACGTTTGACGACCGCATCAAAGAAGACCTCATCAAAGCCGAAGTGGTCGCCATTCCCTTGACGCTCCTCATCCTCGGATTGATCTTCGGTTCACTCATTGCCGCCATTCTTCCGATGGGCGTGGGAGGAGGCACATTGATCGCAGCCGTTGGCATGACGATTTGGTTGTCCAATGTAACGGATGTCACCGTGTATGCAACCAACATTGTATCGCTGATTGGCATCGGTGTTTCAATCGATTATTCGCTCTTTTTGGTCAACCGGTTCCGAGAAGAACTCGAGCGAGGCCATGACATTCGAACGGCCACAGCCATGAGTTGTGCAACCGCAGGCAAGGCTGTCTTTTACTCAGGAATCACCGTCGCTATCGGCCTCATGGGCATGCTCTTCTTCACCAATACATCGCTTCCATCGCTGGGCATCGGTGGCACAATTGCCGTCACCATCGCCATGATTTACTCAACCGTGGTGCTCCCCGCCGTGATGGCGGCCTTGGGCCCACGAATCAACAAACTCAAAATTCCCTATGCTTTTGACATGCGCGCCAAGGACGACGGCCTTTGGGCCCGCATCGCCAAGCGGGTGATGGACCGACCATGGGCTGTTTTGATTCCAACCCTTATCCTCTTGGTCGGTGCAGGAGTTCCCTTTGCCTACGCTGAATTTTCGCTTTCATCATGGAAAGCCCTCCCACCTGATGACGAATCAAGGCAGGGCATGGAACTCATCGATGAATTGTGGCCAGACCAGGCTGCCAATTCCATCTTCATCGTGATTGATACCGATGGAGCTGACCCCCTAAGCGAGGTCAACCTCAGGGCTCAGCATGCTTACATGACGGCGTTGCTCGATGACGAGCGCGTTGCAGGAGGCATTGGAGTTGGACTACCCTCGCCGACAATGAGCGCCGATGACGTGGTGCAGTATTGGAATACATCCGATGAATTCCTCCCACCGGAACAAGTCGCCGTTCGAGAGAGCCTCCGGGCCGCCTTCGTGGGCGAAGAGGCCACCATGATGTCGGTCCAGCTGGTGGGCGAACAGACCAACGTTGATTCACGCAAAGTGGTGGAGGAGATACGAGACGACAGAGAGGCCTTCCTCGACGACCTCACCGGAGAGAACGACCGCCTCCTTGTGGCCGGTTTTGCAGCATACAATGCCGACAACCTTGATGCCATCGCCGACAATTTGCCTCGGGCTCTGGCGTTCATTCTCATCGCAACGACCATCCTGATTTTCATGCAAGTCAAGTCGGTCATCATCCCCATCAAGGCCATCGCCATGAACATCCTCTCGATTTCAGCCTCGTTCGGTATGCTCGTCTGGGTGTTCCAGTGGGGCTACGGTGCCGACCTGCTCAACTTCACGGCCCAGCCCATCGACTCGGGCAACCCTGTGATCATGTTCTGCATCGTGTTTGGTTTGTCAATGGACTACGAGGTCTTGATGCTCTCTCGCATCCACGAGGAATGGGAACGCACCGGAGACAACACCCTTGCGGTGGCCAATGGCTTGCAGAAAA
The DNA here is from genome assembly GCA_002704515.1 of Methanobacteriota archaeon. Taxonomy (GTDB): domain Archaea; phylum Thermoplasmatota; class Poseidoniia; order Poseidoniales; family Poseidoniaceae; genus Poseidonia. The sequence continues at coordinate 36,091 of PAGK01000004.1, forward strand.
CAGGCGGACTCATCACTGGAGCTGCTGCCATCATGGTGGTCGTGTTCAGCGCCTTCGGTCTTTCTTCGGTCATCATCCTCAAGCAAATCGGCCTTGGTTTGGCCTTGGCCATCTTCATTGATGCGACGCTGGTACGCGCCCTGGTCGTTCCCTCAACCATGCGGTTGATGGGCAAATGGAACTGGTGGGCGCCATCGTTCTTGCGTGGCTCAGCACCCCATCCAGCACCAATCACGACGCTGAATTCTGAGCAAGAATGACCCCCTTTTCCAGTGGAGAACCTTCAAAACAGGATGGGGAGACGGCGTATCATGGCTCGAGAAGACCGCACCCTCAGAAAGGTCAACAAAGTGTTGGCTCGTGTTGAAAAACACATCGAGGACACCAAGGAAGCCCTTGAGGACCTTGAAATTGAGTTTGAAGTGCTCAAGGCAACCGTGAAGCGGTTGAAGAACGCCCCCGTTCAAGCAGAAGAAGTCATTGAGGAGCCTGAAGAAGAGGTTGACCTCGAAAACTCCACCAGCATCACCATGCGAAAGTTCTGAGTCAAACGCTCAGCACATCGTCTCGGCTGGCCCACATCCTCGTCCAATGTTCCATGTTGGCCTCCAGCCCTGGTGGTTGAATTCGACACCCACAGGCATTGGCATGGCCTCCACCCGTTGGATCAAGCGCCGTGGCCATCCGAGAGAGATCGTAGCGACCTTGCCCTTCCTTGAGGAACGAGTTGGCATAGAAACTGGCTGAAAGCGGGGGAAGGTCGGGGTTGTTCAAATCGCCATCGGCGTAACCGTGTACAATGCAACATGCGTCNGCNGCGNCNCCCNCCCACGCCGTTNCCAAGTAGCCATTACTNCGCAATCCGCTTTCATCCATCCGGCAAATAGCTAGGCGATCGTGAACCGTGGTGTTGGCTTCCACATGACGCTGAGCAATCACTCGCTCTTCCTTGGCTTGACGGCATCGAGCCATCACGATGGGGTCGGCAAGAAGGCGTTCAAAATCAGCNCCGTTGGCGAGCAAATCCACCAAATGCAGCATGTATTCGGGGTCTCTTGAGGTGCAGGTACGGGACAATTGCAACAGCGGCCCATCCTCAAGAAAATCTTCTTTGGTGATGCCGCCTGAATCCAAAGCGTCCACCACGGGCATCATTGGCGTGAGGTGNTCCATGTCCGTGATGNTGACGAGCAATTCGTNCGCCAAACGTGCAGCCGATGGTGTGGCTTCCCAATGTTGTGTNCCCCCTNCCGCCTCAAAGGATGATGCCTCGGATGCATTCGGCCGGTTGGTCAAATGATGGTCGACGTACCANCCACAGCGGGGATGAAACGGTAGGTCCACCAACACGGTTGAGCGGTCCACGTGCTCGTCAACCAGCCCGCCGCGCAGAGCTGCGGCGTGAGAAAACATGACCTCGGCCTCGGGACGAAAGGCTTTCAGAACCGCCGCACCGAACAGACCNTCCATGTCGGAATCCGCCACGATGCGGGTATAGGGTGGGACCTCATCCCTGCGCAGCGGTACAATGCCCATGGCTCCCCCCCGAGGTCTCATGTCCATCAAGGTTGGGTGGTGAACACCCGTTATGACCATCAATGAGAAGCCGCNAGGGTCGTGCATGGAGACGTCCTGCGGTGTCGTGCTGGTCAACTACGGAGCNGTCCTGCTCCTCCAGTACCCGCAAGGGCACTGGGACCTGCCCAAAGGACACGTCGAGGACGATGATGCTGACCGAACCACAACGATGTTGAGGGAGCTGGCAGAAGAAACGGGCATTCGAAAAGTAGCGGTCCTCAACGGATTTGAAGAACGAACAGAATATTCATTCCGGCACAAAGGAAAACGGCAGACCAAACAGGTCTACTGGTACGTNGCTGAGACCGAGGAAATGGAAGTGACCCTCTCTCATGAGCACCGCGGCTATCTCTGGCTGGACTGGGCCCAAGCATTGGAGACCATCACGCATGATGAAACACGAAACGTGGTACGGTTGGCTCAACGCTTTGTCGACCTTTACGGAACGCAATAGTCACAAGCCCTCAAAGTCGTCATCGTTGGCTTGCATCTGTTCAACTCGATAAGCGATGCCTTTCTCCGCTGGACGCTTGCCCAGAGGCACCCAAAGGGCTTCTTCTTCGTTCAACATCATGCTAACCCAACGCGCCATGACGAAAAGCCAGTCCGACAGTCGGTTGACGTACACCAAAGCGAGCGGACGAACGGCATCTTCCCCTTCGTGATCGCTAAGATGGACCATATCCCGTTCCAGTCGACGGACAACGGTTCGCGCAACGTGCATGCACGACACTGGAGGTGAGCCGGCAGGGAGAATGAAACTGGTCAGTGGAGGAAGGGTTGTCAGCCAAGCGTCCATTTCTTGCATCAACACGTCGGNTTGACCTTGGGAGATCAGCANCATGTATTCCGGCAGCGTTGAGGGAGGACAAGCCAGTTCGGCCCCAAGGTCAAACAGTTCGTTTTGAACGCGAACAATGGCTTCATTGAGAACGGTTTGAACCCGATGGACGTTGGTTCGTTCGCCGCCGTCTTCATGATCGGGAAGCCGTTGGAGTTCTGCGAGGGCCATACCCATCCAACTGTTCACTTCATCACAGGCTCCAACAACCGTAAACCTCGGGTCGGNTTTTTTNCGNCGTGAACCATCAACAAGCGATGATTCGCCGCCATCTCCACCGCCGGTGTACACGCGATTGATCTTCACCATGCTTGCGCCCTCAGCCTTGGGAGGTCATGCCTCTATGAGGGGTTTACGGGAAGGAAAGCCTTCTTCCATTCGGTAGTACCACTCGATGTCTGTCTCGCCAACGGCCCACGAAAACAAGGCCATTCGTCGGTCCACAACGCCGTACCATTCCAACCGTCCTGGGTCCATGGACACGATTCGTGCACCGATGCCTTCCAAACGAGCCACGCTGCCTTGCCACTGAGCGACCATTTGGCCGAGGTGTTCGGCCACTTCCATCACGTGCGGGTGCGTCATGGCATACTGGTCGAGCAAAAGTTCGAGTTCGTTGGTTAAATCGTGAGCCTCGTCGCTCATGGCTTGCAAGACCATCAACACATTCTGAGCTTCTGGAAGCGTTTTTCTCGCTTGTTCAATGGTCACTACGATGGCTCCATCTGGGAGTGGATAGGGCAGGGTTGCCTCCGGAGAAAGTTCGTCCAACTCCATCGGTAGCCCCGAATAGAGAGGTTCGTCAGCAGGTGTAGACACGGCTACTCCTTGTCTTGACGCTTCTTGTAGTCACCGGAGGATGGCGATGAGAAATCCTCGTTTTTTGACCAAAATCAGACATCCGAAGGTTCAGGCGCTGACAACATGGCCGGCTCCTATCGAACGGGTCCGGCGGGCCCGGCGGGCCCGAGCAAACTTCAGGTAGCCCATGACGAGGAGGCCACCCCAGATGATGATCTCAAGAAGAAGCACGAGGTAGTAGAAGGGGCCAAGGGACTCGAGCATGGACACGGCATCGTAAGGAAGTCCGTGAATGGCGATGTAAGCCGATTGTGAAAGCAGACTGGAGGAAAACCAAACCAAGACGGCAAACCACAAGATGTTCCCAAGTGGCCAGTCATCGGGGGCTTCGTTCAAGTTCTTCATGTAACAAAATCAACCTTGAACCATATAAGGCCTCGTTTGTATTGATTCATATTTCGCCGGAAAACGGTAATGTCACGCCTCTTCCATGAACGATTTCGACGGGAAAATGGCCGGTTCTGCACCCATCACGACCAATGCATCGTGAACCGCCTCAATCCACTCAGGCGCCACCGATGCATCACCGCCCGCATCCTCGAACGATTCGAGCCAGCGTTTGGCTTCATCAGGTCGCTCCAAGAACAGATGGATACGGTGCAGGGCGACGTAGGCCATGGGATTGAGGTGTTCTTCATCAGCATCCCAACCGCGCTCAAAGCAAGAGATCGCCCCGTGCGGCCCGTGCAACTGACGCCGTTGAAGCGCGACCATGCCGGCTTGGCTCCAAGCCAATGGCAACCGCCCGATAAGGAGGCCTCGGAACACCATCCATGTTTGGCCACCTCCCAAGAGGACCAACAACAGGAAACCTGCCCATTGCTCAAGCGTGTTGAGTTCGGGCCACGTCAGCACCATGAGTCCACCTGCACCGGTACAGAACACAAAACCCGACATGGGGGCGATGAACACGTCTCGCCGCGTTCGAACCATGTGATGAACGCCCACGAGCACGCCGTAACTTCCGAGAATCAGCGAGACGATGAGCAGCATCGTCAACGACATCGGGCGGGGAGCCGTTTCGCCAAGCGCCAGCAAGCCCGTAAGACTGGCCAATGTCCAACCGAATTTACCAGATATTTCGGGAAACGGTTGATGTCGGCTTCCGACGATGAGCGACATTGAAACGACGGTCAGGACGGCCAAAGCCAACACCTTTCCCGAGGATTCGTCGAGAAACATGGTAGCCATTGAATCAACCTCAGTGGCGCCCTGCTATCATGCTTTGTGATACCCTGAACCACGCTGAATCTCCGTGGCCCGGTAGAGTTGCTCAACCAACAAGACGGTGGCAAGCTCATGGGGGAACGTCATGCAGGACAGGGAAAGACGCTGAAGGTCGGCCAACCCAACATGGTCGGGCCAGCCCTCGGCTGGTCCGATGGCCAAATGGACACCATCCGATGCGAGTTGCCATTGTTCAAACCGCTTGGCAAAGGCGACTGAATCATCCTGTTCTCCGCCTTCATCCAACAGAATAAGGCTGCCTCGTTTCGCAAGAAGCCGGTCGACATAAGCNCCGGATNCAAGTTTTGAAGGNTGGAANTCAATGGAGACNCCTCGAGCCTTGATGCGGCGCCCATACATCTCGATGAGNCCCTTCATGGCCTTCTCCTTTGGAACGCCGTGGGCGTGGACGGTTAAGCGGCCCATGCCGAGCACTCCGGAATGTGCTTCTTCAATTCGTTGGCCGATGGACAAGACCATGAACCAGTCCTTCCAACGAATGTCCATGGGGTGGTGGCCGTTTGGAAAGAAGGCAAAAGCCACATCGAACAGTAACGACCCCATCTTGAAAGACACGCGAACCTGGCTTTCGGAGTTGAGGGATGCGTGCGAGATGAACTTTGACCAGCCCGAAGAGGCACGGAGACAAATTCGCTACATGCAAGTTGAGTGGAAGGAAGCCATGGACTGCGGTGATATGTCGCCCTCGCTACGTGAGGGACTTGAGGGGCGAGCGTTTCGTTTGCTGAATTGCACCGACAAAGAATGGCTTGGATGGTTGGATGACCTTGAATTCTGGAAGGCGGGCTGGAAGCCCGGGATGGGAGAAGAGAACGAGCCTTGAAGAGGGCGGTCGGCTTGGAAGGTTCATGGGTCAAACCCCAACGCTTCACGTCCTCTACTCGTGCCCTTTCTGTTGGAAGGTGCGAGGGCTCCTCGAGCACCTGAACGTCGACGTCGACTACGTCGGTGTCAACGGCATGAAGATCAAAAAAGAAGTGGCGTTCGCAGGCGACTGGGGCAAAGTTCCCGTCTTTACCGACCCACAAGGAGGCCACCACGTGGATTCCACGCCCATCTTGCGGCTCATCGATGCCACCTACAACGACGGGAAAATGGCGGCACAAGGCGACACGGCTCGGCAAGAAGAGTGGCTGACCTGGGCTGACACGCACCTCTCAAAAGCGACCGTGCCCATTCTCTACGGCAGCCTTGGTTCAGCGCTCAAAACCACCACTCGGATTTCAAAAATCGAAAAATTCGGATTCATATCCAAGCGACTCTATGCCTGGGCAGGGTTTCCCATCATGTGGGGAATCATCGCTCGTAAGCGGGTCAAAAGCGACGGGCGCAAACCGAAACAACTCTGGCACGACCTTCTGACCGAATTCACAACGGCTCACAATGGAGAGCCGTTTTTTGGTGGAGCATCNCCGGACCTCGTTGACTTTGCCGCCTTTGGATACATGCGGTCAGTCTCGCCCTATCCTCAATTTGAACAACTTACCGACCATGCCAACGGAATGGCGTGGTACCGCCGGATGGAAGCCACGCTGAATTGAGGGATGGTCGTGAGCATCTCCCTTGGCGGCCTTGTGTTTCATCCGGTTGAGGCAACCACAACCACGATTGGAACCACCAAAGGCGGNTGGGTGTACGCCGGTCAACGTCCGTGCTACGAAGCCAAAACACCAGCCTTCTACACCATGGCTACNCCCTTGACCAATCGTGAAGTCCTCGAGGTGATGGGGGGGCCCGATGGAAATCCCGAGGAAGGAGTAATGGAGACATTGACCTCGCTCGACGTCGCAGAATTGGCCCAGACACTGATGGAAACGGAGGCGTTCTCCAAAGCGGTGGAGGCCCTTCCGGGAACTTGGGAGCTGAGGGCTCTGACCCATGCGGAATGGTTGGCTGCACGAGACCAAAAGAAAATCGAACTCAAAACAGGGTTAACCGAACGGTTGGCCGACGCCCCCTCCTCGAACCACCGAGGAGCCATGATGGATGGACGCCCTCGGCCAAACGAACTTCTCGGTCCTGCCTCTTCGCAGATGGCTGCCATTGCAGTCCATCCACGCAACCCCGAGGTCACCGCCATGGCCAGCGTCCCTCATGACCGGCCGCTGCCCAATGTTGTGGCTCGTTTGGCCTTAACACCGGTTCGAATGAACGAGGCAATACGCGTTCCAAGCAACACCGATGTTTGGAAAAACGTCCGAACGGAATTGCTGTGGACCACCGTTTTAGGCATCATTCCTTCCTTCTTGATTCCCGTTCTGCGGGGCATGAGCGCTTACGCAACGGAAGGGTGGGTGAACCTGTTGTTTGGTGGGCTNTGTGCCGGTTTCTTCACCGGTGCTCTTTGGCGGCCTCGGCGACCGGTGCTTCACTACGACGAGGTCGTTTCGTCGTCGATGAGCGTCTCCCAATAGTTGTCCTTGCGAATGGCATCTGCCGTACAAATGGTGGCCATGTTCACAATGTGGCGAACACCATCTTGGCGAGCGACGAGTTGAACTGGATGGGCCATGCCCTCAAGGATTGGTCCGGTCATTTCAGCATCGCCAAGCTCTTCAAGCAACTTGTAAGCAATGTTGGCTGAGGCCAAGTTTGGTAAAACCAANACATTGGCNGGGCCAACCAATTTCATGAACGGNTAAGCCTCTTGGACAGCTGGATTGAGAGCGGTATCGCTTTGCATCGGTCCGTCGATCATCAACGTCGGGTCGAGGGTACGGGCCATGATGACCGCTTCTTCAATGCGCTCTGAGCGTTGAGCCCGAGTGGACCCGAAGTTGGAGAACGAAAGCATAGCCACCCTTGGCACCACACCAAAGCGACGAGCGACCTTGGCAGTTTGCACCGCAATCTCTGCGAGGGTGCGGCTGTCAGGGTACACGTTCACCGTNGCGTCGGCCAGGAAAATGGTTCGGCCTTTGACGTTCATCATGTAGCAACCAATGACGCAATGAGCGTCTTTTGACTTTCCAATCAATTCGAGGGTCGGACGAAGGACGTCGGCGTAATTTCGGCTGACCCCCCCCACAAACCCATCGGCATCTCCGGCATGAACCATCTGAGCCGCAAAATAGGGCCGGCTCTTGAGCAAACGTGCTGCATCTGGCCAAGTGGTTCCCTTTCGTTGCCTTCGCTTGAANAAAGCGTTGGCGTAAACCGTTTTTCTTCGTTCGTCGTAGCGAGGGTCGTATGCTTCGTAATCGAAATTCAACCCGAGTTCCTCCACCATTCGGTCAATGCGGTCAACGGGCCCAAGCAGAATCGGATGGCAAATGTTCTGGTCAACAAGTTGTGCTGCGGCTCGGAGAACCGGCTCTTTATCCCCCTCCGGGAAGACAATCCGCTTTCCTCTTCCTTTCACTTGATTGATCATCTGTCGCATCACGGAATAGGATTCTCCCAAACGGGCTTCAAGTTCCTCGCGATATCGGTTGACATCAAATTCCTCCGCTGAAACGCGGGCTACACCCTCGTCAATGGCGGCTTGAGCTACGGCGGCAGCTTCCCAAATGAGGACGCGCCGGTCGAAGGGTTTGGGAATGATGTATTCCGGGCCGTACTGCATCACCACGCCGTCGTAAGCAGCAGAAATGTAGTCCGGAACGGGTTCTTTGGCCAGGGCGGCGAGCGCTTTGGTCGCAGCCATCTTCATGTTCTGCGTAATGTCTCGAGCGCGCACATCAAGCGCTCCTCGGAAGATGTATGGGAAGCCGAGCACATTGTTGACNTGATTGGCATAATCCGAACGTCCCGTGGCGATGATGGCGTCGGTGCGCACCGAGAGCACTTCTTCGGGAAGGATTTCAGGGGTCGGATTGGCCAAAGCGAAAATGATTGGTTTTTCAGCCATGCTGGCCACCATCTCCTTGGAGACCAGTCCGCCTTTGGAAAGCCCAAGCATGACGTCGGCCCCGTTCAGTGCATCGGCCAATTNACCGGCTGGGCGGTCGTGAGCAAAAGGGGCCTTGTATTCGTTGAGCTCTCCGTTGTCAAGGCGTTTTTTGGTCACAATTCCTTGGCTNTCAACCANNGTNATGTTGGCTTGNTNCACGCCGACGGCCACGTAGTGGTTNGCACAAGCGATGGCTGACGCCCCAGCGCCGATCACGACGACTTTGAGGTCGCCGAGTGCTTTTCCTTGAAGTTCAGCAGCATTGAGAAGCGCCGCTGCAGAAATGATGGCTGTGCCGTGTTGATCGTCGTGCATAACTGGAATATCGGTCGCCTCGGCGATTCGACGCTCAATCTCAAAGCANTCAGGCGCCTTGATGTCCTCGAGGTTGATGCCGCCGAACGTCTTTGAAATGTTCACGACAGTGCTGATGAATTCCTCGGGGTCTTCGGTGTCGACCTCAATGTCAAACACGTCAATGCCTGCAAAGGTTTTCAGGAGCAAACCCTTGCCTTCCATCACGGGTTTACTCGCCAAAGCACCGATGTTGCCGAGGCCCAAAACAGCGGTACCGTTGGAAANGACGGCAACGAGGTTGCCCTTTGAAGTGTAACGATAGGCGTCCTCAGGACGCTCTTCAATCTCGAGACAAGGGTAAGCCACACCGGGCGAGTAGGCCAAACTAAGTTCATGGGCCGTGGAGTGAGGTTTGGTCGGNACGACCTTGATTTTTCCTTGGGGTTCAGCCTCGTGGTACTCGAGCGCTTCTTTGCGCAACCTCTGCTCTTTCTTGCTGTTGGACATGGACATCCCCGACAAAACGGCCGAGAAGACGGGGTTTGATTGTTGTGCGGGGATGAAGGCTACTNANGCGCCTTTGGGCGAGGAACAGAAAGGTCCGATACGCCCTTTCTTAGAGGAGCATTGTTCGGTCAGCGAAGGCTTCCCTTCAAATAAGTGAAAAATACCCCTCTGCGTATGAAACGGCCCCGTTTGAGTAACCGTGGCGGTGGGCAACGGCAACGGGCCCTTTCCATGGTCCTTCTGATGGTGCTGATGTCCATGGGACCACTCCTCACCACGCCCGTGGTCTCCGCCCACGCCGAGCCAAGTGGCGTAACATGGCCACTGGAAGGAAGCAACGACACCGGATGGGTCATGCTTGACGCGGTTGGTGCCGTTCCAGAAACCGGTCAACGAGCGACCACGGAATGGGATTTGTCCTTCGCTCCTGGCGCCGAACTATCCAACGTAACCCTCGAAATCCGAGCCAGCGGCCAAGACGGTATGGTCATCCAAGAGCCGCAGCTCATCGTGGACGGTATGGGCACCTCGCTGTTGGATTGGCGTGGGCTGGGCGTGCTTGGAGAGGCCAACGGTTTTACCACCGGCGCCACCTACTCTGGAAGACTCAATCCAAACAGCAATTCCGGTGCTGGATGGGACCTTCCATCCGACGCTGAAATCACGGAGATGGTGATTGAAGTCTTGGCCCCAGCCGACCCTCTGGTTTCCCTCACTCCATTCGATTTCATCATCCGTTCATCGGCCACCAACCCCGACACCGGCGTGCTTTACGTTGCTGTGAACGACCAACTTCTTCTTCTGAGCGCTGCCAACTCCCCCAACGTCATCGATGTCTATAATTTTGAAAATGAAGACGGCGTTGCCGACATGGTCATGGACACCAACGGAGGTCTGCTCCACCTCCTTCTCGGTGACGGTACCTTCCGGGCGATTTCCCTCACGGACAGCAGCACTCAAACGCCACTGGCGGACCTTGACGCCGACCGCTTTTTGATGACCAGCGCTGGCGATGTCTTTGCTGCGAACGGTCAGGGTTTGCACCAATGGGACGGTTCGTCATGGAACAGTCTGTCAACAAGCATCGGAAGCACCAACAGTGAAGCCTTGTCGATGATCGAAGTCAGCGGAATTGTGTACGCTGCCCTGGAAGGTGTTGGTGTCCTTCGCTACGACACCGCCGCCGCCACCGGGCTTTCCACCTGGAGTTCAGCGAACAACCTGCATTCCGATACCATCACGCACATGGCGGTTTCCGGGAATCAACTTCTCATGGGCTCTCCCGACAATGGGTTGGGGCGGTTTGACTATGCTGCAGGCTTTTGGCTGTCCACGTGGACATCGGCGAACTGGTTGGCCGATGACGACATCGCCGGCGTTGAACGNATNGGTNCAACCCTCTACATTCTCAACGGCGATTCCTTGCACACCTACAACACCACCAACGGTGTCTTCTCGACCACGTACGACCTCCAGACACTCGGCCTGGACAACTCNGGAGTCTCCCTCCTCACTTGGCCGTCCAGCGGAGGGGNCTCTCCCGCACATGACGCCCTTCTCGTGGAGGATGGCAGTGGCAATTTGATTCACCTCTCGCCGAACCAAACACCCTTCATCGAAGGCAACATCCTGCTCGCTAGCGCTCCAGCCACCGACGACATGACAGCGTTGGTTGAAGTTGACAACGTCCTTTACATCGGCTCTGGAGACAATTCAATGCTCGTGCTGCGGTACGACATCAGTAGCTCGGTTTGGCTTTCGCCTTGGAACGTCAACGATAACGTCGTTGAAATGACGGCAGCTCCCGCCGCTCAACAGGGTGCAACCTCCTTGTTCATCGCCATGGAAGGCTCACCCATCGTTGAGGAGATGGACACCTCTGGGACGATTGTTCAGACCTACGACGGCACTTCTGGCTGCTACCCCAATTCGGCCAACATCATCAGCATGGCCGCCGATACCAACAGCGTCGTCATGTCCCTCGACAGTGGCGTCTTCGTTCACTTTGATCGCGCCAACGGCGGCTGCACTTCATACGACAGCACCAACGGTCTGCCCACGTCCTTCCTCGGTGATGTTGCCGTGTTCGGCGATACCGCCTATCAGGCCACCGAAGACAAAGGGCTGCTCCGCTACGATATCACCAACGACACCTGGCTTGAACCATGGGGATCCACCGGAATCAACGGCGTGAACTACGCGCCAGTCGCCATGGTAGGCGACATTCTCCACCTCGGGCTTCAGGGCTACGGCGTCGCGAGAAAGGACGTGAGCACGGGGGAAATCCTTGCGCCGCTGACCGCAGGCAACCGCGGCGGATTGCTTCCCTCCGACCAAATCTATGCCCTTGCGACGGACGGATTCAACCTCTACATCGGCACCCAGCAAGGGGCACGAAAATGGGACGGGAATCAAATGACCAGTTTTGGTCAAGGCTCCTCTTGGCAAACACGCCCTCAGCAGTTCTTTGACTTCGCCGTAGAAGCAAGCATCAGCGGCGGAAGCCTGTATGCTGGCACCAACATTGGTGTTTGCAAGTACAGCATCGCAACGATGGGCATCAACGACTGCCAGAACGTGTACGACGGCATGCCCAACTGGGCGACCTACAGCGTCGGCGTGGACAACAACTACGTCTACGGCGGTACCACGTCGGGCGTTGGCCTCATCACCAAATCCAATTTCGAACACGACTACAATTGGGGTCAAGGNACCCAGACCGGCAACGCCGTGGTTGAAATCATGGNCGACATCGCCTACATCGGCACCGANGGGCTNGGCGTTCTGCGCTACAACATCACCNCCAACCAGTGGTTGGTCCCCTTCACCGAAAGCAACGGCGTTCTCGACGGTGGCAACGATGATGTGACCGGCCTGGTGGCTGACATTCGCGCCAACCTCCTTTGGGTGGGTGGCGATGACGGTTTCCAACTCATTAACGTCACAAACGGCGGAGAGGCATACGATATCGAGCGAAACAGCAACCTCTACAACGCCAACGGCGCTCCTCACGACATGTTGATTCACAACAACATTCTGTACTACCACGCCAGCACCGCCAGCGACGAAGTGAGTCGGCTTGACGTGTTCAACGTGACGGCCTTGAGCAACTTGGACGTCGGTGCGCAAGTCGGTGAGAACGGTGGAGACATCGTGAACATGGAAATGTCAGGTGACACGCTGATGGTCAGCGTGGTCTCAGGACAGTGGTGGAACAGCGACGGTTCAGGCGGTATTGCCCGTTGGAACACCACCAACAGCGCTTTCGATGGCAACATTCTTCCCACAGGTTCCATTGATCGAGTCACAGCATACGAATCCTCGAATGGAAACACGTGGGTTTCGTGGGGCGAATTGAAACTCGAGCTTTACGACAGCAGTCAAACCTTGGTCAATTCGTGGACAAATTTCGAGTTCCCCATACGAGGAATTGTTGAACACAACGGAGAAACACTGTTCGCTACCGAGGACGGCATTGCTCGCTACAACGAAGTGACCAACACCTGGAACACCACTTGGGAAGCCGGCAATGGATTGCCAAACAACGCTGGCGACATTTTCTATGAATTGTGGACGGACGGAACCAACCTCGTCGTTGGTGGCGCTGATTTCAACAGATTTGGCCAGTTCAACGAAGGCATCATCTCACACCGTAATGGCGCCGGAGCGTGGACGGCTTACCCTGCTGATTCAAACAACAACATCCCCGATGGCTATCCAATTTCAATGGAGATGTGCGGTGGCGTGCTTAACATCGCCATGTACAACAACAACGGAGGCATCGCCCGCCTTGATTTGCAAAACGCCACGGTCGATTCTGGCTTTGACAGCAGTCAACTCGACGGAACCGCTCCCGCCTCTGTCACCTGCGACAATCAAGACACGCTTTACATCGGCTACTACAACGATAACCAACCCATCAGTCGATACAGCTACAACGCCGCTGCCTTCCTTTCGAGTTTGACCACGGCAAGCCACAATCTGCCAAGTGACCGTGTGTGGTACGATGCACTCTCGCATTCCGGGTCCCAACTTATCGTCGGCCACGCCGTCGGAAATTCAGGCTCCAACCTCATTGCAGGCGGATATTCAACGCTGGTCGCCAGTGGTGCAACAGCGCTCCAAGCCCAAGTGCAAGGAGCTGGTTCGCCGGTAACCTCGCTCCAATGGCTTAGCGGCTCCTCAGAATGGCTGATTGGCCGTGCGGGCGGATCGTCTGGCTACAGCGAGGTCGCCACCCTTTCCTCGGCTGGAAGGCAAACCGTGGTTGACCTGCCCGGTTTGGTGAGCGGACAAGTGACGTCGATCGTGGCCAATGCCACCCACCTTTGGGCGACGACGGGGTCCTCGGCCAACACCGGTAATTTCGGAGGGACGGGAACGGGCCTGCTGCAAGGGACCTTCATGCCCAACGGCACCATCGAATGGGAATTCGGTTGGACCTTGCCTGGAAACACGGTCGCCAGCGATCTTCACCTTCACGGCACGGACCTCTTCATCGCCTCCAACCCCGGTGGCATGCTCAAGTTGGACACGCTTACCCGAACCATTTCCGCCATCGGCGGATCCCTGCACGGAAAGTTGGACACCATGCACATCTTCAACAATCAGCTTGTGATTGGCCTTGCTGGCGATGGCGGTAGCCCGCCCGGCGTCCAAATGTTCAATCCATTGACCTCTCAATTCGGCAACGGCAAACTCATTGCGGGCCTCCCCTCGAACATCGTGAACGGATTCACCGACACGACCGGGGTCCTGTACATCGCCACCAACGGAGGAATCGGTCGCTGGAATTACACGACCAACGATTGGATGGATTCCATCACGGTNGGAAACGGCCTGCCCAGCGACATCGTCGAAGATGTCTTCGCCGTGGGTTCAGACATCTACATGGCCACGCCGGCGGGACTCTTCGTGTGGGACCCGTCAACCCAAAGCGGAACCACCATGACCGTCGCAGATGGCCTCATGGGCGTCTCCACCTGGGGCCTTGCCTTATCGACGACCAACACTGGAACCTCAACGGTCATCGTCAGCCACGATGGTCGTGGATCTGACCGCCCAGGCGTGACACTGGTTGACCCAAGCACCCAACAAGTGGTTTCCACGCATCGATTTGATCAACTTCCATCCAACACCCTCACCGCCCTCGCTGCCGACTGGTGGGGCCTCCACATGGCCACCGACGTCGGCTCCCTCACCCACTGGAACGCATCCAGCGGAGACTTTGAGGACGGAACCTCATCCTTCCAAATTCAATACCCAGTGGTCCACATGGTCAGCGATGGCACCCACGTGATGTCCGTTGGCTCGCAAAACAACATCATGCTCTCAGAGGCCCGGACCGGAGGACACCTTCCAATCGCCTACCTCGGAGCCTTGGAGCCAGAGGTTGGAGCCATCGGCGCCAATTACCTGTGGGCGTTAACCGAAGAAGGTCTGAAAGGATGGGAGAAAAACGGCCAATTCACAACCGTAGAANCCTCCTCCATGCGCAGGGCACTTCCCTTGACCGTTCGAGCCATGGGCAACGGCGGTGGCCTCAACATCACCGAGATGACTCACCTTGGAATGTCAATTGATTTGGTCAGCCCAGATAGCCCCTATGCTTTGGACAGTACGCTGGGTACATCCGGTGTCCACGGCCTGCTGTTCCAAAACGTCCCCGTGGTGATGACCTCACCCAGCGCTGGTGCGGCGGTTTGGGCGAAATCGGTCAGCCTTGAATACGACGTGACCCTCGACCTCAGCGACGACCCGAACCTCCTAAGCATGCTTCAAGACGCCGTGGACAACGGCCAGTTGTACAACAACACCCGCCATGTTTCTTTGCAANTGTTTTCTCCGACCAACGGCTCGCTCGAAGCANGACTCACCTACGATTACGTTCGCACGGACACGCCGGTGGCCATGCAGGGCATGGCCGACCGCCCTGACGATGGCGGCGGTGTGTTGACCGCTTCATGGACACTGGTTCACGACGAAGATTTCGCCCGATACCTCGTTTTCCTCAATGAAGGACCATGGGCAACCCCACCAACCGAACTCGAGTTGCTCGGCCAATCTCCGGACAAGGCCATTTCCTTGCACAGCCGACTATCAGCCGACATCGAAACCGCCAATGGTGCACCGCTCGTTGACGGCACCGATTACTACGCCGTGGTGGTGGCCGAATACACCGATGGGCGCTGGGGGAAGGTTTCAGCACCGTTTGGACCGGCATCGCCCAGCGACGAAGTCCCCGGTGCACCCCTTTGGGCCACCGCCAGCGCCATGGGCAGCAACGGAGACGATGGAGACATTGCACTGGAATGGGCCCGATGCACCGCNTTGGACCTCGCAACGACCAACGTCTATGTTTCCACTACCCCGATGCTTGACGCCCTTGGACGAACACCGTTCACGTCTTATGCTCCAAACGAAGGCAACCAGTCCACCATCAAACAAACTCCGGGCGTACCGGTCTGGATTGGATTCACCTGTGTGGATCAGGCTGGCCAAGAAAACCTGTCCAATGTAACGGTGGTCGGCCCGGTCGTCCCCACGGGTGAACTGAACGACAACGATGCTCCGGACCCCATCACCGGAACCCAGGTGAGCGATGTTCCTGAAGACGAGGGAGGGCGTTTGACCGTTTCATGGGACCTCAGTGGTGCTGATGATTGTGCCTTCTANACGGTGTTCATGAAACTCGGCAACCATGTTCCAGAAGACGGANCTTTGACCGGCGTTGAGGGATATTCCCAAGCTGCCGTTATCACACCTTGCGACGTCAACGAAACCATCGTTTCCTCGCTGGATGGCGTGCCTCTCATCGATGGACAAGAATACACCGTTGGTGTCGTGGCCTACGACGTATGGCTGAACGGCAACACCGAAGAGGTGTTGCTCGACGCCGCCTCTCCCCTCCAAAACATCGTTGGACAGGGCGGCACACCGCCACGCATCACTTCCTTGATGGCTTACGATCACGCCAATGACGACGGTACAGCCATCGATGTGGTGTGGGAGCCATCCACCATCGAAGACTTCGCCTCCTACACCGTGTGGGTTTCAAACGCACCCGTTGAAGATCTCTCGCTTGCCTATGCTGCCTTTGGCAACAACCCGGAGGCCTGTGGCTGTTTCTCCTTCAACAAACAATGGATTGACGAGCGAACCAATCCGATTGAACTCACCCTGTCCACGGCGTTGCTCGTCCCGAGCGGTGGCGTGCTTTCCGATGGAGTCCCCGGGCTGATTCAACCCGATGTGAAGTTGTTCGTCGCCGTGACCGTTCACGACCTGAAAGGGAACGTTCACCTGACCGAATTAACACAAGCAACCGTCACGCCCATCGACAACATCAACGATAACACCGCTCCAAGCCGATTGACCGACATCACGCTGGTGGACCGACCCAACGATGACGGAAGCGCCCTCTTGCTCTCGTTCGAATTGTCAGAAGCCGACGATGCGTGGGAGTACATGGTNTACGCAGAAACCTACAATTTCGAAGGCAAGGTTGGACGCGAAGGCACACAACTTGCCCTTAACCCAATCACCACCTTGGACCGCTCGCCCACCCTCCCGTTGGTCATCGATCTCGTCGCTGGCGACGTGCCCGTCATTCCTGGTCAGGAAATCTGGGTGGCGGTCGTGGTCATGGATTCCTCAGGCAATGCCCANGTTGACACGCTCACGATGGTNTCAGCCGCCGCAACGGACGAAGGCATCACCGACCCTGGCGTCTACCTGCCCGACATCGAAAAGGTGGAAGCCGAGTGGTTCGAGGAGACCAGTGTCTTTGTTGAATGGCAACACTCCGTTGATGCCAACGTGCGAGGCTACCACATCTACATCGGCGAAGACATGTTCACGTCCACCGAAGACGCCACCATGGTCGGTCAGACCGTTTCCGCCAATTCNTTCCTCATCACNTCAGATCTGTTTGACGGCCTTGACAATTCAACAGCCTACTATGTCGCCGTCGTTCCATACGATGACGTCGTGGCCAAGTCCACGGTTGAAGCGGTGAAGGTGAACGCACTGGGCGAGGAAGGAAGCAGTGATGGNGATGGAGACGACGGTGGGCAACTCAGCCTTGAGTCCCTGTTGACCACACCCAACCTCATCGCTGCAGGTATGCTGCTCATCGTGCTCCTCCTCCTGGTCATTGTGGTCCGAACCCGAAACAGCACCAGTCGCCGCTCCAAGAATTGGGAACTCCAAGAAGCAACCTGGGGCATTCAGGACACGAGTTGGGACACCCCAACTGCTGCTCCTGCGGCAGCACCACCTGCGCCGGCAGCACCACCGGGGATTCCAGCCCAACAGGCCAATGACATGTATGCACCTGCAAACACCGTTCAAACTCCAGATTATGGCCGGCCTACCTACCAAGCAACGCAGCCCGTGCTGAGTCCCCAAGTCAATCAAAACCTGTTGGATGGATTGCTTGACGAGCCAGCTGCTGCGCCAAAGATGCCGGACATTGATACCTCTTTCCTTGACGATTTGCTGTGAGGATGGATGATGGCTTCAACCGGCCCACGTACCGAAGTGTTCACCACCGTTCTGGTGAAGGAAGATGGAGCGGTGGCTGACTGGGAACGCCACGATCAGCGAATGAGGCAACATGCCCAGAGGTTGCGCCTCACGCTCCCTTCAGAAACACCACCGGTCAGCCATGACGGTGAAGAGGATTCATGGCAACTCGCCCGGGTTGCTACCACAGGCCAAGGAACATGGGAGGTGCGTCGTCGGCCCCTTGTCCTTCGAAATGAGGAAGTTGACGCAATTTCTGTTCCTGCACCGCGTTGGAACGAGCGAACAAACGGCACCAAACATGGTGATTGGACGGCCTATGTCGCTGCCATGGAAGCCGCCGAAACTGCAGGTTGTGATGCTGCCTTGCTGGTTCATGAACATGCCATCGTGGACGGTGATCGCGCCACGCCATTGGTACTTGATGAGGACGGGACGGTATGGATGGCTCCATCGTCCGAAGGCGGCGTTGATGGAGTTACGGCTGGCCTGCTCGAAAGCTTGCTTCCAACCGCCGGGCTACCCGTCGTGAAAGGCAAATTGAACGAACGAACCGTGGCTCGTTGTGCTGAATTCGTGCTGGTTGGTACGGGCATGGGCGTGTGCAGAGTGGGCACACTGGACGGAATTCAACTCGGTTCATCTCAGGCTTTGTCAACGGCCTGTCATCGGATGCTGTCCCAACATTTTACCGAGGAGAGCACGTGGTCCTTCGTGGGGCCAAACCATGTCTGAGCGCGTGATGGCCATCGTTGAGGCTTTGGAGAGCAACCAACTCTCTGGAGAGGGTGCCTTTCGCTTTGGAGCACCGGACCGGTTGATGTTGGTCTCCGGCGGGCCTGTTTCTCATCTCGCACAGTGGTCGTTGGTTGCGGCCCCAGCCATCAAACGGGTGGTGGTTCGACAGCCCTCAAGGCAACATATGCCTGCAGCAGAATCACATGAGCCCCTCGACGGAGACCTTCGACTGGTGGAGAACGAGGCCATCCTGCAAGCAGAGGTGGAAGANTGGAAACACGGTTCATGGTACCACAGCGTCACTCTGCGAGCGACTGANCTCGGAGATTTATTTGTCAAATTGCAGGCAGAAACCTCAGNCNCTCCCTTTGTNCAANCTCCATCGGTTGGGCTGCCGAATGGGCCATTTTGGTCCGGTGCTTTAGCCTATGATTTGGTTCAATGGACCCAGCCGATTCAACTTCAGAACCCACCGGATGAAGGAGCCCTTCTTGCCGTTCTTTGGCGCGTTGATGGAGGTATAACGGTGGATCATGACAACGACGAAGCCAACGTGTTTGGAAACGACTTGGACTGGTGCGCTGCGGCTGAGAAGGTCTTGGTATGGGACGGGGAACCTGTTTCAGTGACCTCACCTCAACCTCATCGCGAGGCCGTTACACACACCGACGAAACTCACGAAGACAACGTTGAAGCTGTCCGTCAAGGCATTGTCAACGGTCAAGTCTACCAAGTGAACATCGGAAAGCACTGGCAGGGCGAAATTGACCACCCTTACACCGTTTACCAACGGTTGATGAGAAGCAACCCTGCTCCGTTCTCCGCCTACACTCACGCCCACGACTTAGGGTTCGCACTGGCCAGTTCCAGTCCAGAATCCTTGCTGATGTTTGATGGAGCGACCCTTCAGACCTCGCCCATCAAAGGCACATGCCCACAAGGGACCAACATCGAAGAAGCATCCCGCTTTCGAGAACAGATGGTCAGCGACCAAAAAGAGCGGGCTGAACATCGAATGCTTGTGGACCTGATGCGCAACGACCTCACGGCCGTGGCTCGTTCGGGCAGCGTCAACGTGGAACGCTTTGACGTCGAAGCCTACGCCAATGTGCAACATTTGGTCAGCCACATCACGGCGACCATTAAGCCGGACACGTCCGGAGCTGATGCTGTTCAAGCGATTTTCCCAGGCGGGTCAATCACCGGTTGCCCACGCACCATGGTGTGTGCTGTCATTGACCAGTTGGAAGAGATGCCCAGGTCGTTTTGGACGGGTTCCATCGGCTACATCGACGTCCACTCTGGCCAATCGGCATGGAACATATTGATTCGAACCCTCGAGGCTCACGCGGTTGGCGGAAGATGGAACGCTTCGGTGGGCGCTGGTGGGGGCATAACCATTGCCTCACAACCCAAAAAAGAGGTCGAAGAAGCGGCTTGGAAAGGGGCTGCTCTCCGAATTGCGGCTGGATGGATGCGTGAAGAACACACAACCCTGCCCACTGGAACGCTTGGAATCCACCCTCTCCAGCCACCGAAGGCCCCACAAATGGAAGGTGAGTGCGGCCAAATCCATACCCTCAAGCAAGCGATCAGCCATGAAGTCAAAGGAAGCGTGCTGTTCATCGACAACCTTGATTCATTTTCCCTGAACATCGCGGATGCCGTGGCACAGACAGGACGGGATGTCACCCTCCTCGAGGGACGCTCACCGCAAAGCGAACGATGGTTTGACCCGGTGGCGCTGCACGATCTTCTCGAACAACTCGCCCCGTCGCATTTGATTCTCGGCCCGGGTCCTGGCCGCCCCGAGGATGCCCCCTTGACCATGGCCTTGGCCCATCACGCCTTGGCTGGCCAACTCGCAATGCCGGTTTTGGGGGTGTGCCTTGGACATCAAGCGTTAGCATTGGCTGACGGCCGACACGTCAACCCCTCTCCTTTTGGTCCAATTCATGGTGTGCCAGTTGACATTGAACACGACGGTTCCGGTGTGTTTTCATCCCAACCCTCGCAGCTGAAAATGACCCGATACAACTCGCTTGTCGCGGTGGAGAACGGGGTACACCGTTTGATGGTCAATGCAGTTGAGGAAGCTTCAGGTCTTATCATGGGCTTGCGGCATCCAAGTCTGAACATCCACGGCGTGCAGTTCCATCCGGAATCCATTGGTTCACGTGACGGTCAGCAACTCATCGCCCAATTTCTTTCCACTCAAGCGGATGGTTGAAGAATCCCTTGCCGTTGGCTAAGTACAGGGAGTACCATGCCAATCTGTCGACACTGCGGAAGCACCTATCCTCGTGAGTTCTTTATTCACGGCGTCGGGCCGAAGGCCCAAGTGTGTGTTCGATGCGGTGTTGAAATGGGATTGGTGGCCAAAGAAGAAGCCCCTGTTCTCTTCGAGAAAGAGACTTCGAGTGCTCGATTTTCAGCGGTTGCACGCCGGTACAGCATTTTCCTCTACCTTCCGTTCCTGTGGATTCTTTGGGGCTCAACCCTGTCCGATGTGGAGCCTTGGGGGCTGTTCTTCCTGCTCCTCCTCATTCTGCTCACCTTGGTAGCCCCTGTCCTCTTCATCTATCGAGGTGGACAGCACTCTGGAGACATGGCTCGGTTGACACCAGCGTATGACCGTCCAAAGGGCCACTGATCTTGTTCAGGACTTGGCGTGAATCTTCAGCACGTCGCCGTCGCTCATCTCATGGTCTGCACCGACCACGCGTCGCGTCCGTCCATCCACACCTCGAATAAATCCGGCCTCAAGGTCGGTGTGAACGAGCCCTGCAAGCGCTTTGGCGTGGAGGCCGACTGGAACCACCAAGGCGTCGGGGAGCACTCGCCCATCACCGTCGACCCAGTGAGTTTCGTCTTGCACCGGATACACAACGATGTGATTGAGTTGGTCGAAAAGGACCTCATCCAGCAGCTTGGCCAAGCCTGTACCGTTGGCCAATTGGAGGCGTTCTTTCATGTGAGTCAACGCTTTCTTTTGGGCGTCGTTCAACGTAGCATCTTTTTGCAATTCAAAGGTCGAACTTCCGCTTTGGTAATCGATAAGTCCTGAAGAGGTCGCACGGCGTAAAGCCAACTCCATGTCGGCCATGCAGGCAACCATCGTTCGGTCAGAAAACGAGTCCAGAACGCCAGGCGGAGCAATGTCCATTTTGTTGGCTGCGTAAACGATGGGGAAAAGTTGTGCGCGCATGCACTTTCCAAGCAAATGCAATGAAGTGGCGTCCCAATCCCATGGTTGATGTTCCGATTGATGAACGGCATTGAAATTCAACATTCCTTGGGCCACGAGAGTTGAGGTTGCTCCCAAACCGCTGAGACGTTCTTGGATAAAGGAGGTCAAGCCCTTTTCACCTTCGGCCTGCACTCGACGCACACCGCGGTTCCAACCGTCTTCCAGAAGGCCTCCGATCCACGCATCCAACTCATGTTCGAGAAATTCAATTTCTCCACGAACGGACTCGACCGCTTCTTCCGTGGTCGCCAGGGCCCCTCGAAATTGACCCTCGAGGTCGGTTGAACCTGCAGCATCAACGACCTGAATCAGCACGTCGCAGTTGGCTAAATCAGCGAGAAAAGCGTTCCCTCTTCCACGCCCTTCACTCGCACCGGGAACCAGACCAGCAACGTCCACCAGCGCCACGGGCACGGACCTTCGATGACCAATACAGGTCCCAGTTCTGGGCTCGCACAAACTTCCCTGACGCGGGTCATCAACGGCGGCCGCTTCCAAGCGACCTTCGGCTTCCAATTTTTCCCGCAATTCCTTGCATGGGCAGGCGAGGCGTGCCTCGACAAAGGCGACACCCACATTGGGGTCAATGGTGCAAAATGGATAGTTCGCAATGTCCACCTGAGCGAGGGTGGCTGCGCTGAAGAACGTGGATTTCCCAACGTTCGGTTTTCCGACCAGCCCAATGCGCACACTATGCACGCCCTATCGTGAATTCACTCCTCTTCTTCAGAGGCAACAATGTCGTGGTCTCGCTTGATTTGAGCGATGGCGATATCAAGTTCGGGCAGGTTCAATTCACCGTCCCCGTCAAGGTCCATACCGGCCACCAATTCACTCGCTTCAATGGAGGAAAGGGCGTCAATGTCTGAGGATTCAAGAGCAGCGAGGAACTCGCGGCTGTCGATTTTACCCGAGTCATCAAGGTCCATGCTGCGGAACAATTGGAAGACAGATTGGTTGGTGTTGGTGAGGTACTGAACGAATTCGATCATGACCGTGCTTGCCGTCGTTGGGAATTCCTTGACCTCGTCGTTGTGGAGGGTCGAATCCACGCCAATGATGGTGGACCCACCTTCGTTGGCTTCAGTTTCGCTAACGATCAACTGAGTGTCAACACCAACGCCACGGCCGATGAGGTCTCGGATGGTGGTTGAGGAGCCCGTTGTGAGGGTGTAGGTTGACACATCAGATGCTTCGATGATTTCCAAGGAACGCCCCGTTGAGGAGACCCCTGTTCGAATAACCACCATGGTGGAGAGAATTGCCCCGATTGAAACGAGGTAGAACATGGCCGCCCCGGTCAGGTAGAAGCCTCCGTTGTTTGCCACAACGTCTTCAACCTCCGTGGCTGAAACGGCATTGGCGGTGAATTCACCGATGAGGTAAATTAGCGTTGAAGCAACACCACCGACCAAGACCATCCACGTGGCGAGGGTTCCCGTTGAGGGAGTAGCGAGTGGTCTTCCAATGGCGTTGGGGTAGTTGGTGAACACACCAGCGAGAACCAACAATCCGCCAACGGTGAACATCATTCCCATGTTCACCACGTGGCCCATGGTACCCAAATCACCGGTACCAACGAAGGTGTCCATGGCAGTGAAATAGCCACCAATGGCGAAGAAGGGGAGGGCGAGGAAGGCCATGGTGGCGGCCATGGCCCCGGGCTTCTTCACCACATTACTGAGGCCTGAACCTGCCGTCATGAGGAGGTTGATGGAAGCGGCAAAGATGGGGAGAACACCCAGGGTCAAGAGGATGGCTCCGAGGTTGGTGACAAAGTTGCTTGCGGATGCATCGGTCATGAAAAACGGAGGGATGGTGATGAACAACAAGAACATGCTAGCGGAGCGCATGGATGCCGACCAAATGGGCTGTTTTGCCGCCATTGGAATCACGTGGTATCCAACGGAGAACATGAGAGCGAGCGGAACCCAGCCATAGGCCACGCGCTCGGCTAACCACACCATTTGTGTGGCGTCAGCGAGTTCGCCAAAGAACATGTAAATCATCGAGAGAATGTAAGCTGCCACACCCATGAGGAGGAACCAAACGCTCGTTTGGAGTTCTTTGTCACCACGGTTGGCTGCGGTGATGAGGAGGTTGATGAACACGGGCACCAACAGCAATCCAACCGCCAAAGTCTCGAGGCTGTAGAGCATGGTGGCGACAACGCCAGTCTCCGTATCGATGTCAAGGAATCCAAAGATGAACGGAAGGATGTAGGTGGCGAGCAAAATGACCGAGAGCAAAAGAGCAACCATGGAGGCGTTGCCCTCGCTTGCAAGACGTCCGTTTCCATTTCGGGCGGTGGCGACCATGCCGCTACCAATGAGGCCGTAAAGCAGAGCGATGGAGAGGAAATTCAGGGTCGCGTCGCTGAGGGAAGAACCGTCATCGTACGACCAACCTACGCTCGCAAGCGAGTCCAATGCCGTCGGGTCGTAGGTGTGCCAACCCATCAAGAAACCGAGAAGGGAAGCAAACACAAACCAGAGCATACCAAAGTTCATCCACGTGCGTGAACCACTGCCGTCTTTGTCGTCAAAGATATCGACCAGGCCGGGTGGGTTCTTTTGGAGAATGAACAGACCAATTTGTTTCAGAGCGCCGCCCACGGTGCCCAAGCCCTTCGCCAAGGACTGTGAAAGGAAGAAGAGAAGAGCGACCATGAGGCCGCCAGAAATGAAGATCGTTTCCATGCATCACACCTCCATTCACTCTGCGAATACCTCACCCACTAGGGTGGCGGCAATGGCGCCCAACCCAACGAGGAAGCCAATGAGGTAGTACCAGATGCCGCTTCCTCCGAGATTTTGCACCAACGGGACCAATTCACCAAGCAAGGGTAGGTTGTCCCATCCGAACACGTTCGAAAAGAGGGAATAAAGGCCAAGCAGGCCAACAAAGAACAGCGTTAAGACAATTCGGCTAGCAGTGGGTTCTCCCGTTCCGACGGTTGTGTCGGGCAGGGCTCGTGAGTTTGTCATGCAGTTCACCTCAAAATGACCCCATAGGGGTCAAACCTCCGACTTAACGGGCGGTGATAAACATTCACCACTCTCAAGGAGCAAAAAACACGGTGCGTGCCTTAATTCACGGTGAGCGGAGCCGTTGGATAACCGAACCGCGTCGAGGCTTTGACAAACCCAACGGGACGGGTAAACGACGCTCAAGGTTGACCTCAGCCTCCCAAACCTCGCGACAACTGCACTCAAGGCCGTCAAATTCCAACAGGCTGCCCGACACAGCATAACGCTCGATGGCGGCGACCACTTCGGCATCGCACGAACCACAATTGTGAGAGCCTCGGATTTTTCCGCCGGCCGTGGGGTGAACGATGAGCCGTGAAACTTGGTCGGGGTCTCCGTTGATGCCGTTGTCTGGGTGAATGATGGGGTGAGCGCGTTGAATCATGTCAACCAGCGACCACAGCCACGGTGGGCGGTACTCGTTATGTCGGTGGAGGCGATCGATGACGGTCCCTCGTTGGATGTTCATGGGGTTCACGGAAATTTCGTCGGAATGTTCGGCCACCGATTCAATCCATGAAACACAATGGTCCAAGGCGTCGGCCTCACTCATGAAAGGAGGTTTGAACATCAGGTAAGTTTTGATGCGGAGGTTGAATTTCTTCAAATTCGCCACTGCCCTATCCCATGATTTCGTGGTGAAACCTTTGTTCACATGGAACCTGAGAACTTCATCATCGTAGGCTTCCAAGCCAATGGCGACCGTGAACGTTGAATTGATGGACGTGGCCCATGCGAGTTTCTCTTCCGTTAGTTGTTCACATCGGCTCTCGACGATGAGCTCTTTTCCAAGTTCGGCGCAGTCTCTCAACACCGTTTCTTGGAATTCAACAGGGATTTCACGGTCTTCCAGCAAGCTCCCAGAGGTGTAGACCTTGACCATTCCTTGGTCTTTGAAACCGTCAAACTTCTCTTTGGCTGCCGCCCATTGAGCATGAAGGTCCTCGTTGGTAACATCGTCTCGCGTGTCGTTGAAGTAGCCGCAGAAGGTGCACCCGGACGACCACCACCAATGACATCCTTTGGTCCTCAAAATGACCGTCACAGCACTGCAAGGCGTTCCGTCCGCGAGAACTTCTGGAGTGGTGTAGACCGTGGCTGGTTCACTGGCATCCCAGGATTGTTGTTTGGCCTTGGCCCAAGGCGTGTTGGCCGGCGCTTTGACGAGGTCGTGAATGCGTAGTCCTTTCTCACCGCTTCCGAGAAGAGGGAGAGAATTGGCATCCGACATGAGGTTCACCGCAAGGTTGCGTTAGCGTCTCCCGTTTCAAACCACCG
>PAGK01000042.1 GCA_002704515.1 Methanobacteriota archaeon
TCTTCACCTGCAGCCATGAGGTCAGGCCTGAGTTCAAAGTCGCCGATCGGGGTCAATGTTTCATTGTAATCAAGGGTGATGTCATCGCCAAAGTAATGCACAGGAACTGGCGCGTGGTCGTTAATGGTGATGTTGATCTGGTCGGAGAACGAACCGCCAGAATTGTTGGCCCAGACGGTGTATGTTACCGCTGTTGTCTGAAGGTTCTCTGGGGTTCCAGAGATGGCACCGGTTGCAGAATCGAACGACATGCCGGAAGGCAAATTTGGGCTGATACCCCATGTTGTCGCTGTTCCGGCCGTTGTCGATGGTGTCACCGTGGTCATGGTGTGATAGAGGGTGAGCGTGATGTTTTCTGAAGGATATGTAATGGACGATACAATCACGTCATTGATGGTGATGTTGACCGTGGTCGACGTTGAGCCAACCGAGTTGTTTGCCCAAATCGTAAACACTTCACCAGCAACAACCACTGTTGGTGTGCCCCAAATCATACCATTGCTGGTCTCGAACGTCAGGCCGGAAGGCAGAGTGGCATTGATGGCCCATGTCGTGACGCTCCCGGTCGTGCCGTTGGTGGTGATGGANGGCATGGCGGAGGTGATGGCCGTTCCCTTTGTCCCAGAAACNTCGCTGTAGGCGATGGCGCCAGGAGCACCCGTCACATGGAGTGTGAANGTTCCTGTGGTTGTGGTTCCAAGCGCAGTGACGGTGACCGTAAACGTCGTGTTGGCCAGGGCTTCCGTCGGNGTNCCAGAGATGGTTCCCGTCTTCCAGTTCAGCACCANTCCGTTTGGAAGGNTCGGCGAGACCGAAAACACTGGGACCACTGAAAGGCCCTTGCCCGTACCTTGGATGGTCGTGTATTCAAGACGATAGCTGCCTAAACCGTCCGAATGAACGACGTGCAAGTCATCGTTGTTGTCAATTTCTAACGAAGCATGATAGCCACCGAATCGAATGGGACTTGACCGCACCCATGAGCCTGATTCGTTCGTGATGTGTTCAATATCNCCCATTGCGCTGCCNACCTGAGCCCANGTNCCNGAACANCGNTAGNTGATATGGANGTCATCGTTGGAATCTATTTTCATGTCCATGTACATTGGATATCGATNTCCAGTTCCAGTGTTTGCAGTGGACCANGTNCCGCTGCTGCCCGTGCGCGTGGACACNTCAATTCGATTGGAATATCNGGAAGCAATNACAACATCGTCGTTTGAATTGAGAGCGATGGAGGCCCACTTACCGATGTTGCCCGAANTGGATACGTTCTCCATTGTCCACGACCCATTCTCGTTGGTAGCATGGACAAGATCGCTTCCATCGTCGTTGTAAAAGGCGATGTGGACCGCATCCTTGCCGCTGAGGGCCATGCTCGGATAATGTGCATCTTGGTAGGATGAATCTGAAATTGTGGTGTTGGTCCAACTGCCTCCCTGGTTGGTGTAATGGTAGAGGATGCCCTGATTGCTGCCTGGGTCGGATGAAGTGAAGATGAAATGTAAGTTTCCTTGTGAGTCAATGGCCATATCGCTTCCAAACCAATCCAATGAGAGGCCTTTTGCGGCACTTAAGTTGGAGGAAACCCATGAGCCGCTGAGATTGGTGACGTAGCGCAATTGGTTGGT
The DNA here is from genome assembly GCA_002704515.1 of Methanobacteriota archaeon. Classification (GTDB taxonomy): domain Archaea; phylum Thermoplasmatota; class Poseidoniia; order Poseidoniales; family Poseidoniaceae; genus Poseidonia. Next base: position 1,632 of record PAGK01000042.1, read on the forward strand.
CGAGCTGGCAAAGTAAATGGCATGAACGACGCCGTTTTCGTCAACCTCAACAGAGGGATTGTACCCTGAATTGCTGGTGTTGTCCAAGAAAATCCGAGACCACGTGCCGTTGACATGGGATTTCACATGCATGTCGAAGATGTAATTTCCTGAGACGCTCAGTTGCGTGACCGCTACAATGTCNCCGTTTGGTGCGATGGCGGTGTCAATACCGTACCTTGTTCCCGAATTGAGGACGGCGGAGGCGTTACTCACACCGGACGTCCAACCGTAGTTGCTGATCTGGTGCGTGTAGGACATGGTGATGTTCGAAAGCGTACTGTTGACCACCCCTTCGCGGTTGGTCGGCGAGACGGTCAACGACCCACCAGCAGCGAGAACCGAGATGTAGATGGAGTCGGAATCGCTACCACCGGTGTTCGTTCCGGTGATGGTGTAAAGGGCAAAGCTTGCCGTAACGTTTGGCGTGCCGGAAATGACGCAGCTCGAACTGAGGGTCATACCAGAAGGAAGCGAGGGGGAACTGCTGCACGACGTCGGCAAGCCGCCACCGGAGAAGGTGATCGGCGTGACGGCGTTCATCGTTTGATTGAGGTAGAGGAGCACATAGTGCGTGCTTCCATCGTTGGTGTAGCTGAAGTTCGGCGTAGGGTCGTTGACGGTGAAGGTGATGGTGGTGGAGTTCGATCCAGCAGAATTGTTGGCCCAGATGGTGTAGGTTGTTGTTGCCGTTACGGTGTCAGGCGTGCCCCAAATGCTACCGTTGCTGGTCTCGAACGTGAGGCCTGAAGGCAAGGTCGCGTTGATGGCCCAGGTGGTCACTCCACCACCGACGTTGGTTGGGTTAAGTGTGGTGATGAGCGTGTCGTTGGTGTAGGTATAGGAGGAAGAAGAATAGGAAATGTCGGGTGCATTCAAACCGACTTCAAGCCATATTTGCCCGCTGAATGACTGGCCTGATACGTTGGCCCAAACGGTGTACGTGGCGTTGCTGGCCGTGGCGGTTGGTGTACCGGTGATGGCGCAAGTGCCCGATGTCAAATTGAGGCCTGCTGGGAGTGCAGGGCTTATGGCACAGGTCGCATCGGCAACGAAAGACGACGGGAAGGCGCCCGTGTCAAGGTAGATGTGGCCGCCGTTCACGCTGACGGGACTGGTTCGGTCGGACGGGTTGTTGAAGCCCCCGTTGTCGCCGACTTGCCCGTCGCCTCGGTTGCCCCAGCAGACCAATTCGTCGTTGTCGAGTTGGGCACAGGTGTGTTCGCCACCCGCCGAAAGCGAAATCGCTGTCCGTCCTGCGCCCAAATTCACGGTGCTGGACTGGAGGGAAGATTTAGCGCCCGAAACAGCACCGTTACCCAACTGGCCCTTGGTGTCGTCGCCCCAACAGGTGACGGCCCCGTTGTCAAGGATCACGCAGGTGTGCTGGTACCCGGCATCGATGGCCACCGCATAGCGGCCGGAAGCAAACGAGCCGCTGGTTGAGGTGGGCGTGTTTTGGCCGCCCGTGGAGCCCGTCCCGAGCTTTCCGTTGGCACCGTTGCCCCAGCACTTGACGGAATCGTCATCGAGGATGGCACAGAAGTGTGCCTCCCCGCCCGTGATTGCCTTGGCCGTGCGTCCCGAGCCCAAGTTGATGGCGGTCGTGGGCGGGGCGTCCAAGTCGGTGGTGCTTCCACCGTTTCCAAGTAGACCGTCAGCGCGGTCACCCCAGCACTTGACAGAACCGTCGTCAAGAAGAGCACAGACCGTTTTGAAGGCCGTCGCAAGCGAAACGGCGGTGCGTCCTGTACCGAAGGAACCGACGGTGGAAGGGGTGTTGGTGTTCGAGGTTGAACCAATACCGAGCTGGCCCTGGTCGTTTTGACCCCAGCACTTGACCGAGGCGTCGTCCAAGATAGCACAGGAATAGTGGCCACCTGCATAGATGCTCGTGGCGGTTCGACCCGTACCCAAATTGATCGATTGCGGGGTGTCCTTGTCGCCACCGCTGGTGCCGAGTTGCCCGGCATTGTTGCGGCCCCAGCATACGACATCGCCGTCGTCGAGCAGGGCACAAGCGTGCCGGTCTCCAAAGGCGAGGCTGACAGCGTCGTAGCCGTTCGTGCCCTTGACGTCACTCAGCGTAGGCACGTCCTTGCACTTGTGGCCTGAATCGCCGCATGCGGTGTTGGAGGACGAGATCTGACCGTTTCCAATCTGACCGTTTCCGTTTCGACCCCAGCAATACACATCCCCGTTGTTCTTGATCGCGCACGTGTTGAACTCACCAGAGACGAGTGAGAGGCTGTTCGCCTCAAGCGGATCGTACTCCCACTCCCACATAATGTCGCTACCAAGAGTGGCATTTCGAGTAATAAAGGCGCCTTCCACGCTTGGTGTGAGCGTCCAGTTGAGACCGAGCGTGAACGACACGCTGGTTGAACCCCCGCTGTTGTTGGCATAAACCGTGTAAGTGGCGTTGGCAAGCAAGCCAGATGGCGTCCCCCAAATGCTACCGTTGCTGCTCCCAAAGTTGAGACCAGCGGGGAGAGAAGGTACGATGACCCACGAGGTAACCGCTCCACCGGTGACGGTCGGCGAGACCGTCGTCATCGTTCGGTCGTTGGAAACTTCAACGGTTGCAGGATAGCTTACCGAAGCGATTTGGTCATTGATGGTGATGTTGAACTGGGTAGAGGTTGAACCACCCGAATTGTTCGCCCAAATGGTATAGCTTACGGCCGTCGTCTGCAACACCGAGGGCGTGCCACTGATGGCACCGGTGGTTGAGCTGAACGACAAACCGTTGGGGATGGAGGGACTGATTTCCCATGATGTGACGGTCCCGCCACCGATGGCCGGCGTGGTGGTCGTCATGGCCGTGCCCTTCTCCAAAGTCAAGTCGTGCGTGCTGTAGACGATGGCATTTGGCGACGCATCGTTGATGGTAATGTTGAGGGTGGTCGAGGCAGATCCTCCGGAATTGTTGGCCCAAACCGTGTAAGTAACAGCCGTGGTTTGCAAGACGGTCGGCGTACCAACGATTTCTCCGTCCGTGTTCCCAAACGAAAGTCCGGAGGGCAAGGTTGGATAAATCTCCCAAGAGGTGACGGCCCCGCCGCTCACGCTCGCCGTGTTTGCGCTCATGGCGACGCCCTTCGTGAGTGTCATGTTTTCCGTGGAATAACTCAGCGATGAGGGGGCCACATCGTTGATGGTGATGTTCACGCTTGCCGAGGATGAACCCCCTGAATTGTTGGCCCAAACGGTGTAGGCGACCGCCGTGGTCTGGAGAACGGAGGGCGTGCCACTGATGGCTCCGCTGGTGCTGTCGAGGGTAAGACCGGTCGGGAGCGAGGGGGAAATTTCCCAACTGGACACGGTACCGCCGCCCACGCTCGCCGTGTTGGCTGTCATCGCCACACCTTTGCTCAAGGTCATGTTCTCCGTTGTGTAAGACAACCCGCTGGGTGGTTGGGCATTGACCGTGATCGACACGGTTGCAGAGGACTCGCCACCGGGATTGCTGGCCGTGATGACGTAGTTGGCCGCCGACGCCTCAACGGACGGCGTGCCGCTGATGACGCCGGTTGAACTCAGGCTGAGGCCGGAAGGAAGGGAGGGGGACACGCTCCAGAAGGCACTGTCGCCGGTGTTGGTCGGTGTGATGCTCGAAATGGCCGTGCCCACCGTGAACGTGAAGGGCGAGCCGGCGTAGGCAATGGACGGAGCGATGGGTGTCACCCAAATCGTAACCTCGCCGGTCTTGGAGACGCCCGAGGTGGAGGTGGCCGTAACGGTGTAGGTGGTGTTGGAACCGTCCGAGCTGGGGGTGCCGCTGATGGTGCACGTGCCCTGATTCAGCGTCAACCCGAAGGGAAGCGAGGGAGACACACTGCAGGTCGCAGATTGGACGCTCATACGAGAGGTCGCTTCCGTCTTGTATCCCTGCACGGTGGCGTACTTGAGGTCGTATCCCGTGTTGTACCGGTAAGCGATGTGGATGTCGTCGTTGCCGTCGAGAGCGAGGGAGGAATGCAGACCGACGCCGTTGGTCGTGTCCACGTTTGAAGACACCCACGACCCGCTTGAGTCGGTGGCGTAAATCAGATCATCAACACCGTTTCGCTCTGCAGAAATGTGCGCGTTTCCATGGCCGTCAAACGCCAACGAGTTGTCGCGCCCGACGTTGCTGCTGTCAACGGTCACAGTGGCCCACTGATTCAAGGTCTGCGAGGTCTTTTTGGTGAACTTGAGGTCGGCGTTGTCGGCGTCAAAATACGAGATGCCGGGTAAATCGGTCGACGGGTCGATGGCGATGTCCACCGCCATGTTGCCCCCTGCGCCGATGTCTTCGAGATTGGCGTACGACCAATACCCGTTGTGATTGGTGACGTAATACAGGTCTTCGTCGGTCTTGTCGTACACCGCAAGATGCATCTTGCCGTCGGCGTCAAATTCAATGGACGTGTCCTCGATGTCTTCGGCCACGAAGATGAAGTCAAAGGAATCGAAGGCCCAGTTGCTGCCCGACTTGTTGGCAATCGCTAGGTTTCCACCGCTGTCCCGATAGGCGATAAACGGTTTGTCGTTGGAGTCGACGGCGATGTCAGTGTATTTCCCACCGGTGTTGTCCACCGTGGACTTGGACCACGACGAGCCGCTGGACGATTTGTAAGCGTACTTGAGCGCATTACCGGTGTTGTACTGATAGGAGACGTGAACGCCGTCGTTGGAATCGATGGTGATGGCGCAGTATTTTCCGACGTTGTTGCTGCTTTCGATGGACGACACGGACCACGTGCCCGAGGTGTTGTGGGCGTACATCAGGTTGGAGTTATCGTTTCTGTAGAACACCATGTGGACGTGGTCGTCACTGTCCAAGGCGATGCTGGTGTAGTCTCCCGACTGGCCGTTCGTGTACACGGTGTCCGTGCTGTTGACGACGTTGGACGACCACACGGTCCAGTTGAAGGAAACCGGCGACAGGGCGGTGTTTCTCTGAAGTTTCTGATACGGTACATCGGGCAACAGACCAGCGAGGATGGTGAGGTCCACGCTTGTTGAGGCCGAGGTTGAAGAGGTGTTGACCCAAACGGTGTACGTCGTTGTATCCTGCGGAGAGACGGGTGCTCCGTGGATGGTGGCGTTCGACTGCCCGATGGAAAGGCCGCCGGGAAGATCGGGCTGGACTTCGAAGGTTTGGTAGTTGCCAATGCTTCGTTGAGCTGCATAACCGGCCTGGTTGCCGAGCGGGTAGCTGATGTGAAGATCGCCGTTGGCGTCCATGACGTGGTTGGTTCCGCCCGAATCAGCCGAGGCAGTCACCAAGACCCGCTGCCATGAGCCCAACGCGTTGGTCATGTAGAACAGGTCATCGTCGACCTCGTCTAAGAACACCACGTGAGGGTTCCCGTCATCGTCCAGACCGATGGAAACGGTGTTGCTGTGGTTGTTGGTGTCCAAGACCGTCTTGGCCCACGTACCGCTGAAATTCGTGATGTACGCCATGTCGGAAGCGTCGGTTTCGTAGGCGACGTGGACCTTGCCGTGTGCGTCCACAGCAACAGCGGTTCCCACACCTGCTCCTGTTTGTGAGTCGATGGTTGATGTTGTCCAGGATGAACCTTGCTTGTGAGCGTACCTGAGGTTGTTGTTCGTGGCGTCGTGGTACACGATGTGCGGCGCGTCATCACCGTCAACAGCAATGGAAGAATACTGGCCAACATCGTTGGTTGCATCCACAACCGATGCTGCCGACCACGAGCCGCTCGAGGTCTTTGTGCGATACTTCAGGTCGCCGCTCCCCTCGTAATACGAGAGGTGGAGCGTGTCGCTGCTGTCCACGGCCAGGGAAAAGACCTGGTGAGAACCGTCAACGTCAGTGAGGGATGAGGTTGACCAGTGTCCAGTGTACAAATGTGCACCTGCGAGCGTTTTGGTTGAGTAGAGGAGTTGGTCGTTGGTATCGTCAAACGTCACGATGTGAATTCGGTCATTGGAATCCAGCACGATTTGACAAGCATGCCCCACCTGATTGTTGGTGACCACCACACCCGATGACCAGAGGCCCGACTTGTCCGTGGCATAACCCAAATTGAACACGGTTGAACCAATTGAATAGCACATGTGTCGGGCGCCGTTGGAATCGAGAGCGATGTCAGAAAAATCCCCGACGTTGTTGGATGAACACCCGTTGGCACAGACTCCAGAGATATTCGCAACGAATGGATTGGTGAAGTTGAGTTGGTGGGTGAATTCGTCGCCAACGGTCAACTCAAACGAGGTGGTCGAGGAGGAAAGAGCCGTGTAGCGGCACGAACGGTCGGCGAACACGGCCGTGGCGTCGTAGTTCAAGGCACGGGTGTCCATGCAGCCAGAAATCGGGTCGCTCATCGGGCTGTACGTCCACGAAACACCGGCGGTCCACGGGTCGGCATCGCCAGCGTCGTAGGCTCCAGCGCTGAGTTGATGCAACGGCGAGCCCCACGTTGGACGGAAATCATCGTTGGCAGGGTCCACGAGCATCTCATGAACGGCCACCTGACGAATTGAACTCACGTTGCTGACAACCACCGGCATGTACTCCTGCGTCGTGTTGCCGAGTCCCAATTGGGATTTGTGATTTCGTCCCCAGCAGGTCAAATCGCCGTTGTCCAAAACGGCGCAAGCGTGCCGATAATTCAGGCTGATGGACGCCGCTGTTCGGCCGTTTCCAAAATTAGCGTACTGGGTTGCTGTTGAGGCGACACGCGAGGTGTAAGAGGTCGTGCTGTTTCCATACAACCCCCACAGATCTTCTCCCCAGCAGGCCATGCTTCCGTTGACCAAATGAGCACAACCAACGTCTTGACCGAGCTCAACGGTGTGAGCAACCATGTCCAGCCCGACCACGTACTTCCACGATGTTTCCCGTGCTGACTGGGCCCCCTGACCAAGTTGATNTTNGGCATTTCGCCCNGCACATNCAATNGANCCNTTGTCCANGGCCATGCACATGTAATCCTTTGAAACGCTCATGGAAGCCACCGTTCTTCCGGTTGGAAGCGTNAGTGAAATCGGNGAGGTCTGCGAGGTGGTGTTGCCAAGCCCAAATTGACCNTCNGCGTTTTCTCCCCANCANGCNGCNGAGCCGTTGTNCAATTGNGCACAAAACTCATTTCGCCCCGCATGAAGNCTGATTGGGTTGCTCGAACCGCTGAACGAGACNGCGTGTGGNGTAAGCACGTCGTTGNTGGACNANTTNCCGAGGCCNAGTTGGCCGACGTTGTTCTTGCCCCAGCANTTCACGCTGTGGTCGCTGAGAAGAGCGCANGTCGCTGCGTTCCCAACGGCCACGCTGATGGTGGTNAGNCCTGANCCNACGTTGACNGTGNTCGGTTCCCAGACACCGCTNGTTGAGGTGTTTCCAANGCCAAGTTGCCCGTCNNCGTTGGCNCCCCAACACACCAAATCACCGTTGTCGAGCACAGCGCATGAATGGGAATTGGGCGCCCATCCTTCGGCTCCCGAATCATCGATGCCTAGGGAAGTGATGGTGCGGCCAGTGCCAAGGTCAACGTACTGAGGCACCTCCTCCCGGCCACTGGTGTTGCCCAAACCGAGTTGTCCGTGGTCGTTTCTCCCCCAGCAATAGAGCGAACCGTTGTCGTAGATGGCGCATGAAATCTGATTGCGAGCCTCAAACATGCCGTCGTACCCTTGGAGGTAGCCGTTCCAGTTGCTCCAATGGGTGCCGTTTGGAAGCGGATTGGCATGCACGTCGTCGGAACGGTGGTCAGCCATGCTATCGATGGCGTTGCGGTGGAACGTTGAGTTCTTGTTGTTGATGTCGCCATCGGTCAAGGCGATGATGTCGTTCTTGCTGGCTGAAGAATTGAACACCGTGTTGTTGTGGATGTTGTGATAATCACCCTTGACCATCAACCCACCAGCAGCGTTCCAAATCACGTTGTGGTGCATGGTGCCGTTTTGGCCCGTCCCCACTTGGCCGATGGGCGCGTCAAAGCGAACGCCGTACTTGATGATGTCATGAATCCAGTTGTACGCAACTTCAGCACCTGGGGCCTCACCTTGCATGATCTGCACCACGGCACCATCGGTTTGCAAATGGCCAACGTCCCACACTTCGTTGTAGAAGACCTTGGGTGCATCTCCAATTGATAGAACGGAGGAGGCCCCGGTCAAGTGAACGGTGTTGTTGGTGAAGTACATGTCCCGGCCACCTTCGTAAATCGTGGTCATCAGGCCCTTTTGGTCGGCCGCTGACCAGTCGATGGCGTGGAAGTAAGAATTGTTCACCGTGTTGTTGTGCGATTGGCCGGCTGAGCCTTGGAATTCAATGGCGCCCCCGTCGGTGTTGGTGATGGAAATGTTATCGACGAAGCTGTTGGTGCTTCGGTAGAAGCGAGTCATCCATCGGTCGTCTTCGGATTCACCGGCAATGCCCAAGCCACGCTTTGAGGTGCTTGGATACTCGAGGGTGGCGTTGGTGAACGAACACCCGTCGCACTCGTTGAAGTTCACGGTTGTTCCAAAGAAATCGATGCCCTGAACGGTCACGCCGTCCGAGTTTTCAACGGAGATGGCGAAGGGTTGCACCTTCACTCGGAGGTCCAAATCGTTGGCATCTTGACCTGATGGCGTCTTGTAATACAGCCGGTTGTTCGTGTTGTTGAACCACCACTCGCCGTCTTGGTCGATGAGTTCCTGCTTGCCTTCGAGGAAGTAAGCATGGTGCTTGTTCTTCCAGCCGACGCCGCTTCCATCGTAGGCAAACGTTCCATTGCTGGCGTTCCAGTCCGTGATGATTCGGCTGTTGCTGCGAAACGACCCGAGGTTCATGACCGCAATGGCGCCCACGGGGTCAAGCCCGGTAGCATTGATGGTCTCGTTCAGACCGGTGTGAACGCCGGATTCAGGCCCGGCGTCCGTCAACCAGCCTTGGGTGTAGGCGCTGTTAGAACCCGTGAGCGTACCCTCGGCCCAATAGGAGCGATTGAACACCGTCTCATCGGAGAATTGGGCGTTTGGCCAGCGAGCAGGCACCTGTTCTTCGTAAGACAAAAACAACTGCCAACCGTCAACCGGTAGCGTTGTTTCCTGAACGCCGTTTCCGTCAGCTGTGCCCCAAGAAACGTTGAGGTCGTCAGCGATGCTTTTGGTTCCGTCGAAGACCACACGGGCGCCATCGGCCGCTCGAATCACGAGGTTGTCTTTGCCGTTCACGGTGACGTTTTCGTGGTACAGACCGGATGCAAGGATGATTTCATCGTTGGACGAGGAATCGTTCAGAGCATCGGAAAGGGTGGCTTTTGGACAGGACCACGTGCCGTCCCAGTCGTCCGAGCCTTGGGAGGCATCAACGTAAATCGGTGTTCCNGAGGCACGGGTGGTGCTGTCGCAAGCTGCGTTCAAATAAGCAGGATTTGCTTCGTCCGAAAGCGTCCATCCACGGTAGGATTCGACGTAGGCCGTTTGTGCCAGCATCACCATCAACAACGAGAGGACCAGCGCCTTCCGTTGTTGTGGATTGTTCAGCATGACGCCACCTTGGGAATTAACCCTCCTGTGGTACGGATATAAAGCCCCACCCGATAAAAAAAGCGCCTCCCCCTTTAGGGGGGAGGCGTTGAGCATCACTCCTCTTCTTCGTTGGAAGCCATGTCTGACAGGCGTTCCAATGGCCAATGACCCTGAAGTTCAACCGGCCAACCGGATTTTTTCGTGTTGAACCCGAGCTTGGAAAAACGCCGGCGTGATTGCCTCCAAACGGGCAACAGGTAGCCAACCTTGGAACGCTCACCGAAGGACCAGCGCCATGGACAGCGGTCCATTCGAACGACCCAGTGGTGGACCAGGGTTCTGAAGAGCGGTTCTTCCGGCCCGCCGGGGACCAACCACGAGGCGATGTTGACCGCTCCCGATGAGCCGCGAGTTTCTGACCAGCACGTCAATTCCATGCCGCGCATGGGCCCATCGAGCACCTTGAGTCCAAGGGTGCGAGCCGATTGAGCCATCGGCATGATGATGGCAAAACGATCCACGAGGCGAGAGCCCTCATGGCGTTGAAGTGACCATCCCGCTTCTTCGGCAAGCTCGCGAAACAATCGAATGGCCTGGATGCTTGAAACGCTGACCTCAAGGTCGAGCGTTGCTTTCCTGACCATGAACGTTCGAGGAGTGGTCAAGGGATGAACCCTTTCATGACCTGGCTTTCGCTCAGTGCTTTTGGAGAATTCGTGCGTGCGATTGCGGCGCTTTCACGGCCATCGCCCAAAAGGGCGAGGTATTCCCGTGGACAAAGACCGATGGACGAGCCGCGCTCACACGAAAACCGGTCGAACCGGCGTGCGAATCGGCAGCGATCGGACCTTGCTCAACCAAAGAGCGAGCCAAGACCGTCGAAGCCTGCTTCCTCTTCTTCTTCCTCTTCCTCTTCAACAGGGGCAGGGGCGTCAGCACCGCCAGCGGCGGCAGGGGCAGCAGCTGCAGCGGGTGCAGCAACGGCTTGGGTCATGGCATCAGCGATGTCGACTCCGGCGAGGGAGGCCACCAGGGCCTTCACTCGAGCAGCGTCAGCGTCGACACCAGCGCCCTTCAGGACAGCCTTCACCGACTTCTCATCAATCTCTTTTTCAGCAGCGTGCAACAGCATAGCAGCGTATACGTATTCCATGTTTTTTCACCTCAGTGTTTTTTGTTTGTTCAGCCGAACAGGCTTCCAAGACCGTCAAATCCGGCCTCTTCTTCCTCTTCTTCCTCTTCTTCAGCCTCGGCTGGGGCTTCAGAAGCGCTCGTGTCAACGGCGGCTGCGGAGGCGGCTGCGGATGCAGCGGCGCCCATCATGGCAGCCAGTTCGTCGTCGAGTGCGTCGGGGCTCAGCTTGCCGGCAACGCCAAGGGCGCTGGCGTGGGCTCGAGCCACCAGGTGTGGCAGCGTATCCGCCGTAGCGATCGCTGCTTCCAATGCAACAGCCAGCGCTTCTCCGCTGGCCTTAGCAAGAAGGGTAGGCATGGTTTGCGTGGTGAACCACGTGATGTTGCAAGCGAGGTTGAAGGCGCCTGCTGCCATACCGATCAAGTCTTGTTCGAATTGCTCGTAGTCGATGTCGAGGGTGGACGGTTCAAAGAGCGTACCACCTTCGAGGGTTCCACAAAGGCGGAGGCCTGTGACCATGGGGTTGATGCCAATCTTGGAAAGCATCATACCGAGTTCGCCTTCAAACACCTCACCCTCTTCGAGGATGACGGTGCGCTTCTGAATCTGGACGCTACCGCCCATGATCTTTGCAGGAATGCCGACGGAGTTCAAGTCACCAACGATGGGGCCGGGTGGCATGCCGGTGTCTTGCTTCTCAACCACGATTTGGTGAGGAGCGATGTCGCCAGGTTTGGCGGCACGACCGGCTTCGGTCTTCTTGAGTTCGGTGAACATCTCAAACGAGTTGAGGTCTGAAGACGAGACGAGGGCTGGCTGAACGGCTGATGCGTAGAGGTTCTCCAAGTCAGCGAAATCGTAGCCAGCGCGCTCCCATGCAATCTTCATCAAGCGCTTCTTGGCCACTTGAATCTTCATTGTGGAACGAAGTTCAGCACGCATACCGAACATAGCGGAAGCCGGCACACCGTGGATGTCGATGACGGCGAGGGTTTCGCCGCTCGTCAAGAGGGAGTGGAGGTCGGAAACGGTGTCCTTCTTCCAGGAAACGACCTTTGGAATCAATTGATCACCTCGATACGTTGTGATGGACCCATTGAGGTCTTGATGAACATGGAACGAACGTTGCCAATGCCACGCTCAAGTTTGTTGGTAACACGGTTGTACACTTCCATGGCGTTGGCCAGAAGTTCATCATGGGATTGCTTGACCGTTCCAAAGGAAACGTGGAAGGTCATTCGGTCGCCAGACTTGACGACCACGGTGCTGGCAAGACCAGCCGCAAGAACGGCAGGGTCAAGGGTGGGTGGAACAGGACGAGGCATCTTGCCACGTGGACCGAGAACGACACCGAGGTAGCGACCGATGAGACCCATGTGAGGGACTTCAGAGAGGAAGAAATCGTATTGGTTAGCGACCTTCTTGGCTCGCCCCTTCTTTCCACCGAAGTCTTCGATGTCTTGTGGGGAGAAAACAGCCAGTCCTGCAGCCTTGGCCTTGGTGGCAGCTTCGCCTGCAGCGAACATAGCGACTTTGAGTTCCCGGCCTCGGCCAGAAGGAAGACGGATCTCTTCCTTGATACGGTTGGTTGGGTTCTTCAAGTCAACGTCCTTAATGGTGAACGAGATGTCCACGGATTCGACAAACTTTCGCTCAGGAGCCGCTTCGATAGCGGCCTTGATGGCTTCACTGATTTTTTCTTCCATGTTAATTCACCTCTGCGGTCGGCGAGGCCGAAGCCTCTTCCGCGGTTCGTGAGTGTTCAATTAAAGCGCTCGTCCCATTCTCCTTTTGCAATGATTTCGAGGGCTTCATTTGCCCAATGACCATCGACCTTCACACGCATTGACACGCAGGTCCCAATGACCTCACGAGTCTGCGCCTTTAGGTCGGCACCGGTCAAGTGTCCGAGGCCTGCTTTCTCACGGGCCACTTCCATGGCCTTTTCGAGGGGCAGGTCCTCGACGGCGGCGTCCATACTGCCGTTGCACTTCTGAACTCCCAAGGCTTTGATGATGAGCTTTGAGGTCCATGGCTTAGGCATTGTATCGACTCCTTCCTCACAAACGTAGGTAAGCCTCCCGACCAAACTCCCCTATTTAATCGCGCCGCGGCAGCAGACCGAAGCCAACATGTGGCCCCGTGTCGGAACCGCTGACCAGTTTTGTTATAACAAAATAACATGGCGAGCCAACCATGAACCTCGCGACACGAAGTTTTCTCATCCTCCTTGCAGCCTTCATGACCCTTGCCCTTCCGACCATGGAGGGCTATTCAAGCGGGATTCACAACCAAGCAAGCAATGGTTGCACCTGCCACTACAGCGGAANCGCNCCCACCATCAGCCAAAATTTCCCGNCCACCTACANCGGGCAACAAAGCTACACCATCCAAATCTCCGTCACNGGAGGCGTNTCGGGTACAAACGGTGGTTTCAATGTCCTGGTGGACAAAGGCACCCTGTCCACNCCCGGCATGGGCATCATGGCGGTCAAGGTNGACAGTTCAGGCCAATCCGCNACCCACACCACCAATTCCNANCGTTCGTGGTCGTTTGACTGGACGGCTCCCGCCAGCGGNAGNGGAACCGTGAACGTGGACATCGCCGTGATGACGGNGAACGGAAACAGTGCNAANTCCGGTGATGCCTGGACAACATCGTCCATCACCGTGCCTGANCCGGGNCCCACAAACTCCGCCCCAACNGCTTCCAACGTTCACATCAGCAACCAGTTAACCGGNACNGGNTCGGCNATAACAACAGCGTATTACGACGAGNATTTGTACGCCATTTACGANTACAACGACCCGGANGGNGACGCCGAATCGGGAACNCAAATCCGATGGCTCCAAGGCAGNACAACCATCACNCAACACAACGATTTNACCACNCTCNCNCANAGTGCTACCAGCATTGGAGAATTCTGGANCATGACCGTCACNCCNAGCGACGGNACGGATTATGGAAGCAANATNACCTCNACCAACACCGTTGANATCATCGATTACGATGCNGACGGNGACGGGTANGGCGACCAAAGCGACGCCTTNCCNAATGACGAGAACGAATGGGCNGACGCCGACAGCGACGGNGTNGGTGATAACGCCGANGCCTTTGATGACGATGCGACCCAAACCACCGACNNNGANGGNGATGGCTANGGCGACAANGCATCCGGNAACANCCCCGACGCCTTCCCCAACGACGCCAACGANTGGGCNGACANNGATGGNGACGGNGTGGGNGATAANGCCGACGTCTTCCCCAACGACNCCACAGAGACCNTGGACACGGACGGAGACGGTGTNGGCGANAANGCCGANGTCTTTCCCAATGACCCCTTNGAGACNACCGATAGCGANAACGACGGCGTAGGNAACAACGCTGACGCCTTNGACAGCGACCCTTCACAAACCACGGACGCCGATGGNGATGGCTACGGTGACAACGCGTCTGGCAATGCCCCTGATGCCTTCCCAAGCGACCCCTACGAATGGGCGGACAGCGATGGAGACGGCGTGGGTGATAACGCCGATGTCTTCCCCAACGACCCCTTGGAAACCGAGGACAGCGACGGTGATGGCGTTGGCGACAACGCCGATTGGGCCCCAGAAGACCCTGCGGAGACGCTTGACTCCGACAACGATGGGGTTGGAGACAACGCCGACGTCTTCCCAAACGACGCCAACGAAACCTTGGATTCCGACGGTGATGGTGTCGGCGACAACGCTGACGCCTTCCCTACCGATGCGAGTGAGACCGTTGACACCGATGGAGACGAAGTGGGTGACAACAGCGACGACTTCCCCGAGGACGNCACCCANANCCTCGACAGCGACGGCGATGGATTTGGCGACAGCCCCCAAGGNAACAANCCGGATCTGTTNCCCAACGACGCANCGCAATGGATGGACAGCGATAACGACGGGTACGGCGATAACCTCAACGGCACCAACGGCGATGTCTTCCCACAGGATTCGGCTGAATGGGCGGACAGCGACGGCGATGGTGTNGGCGACAACGCTGACGCTTTCCCAGAAGACGCNACGGAAACGCTTGATTCAGACGGCGATGGCATGGGCGATAACGAACAGTTGGTCCTTGAAGCCAAGGAAGCTGAAGACGCTGAAGAAGCGGCGGCTCAACAACGCCTCATGGTTGGTAGCGGTTTCTCGTTGCTGCTCATCGCCGCCGGAGTGGTCCTTTTCCTCCGCCGCCGCTCGACAGAGACCGATGAAATCACGAAGGATTTCTCCCTGCCCGACTTCGCCGACCAACACGCTGTTGTTCCCGAAACCACGGTGAACCCCATGGAGCCTCAATCCCCATCCCCAGCAACGCTCGTTGAAGCAACGGTCGTGAACCAATGGACGGATGAGAACGGCTACACATGGAGAGCCATGAGTGACGGAACAAACCAATGGTGGACCGGAACAGACTGGCAGCAGATTTGATCGCCGCCAATCCGTTGTATGCATCGGAGATGCAGGGTCGGGACGAAAGACCAATTTTATTATGAACAATGTGCGGTTGCCCAAACTATGAACACGCTCACCCGCCTCTTCGCACTGGCCACGGTTGCCCTTCTCATTGCCGCCGTACCCACCATCGAAGGAAACTCCTCAGGCAAGCACAGTCAAGCCAGTCAAGGATGCAGCTGCCACAGCAGCGTCGGCGGCGTTTCGGTCTCACACAACTTCCCAGGCACCTACATCGCTGGTGCCATGTATTCGGTGACCATCAGCATCTCGAGCAGCGGCAATCCAACCACTGGTGGCTTCAACGTCGTGGTTGACAAAGGTCAACTGATGAGTCCGGGAACGGGTGTCAACATCAACGCACAGCAAAACAGCGCTACCCACACGGCTGCGACGCAAATCACCTGGTCCTTTGACTGGATGGCGCCCTTTGGGGGCACAGGAGCGGCCACGGTTGACATCGCCGTGATGGAATCCAACGGCAACGGCGCCAACAGCGGTGACGGATGGAACAACCTCCAGCTCACCATCCCTGAGGGTTTGCCACCCAACGACGCCCCAGTGGTTTCCAACGTGGCCATCGCCCCCGCACCCAATGCTGACGCCGATGAATCGTTGACCCTCACCTACGACTATGCGGACAACGACAGCGACCCCGAATCCTCCCAGACCACCCTTCACTGGTACGTTGACGGAACGCACAACACGGCTCATAACGGCAAAGTNACCATTCAACCCGCTTCCACCCAGGCCGGTCAGAAGTGGAAGGTCCAAGTGACCCCACACGACGGTTTGGAATTCGGAAATGCCGTCATGAGCAACGAAGTCACCATTCTTGACATCGACTCTGATGGCGATGGTGTGCTGGACGGCCAAGATGCCTTCCCCAACGACGCCTCCGAGACGACCGACTCCGACAACGATGGTGTGGGCGACAACAGCGATGCCTTCCCAAGCGACGGTTCAGAAACCGTTGACACCGACGGCGACGGCGTTGGTGATAACGCNGACTGGGCTCCAAATGACGCCTCGGAAACGGCCGACAACGACGGAGACGGTGTCGGTGATAACGCCGACTGGGCGCCAACCGACCCGACGGAAACCGTTGACACCGACGATGACGGCGTCGGCGATAACGCNGACGCCTTCCCACAAGATGCGACCGAAACGGCCGATACCGATGGCGATGGTGTGGGTGATAACGCCGATNTCTTCCCGTCGGACAGCACCCAAACCACCGATGCAGACGGCGATGGNTACGGCGATAACCCCGCTGGTACCAACNCTGACGCCTTCCCTGAAGATGCCAGCGAATGGGTCGATACTGACGAAGACGGTGTGGGCGACAACGGTGATGCCTTCCCTAGCGATGGTTCGGAAACCGTGGACACCGACGGTGATGGCGTGGGCGATAACGCCGATGTCTTTGACGACGATTCAACCCAAACCACCGATGCAGACGGCGATGGCTACGGCGACAACGCCACGGGCAACAATCCCGATGCCTTCCCTGAAGACACCAACGAATGGGTCGACAGCGACGGCGATGGCTACGGCGACAATGGGGACGCTTTCCCTCAGGACGCGACCCAGTGGGCTGATAGCGATGGCGACGGCTACGGAGACAACCCTCAAGGCACGACGCCTGACCGTTTCATCAACGTCCCAACCCAGTGGGCTGACGCNGACAACGACGGCTANGGCGACAATCCAGATGGGGNNGACGCTGACGTCTTCCCAGCAGACGCCACTGAATGGGCGGACAACGACGGCGATGGTGTGGGCAACAACGCCGACGCCTTCCCCAACGACGCCACCGAAACGCTCGATTCCGACGGCGATGGCATGGGCGACAACGAGCAAGCTGTGCTNGAAGCACAGTTGGCCAAGGAAGAGGAAGATGCCGCCGCTGCCCAGCAACGTATGCTCATTGGCATTGGCATCGTGATGATCATCATCACCGCCGCCGTGGTCGTCGTCCTGCGCAAGCGCATGGGTGAAGAAGAGGACCTCCCCAAGGACTTCTCAGCCGGTGGTATGCCTCCGGGAATGCCAAACATGAGTGCACAACCGACGACCGCCATGCCGGACATGAATGCGCAACCTGCTCAGTCCTCTGCTCCCGTCGCTGTTGAACCCGTGGCCGCCATGCCGGACATGAACGCTCAGCCTGCGGCAACGCAACCCGTTGAGGCCGTGGCAACCCCCGAACCGGTGGTTGAGCCTATGGCCGCTGTGGAAGAACCCACCGTCGCGAACCAGTGGACCGATGAAACCGGCCACACCTGGCGGGTCATGAGCGANGGCACCAACCGATGGTGGAACGGCACGGATTGGCAGAAGGTCTGAGACCATGTCGGAACCGATGATCGATGCCGACATTCGAACGGCACGAACGCTTCCGTCCCAGTACTACACCGACCCGTCCATGTTTGAACGGCTCAAGACCGTCTTCGACGGTTGGCAGTTTGCCGCCCATGCCGCTGAACTCAAGGTCAACGCCCTGCTCCCGCTTGAACACCTCGAAGCCATCAACGGTGAATCGGTTGTGCTGGTGAAGGACGAGGCCACCCGCTGCCTCTCCAACGTGTGCACGCATCGTGGCATGCGCCTGGTGCTCGAGCCGTGCACCAAGAAAACTGTGCAGTGCCGCTACCACGGTCGAAGTTTCAGCCTCGATGGAACCCTTCGCCACATGCCTGAATTTGAGCAGGCCATCGGATTCCCAAGTGCATCGGACAACCTCCATGAATTTCCTCTCAAACAGTGGATGGGGATGCACTTCACCGCCGTGGAGGAAGGGGCAGATTTGCCGTGGGACATGCTCGAAGAGCGGTTGGGGTTCCTCAAACCCGAATCCTTCAGCTACGATCCGGGACGAGACCGAGACCACACCGTTGAAGCCAACTGGCTGCTCTACGTTGACAACTACCTCGAGGGGTTTCACATCCCGTACGTCCACCCGGAATTGAACCAAGCGCTCGACTACTCAGGGTACGTNACCGAGACCTTCGATGGAGGTGTGCTCCAGATTGGAAAGGCCATGGAAGGCGATGTCTCGTTCGATTTACCGCCGGGTCATCCCGATGAAGGCCAGGAGATCGCTGCGTATTACCTGTGGTTGTTCCCGAACATGATGTTCAATTTCTATCCGTGGGGATTGTCGGTGAACGTGGTGATGCCGGTTTCGCACAAGCGATGCAGAATCCTCTACCGCGGGTACGTCAAGGACGCTGAACTCGCCGGCCAGGGCGCAGGTTCGGTGCTTGACACCGTTGAGCATCAAGACCAGTGGGTGATTGAAGAGGTGCAGAAAGGCATGGCTTCAAGGGCTTACGACCGCGGACGTTATTCCCCGACTCGGGAACAAGGTGTGCATCATTTCCATCGGATGTTAAGCCACTTTAACCAGGCATCATAGAGCCTTGGTCGCCGTCGGAGGAACAATCATTAGCCATTTACACATAAGGCGAGCGTGGATGTAGAGGACGACCCATCAGGGTCAATGTTCTTGATCGGGTTGTTCATTCCGATCCTCACTGGAATGGCCATGCTTTTTTTCTTGATGAGTACCCGTGCTGATTTTGAGAGCCACGGCTCAGTATACACGCCTAAACTTACATCGAGTGTTGAACTTGACAACACGACATACGATGTGTATGAAGCCATAATGACAAACGGATTTTCCGACCATTATCCCCCTGAATGCGAGGACATCTGTTGGGAATTGGTGGTTTCAGTGGACACTCCACACCAATATGGCCATGTTGAAGGGGCGATATGGGGCGACTCTGTGGGACCATCATCGGATTCCTTTGACTCGCAATTCGAAAACGAAAATGAATGGCATAAGATGGACCAGAGACATTGCGATGGCGATGTATCTGAACTCGATTGCGATGAGGGGGTGTTTATCAAAATCAACACCGATGGAACACTTCACATCGCGACCAATTACGGAGAGGTGGTGTACATAGGTTACACATACACGAGTTCAGACTATGAGAGGAATGTGTTCATTCGAGAACTCATCCTCGCGCACTGGCCAATCTTGATCATTGCTGGACTTCTTTTGGCAATAAAGTACGGGGACAAACCATTGGCCAAGGGACTTATGGTTGGCGGGGCTGTTTGCGTTGCATTACCTGGTTTTGCAGTTCTTTATGCAATCTTCTCCGGAGGATTACGCTGAAATGAAGACCTCGAATTCGAGGCCTTGGGTAGAATCGAGATCGACCCTTGGGCGAAGACGAGATTTCTGAAGTCAAATCGACATGGCGTCGCCCTCAAGGGCGAGAGCACATTTGAGAAAACGTTCAGAAAAAGATGAACTTCACTTCATCATTTCTTCGATCTCTTTGCTGGCGAGGATGAGGGTTGGAGCCCACAAACCGACAAAGATACCCAAATTTTGGTCGCCACTCACAAAGTAGACGTACAACGACCCTACTACTGACAACATGCTTGCTACAAATCCTATTTTTGATATTTGGCCACTCATTTTAGTTCACCTATTTCCCCATTTTACCTGTTTTGTTATAGTG
Source organism: Methanobacteriota archaeon (assembly GCA_002704515.1). GTDB lineage: Archaea > Thermoplasmatota > Poseidoniia > Poseidoniales > Poseidoniaceae > Poseidonia. Next base: position 21,296 of record PAGK01000042.1, read on the forward strand.
TTATGTACCAAGCCTGAGTTTTAACATCGCTTCGAGGACACCACACGATGTTCCGGAAGGATTCGGGCAACCATGACGTACAGAGGCCCCCTCACAGAGGGAACGGTCACTCTTCCTCTGTCATTGATTCCCTGCAAAAAGCCTCCAAGAAGTCCACTCTTTCTTCAGTGAACCCGTAGGAAGTAGCCTGAATTTGAAGCATTGACCTTTCCTTTTCCGTGACAACGCCGTCGCTGATGGCCGCTTTGTACAACTCAACGTACGTTATTTCTTGGGGCGTGAAGGATTCTGGCATGATAAGGGTTGAAAATTTTGAGAGCGAGGAAATGATGGGTTTTCGCAGCACAATGAAAGGCATCCCGATCAAGATTCCTCCAATCCACCCTCTGTCAAACACCGCTTCCATGGCTTCGGTAGCGAAGAGAAAGAGCACAGCAAATGCTCCAGTGAAAACAGCGGTGGTGAACCCCTTCCTCAATTTTTCATCAATGCCGAACACTTCGTTCTTGACCATGGCATAAGTAAACACGAGGCCTTCAAACAACGCCGCCAACACCACGGTCGTTGGCAAGAGGGGGCCGATGGCAATCAGCATCTTCGGAACCTGCTCATCGGGATTGAATGGATGGGTGTTGAGGGTTGGAGATTCGCCAAGAACGCCAATGAGCGTAAAGAGCATGAAAATGGTGGTGATCTGCAACACCGCTTTGCCGAAAAAACCGAGTTGAACGGCTCGTATCTCGACCGTGTTATGGGGTTCATCCTGCTTGCTTTTGGAATAGATTTTGTTGATGGTGAACGCAGCGTAAATGGCGCCGATTGTTGGCAAGAGAAGAAGGATTCTGCTCAGCAGTCCAAGGGCAGGGGAAGAGAGGGTCATTGGATACACCGCATCCCACGACTCGGGGCAGGTCACTGGAAACGGCATCGAATCTCCTGAAGCAGTCGCTCCCGTTCCACTGCCCACCGTAGAACAATACGTCCAGCCAATGTCTCCGATGGCGATGTGTGCACCGCCCATGAGCATGCTGATGGAAAAAACAACGGCCATGCTCATGATGGGCAGAAGATACAACCCTCGGCCACTGAAAAATCTGGAAAGTTGATTCCCCAGGCCCTTCCTTGAGTAAAAGGAAGGCGCCAAGACGTACAGGAAAAACAGTTGCAAGGACATGATGTAATACACAATGCGTGCATTTGCCAAAAACGAAAGGTACGTCTCTGGCCATGAATAGAGCCAGAACAACATCGATGTTGCGCATCGCAAAGCTTCCGTCATGAGCATAAACGCCATGAAACGGTTCTTTCCCTTGGTCGGGTCAGCCCTGTAGATCAGAGCTGAAAGGAACACCAGAAAAACCGCTGAAACGATGCTAAACACGGCTAAAACATGCCAATATCCAATGAATGAGGTGGAATAATCAGCGTTCGAGATGGTCCGCCAGTAGTAAGCAAGCGGGCCCCCTACATCTGCCATGGTGTGAAAGTAAATCCGTCTTGTATTTAGAACGAAGCCCCGTCCAATTGATGCCATTCACGAGGGTGTATAGATGAAACCCTCGTAAACATGACCAAACCACTTATTCATTTCACTAGAATTGATGCTCTACGCTCAGTAAGGAGTGGAGGGCTTCAAGGCGGCCTCACAAGGTGATTGCTAATCATCGCCTTCATCATCGCAACCTTCGGGGCAGTGACGGGTG
>PAGK01000043.1 GCA_002704515.1 Methanobacteriota archaeon
CCAGAGCATTATTAACGTTGGATAAAGACGGGTTAAATGACATTCAGAACGATCTATTATCAATGCTCCCAAAGCTAAACAGGACTCAAGATATTGTTCCGCAATGGTTGCAACTGTACTCAATGATTACATTGGCCCAGAATGGACATGTTGTTGTGCACTCAATTCTTGACGACTAAAAATCATTGTAATCGATTTTGGTTAGGTTCAGAGGGCCTATGCTCAAACCCATGCGTTCAAACATAGTTTTCGCAAGGGTTCGCAGTCCGTCCTATTCGTCCCTACCCATGGAAAGACGAGGGTCAAGCGTCGAGAACAGCGCCAATCGCAGCACGTGCATGGGGCTCCAAGCGTGGCTCGATGTGATGCGGTTCTGCACCCGGTCCAATGATGCCCAAACCCACGGGTTTGTCATGCTTTAATTGAAGGTCAAGAACGGTCTTGATGACCGCTTGNCCCATCGCCAANCCGTGTTGNGTTTCACCTTTCTCAATGATGCCCAAACAGGCAGCTGCATCGTGATTGTTCAACAATCGGTCAAGGGCAAGCGGGACTTCCATGGAACCGGGAACCCAGACGACCTCTCCGATGGTCATTCCCTGCTTCGTGGCTTCATCGTTGGCGTAGGCCAGCATCTGCTCAACCTCTTGCTTGTGAAACGAGCCGCAGACCAAACCTATTCGCTTGCTCATGCANNGCCACCTCCGTTCTCCTGTTTCATCATTCGTTCGACGGTCGCCACAATGGTTTGGGTCATGGCGTCGATTTCGATGTTGACNAGCCCTCCATTCTCAGCAGTNCCAAAGGTCGTCAANCGAAGCGTTTCAGGAATCAAGTGGATNTTGAACTCGTTTTGTTGCACCTCTCCAATGGTTAACGAAGCGCCNTTNAGTCCGATGTATCCNTTTTCATGAATGTACTTCATCATGCTTTCAGGNGCCNCNATGGTTATGTCNNNGCCTTCTCCAACTTNGGTGGACGTCTTGATTTCACCCAANCCCATGATGTGCCCNGAGAGCAAATGACCTCCCAACTCATCNCCCATTTTCAGCGAGCGTTCAACGTTNACAGCATCGCCTACGTTGAGNTNGGAAAGGTTGGTNCGGTTCAACGTCTCTTCAATGACATCAAAGGCCACGCATTGGCCGTTGATTTCAGTGGCGGTTAGGCACACGCCGTTGATGGCCACGCTGGCTCCACGCTGCAATCCAGAGGTGTCTGGCACGTCGATTTGGAAGGTCCANACNGCNTCNTCATTTTCTATAGANTGGANGCTACCCTTTCCTTGAACGATTCCAGTAAACACGTTCAAGCCTCCTTCTTTTCAGCACGTTCCAAGATACGTGCGATGATTTTTCTCGTTCCGTCGAGGTCGTCGCTCAAACCCTCAACACGCACAACTTCAATGCCTCCATAGCCTCGCTCCCGAAGGGCGTTGCGGATGTTGTCTTCAGCGTGCTCTTGGTCGTAGCCAAGGGCGATGACATCGGGTTGGATTTCGGGNAGAATGTCAAAAATAGGGACGTTCGGAGGATTGCCGACCACCACAGCGTCGACCGGTTTGAGACCTGAGACCATTCGTTGACGAAGGTCCTGNTTGGTNACCGGCTCATGCTTTCGCTTTCGTACGGTGTCNTCGTGCGCNACGACGACCGTGAGATGGTCTCCNAGCGATTTTGCTTGTTCCAAGTAATGCAGATGCCCAGCATGAAGCAAATCGAACACNCCGACTGCAAGAATNCGCTTCATGGGACCACCNTACANGGGTTAGGCTGTTGCTTCATGAGGATGACGGTGGAACTCAAAGNCCCAAAGCGGCCACCACGTCTGCCCCTTCNAGNAAAGGAATACCATTGGANTGCGCCCATGCTCGNGCNTCGGCNACCGATAGCGCATGATCGCCGTCAGGTTGNAACATTTCAGCTCCAATCACGACCGGGGTCGCTCCTGAAAGACGAGCNAGACCAACCGCCAATTCTGTATGGCCTTGGCGTACGCTCAGGCCCCCTTTTGCCTCTCGGCAGACCGGTATATGACCCGGGGTTCTGAATTCCTCACCCAAGCGCTTCATGGCCGATTCAACGGCCACGCNGTCNGCTAAGCAATCGGNTGCTAACTCAGCAAATCGGCGGGTNGTAAGCGCTCGGTCGTGGTCGGTGATGCCGGTGTAGGTTTCACGGTGGTTGATGGAAAGGGTGAACGCCGACCGGGCATCGTAGCGAAGGTCATTGGTGATGAGATGGCTGAGCACTGGATTTCTTTGAACAAGGTCGTCCGAGGTGTGGAGGTCTTGGAGAAACGGAAGGCCAAAGCATTCGCCTACCTCATCACCGATGGCGAGGAAGAGGAGCCCGCCGCAGTCTTGCCTCAGTTGGCGCATCGTTGCTGGTTCAACCATCGCTGCGGGGAAAAGAAGGTCGGTTTCGCCCTCTCGCTTTTCAGAGTCAAAGAGGCACACAGGTTGACCCGCTTGGAACGCTTCGACTGCGCGACGTACATGAGGCTCCATGGAGGCTCCCTCCGGTCTCACCTTCATGAAGAGTCGTATCCAATCACTCTTGAAAGCAACCGGCTCCACGAATTTAGCGGACAGCCAACAGAAAGACATTATCATGTGATGTCCCTTGGGTCGGTTTCGGGGGGGGAAAAAGATGCCAGTGAAACTCGGTCCAGCAGGTGTTCCACTCTCCTGTAAAGGACGCACCATCGTTGAAGGAATGGACGACATCATTTCCCTCGGTCTTGAAACCATGGAGGTCCAAACGGTCCGCATGGTGGCACCTCAACACTTCGAGCAGTACTGGCAGGCTGGTGTTCTGGCCAACAAAACGGACTTTGAGATGAACATCCACGGCCCATATTATTCTGAACTCCTCGGTGGAAAAGTCGAACGTGGACGATCACTGGCGAAAATCGAAGCAACCCTCCAGGCAGCCCGTACCATCAACGCCCGCCACATCACCCTCCACGCCGGACATTACGGCGACTTCGGGCGTGGTCAAGCCGCCAATCAACAGGTTGCGAACGTCTATTCAGGTATCGTCGACCGCATTCACGAAATCTGGCACGACGATGAGGATGAATTCCCCGTATTCCCTTGGATTAAGAACGGAACACCGTCCAAGATTGGTGTAGAGACATCTGGTCGACAAGAACTCTGGGGCAGCCTCGAAGAGGTGCTCGAAGTGGTGAACCACGTCGAAGGCACCATCCCCGTTCTCAACATCGCTCACATCCACGCAAGGGGCCACGGTCAAATGCGAACCTCAGAAGATTACGGTGAACTGTTCGACATGGTTCGTGAAAGCATTGGAACCAAGCAATTCTACTGCCACTTCTCCGGGGTTGAACACCGAACGGGCAACGCTTTGCATTACACGCAGATCAAAAAGTCCGACCTCAACTTTGAGCCGTTGGCTGAATTCATCGTTGAAGACGGGGGTTGGCTTGACATTACGCTCATCTCCGATTCACCGCTGTTGGAACACGACGCCATGTACATGATGCAGAACATCGAGAAGTCCCGCCACAAGCAACTTGAACGCAAAGCCCGAGAAGACCGAAGGCGAGCCCTCTCACTGCAAACTGGCAAGAGCGAAGCAGAACTGCGCACCAAAGAGACGCAAATCGCTGCTGCTCGAGCGGCAACGGCTCCTGAAGCACCTGCTCCTGCGGCACCAGCTCCCGAAGAAGAAGCCCCGAAAGCTGAAGCGGCCAAGGAAGAAAAGCCCGCTGCCAAGGCCAAAAAAGGAGCAAAGAAGGACACCAAGAAAGAGGAAAAAGCCGAAGATGATGTCTTCGACTTTGACGAAGAAGACGACGATTTGTTCTGAGTGGCCCGTTCACGAACGCCCTCAAATCCTCACTTTCGTTCAAGATGTTGCCCGAAATGGTATAAACCAACGAAGGGGCGAAGTCATCGATTGACATGGCGCACATCGCAGTGTTGGGATTGGGAAACTGGGGTACAGCCATCGCTCGATTGTGGCTTCTTGAAGGGCACAAGGTCAAAGGATGGACCATTGAACAAGAGGTCTACGAATCCATCATGATGGAGAGTGTGAACCAGAAGTACTTGGCCGACTATCCTGTTAAGGGATTGGACGTCACCATGCACCTCGAAGAAGCGATTGAAGGCTCTGAAATCGTGGTATTAGCGGTTCCATCATCCGTGATTTTGGACGTGATGGAAGATGTTCTTCCTCACCTTCAGCCCGGCCATGTCTTGCTGGATTTAGCCAAAGGATTGGCACCAGGGAAGCGATTGATTTCCGAAGCCATCCATACCCGTCTCAAGGAAGAAGGAAAAACCAACCCGCTGGCGGTACTGACCGGTCCAACCATCGCTCCCGAGGCTGCATCAGGTGTCATGACAACGGCGCTCGTGGCCAGCGAGGACCAAGCCATCGCTCAACGTCTCGCCCAAACCCTCAGCACGCCAAGTTTCATTCTGCATCCGGCCAGCGATCCTGTGGGAGCTGAACTTTGGGGTGCTTACAAAAACGTGGTCGCTCTTGCTTGCGGCCTGGTTGACGGCTTGAAACAAGTCGGCGATTTGGGAGGCGACAACCTCAAGGCAGCGATTTTCATGTCGGGTTTCAAAGAAGGTTGCCTTCTTTTGGCCGAATTAGGAGCACGAGCGGAGGTGGCCTTTGGGCCAGCCGGTCTTGGCGACATGTACGTCACAGCCACCTCACCTCACGGCCGAAACCGAAGCATGGGTGAAAAATTGGGCACCGGCCTTTCGCTCGATGATGCGCTTGAGAAAATGCACATGGTTGCAGAAGGTGTTCGCGCCTGTCGAATGTTCGTGGAACGAGCGGAAGATGCCGGACTCAACATTCCGTTCACCAAGGCCCTCAACACCCTCCTCAATGGCGACATCGACGCCGAGGAATGCTGCCGACGCATGGTTGCTCTTGGATGAGAACCATCGGTGACATTTTGAGTTAAGGCCTTGTGCTCATCTCATGGCCGACGAAATTACCGAGTTTGAAGCCAAATTGTTGAAGTGGCTCGTCAAGAGCGATTTCCACATTCAGCCATGGTCCACCAAAGATGCGGCGAAGGCGTTCAAGGTCTCTGAAGATGAAGTCTACGATGCCGTGGCTGCCTTGACGAAGAAGGCCCCTGAGCAGATTCAAATCTTCTACAAAGACGGAAACGTCCACATCGCAGCCGATAAGTGAATCACTCGCTTTCTTTCAGGCTTGCATCCTTCAGCATTGGTGTTGGATGCAAAGTGGAGGAGATGGCAGCCGGCAAAAACAACGATGACCACGACGGGCGTTCAACGTCGCCCTCTTCGGTGACAGCAGAACGCAAGACCATCGATACGAAATCAATGACCACCACGACCAAGAAGACCACGACCAAAAGAGCCACGACCTTGTCGTATTGAGCAAGTTTGAGGTAGGTGTTGAGGTACAATCCAATGCCTCCTGCACCGACCAGGCCAATGACGGTGCCATGGCGCACGTTGTACTCAAACATGAACAGAAGATGGCTGAGTAATTGGTTGGCAGATTCGGGGATAGCCACCAACCACGCCTTCTCCGTTCGCGTCATACCCATGGCTTTGGCGGCTTCCAGCGGTGCATTCTTGATGCCTTCCATTGACTCAAACTGCAACTTTCCGAGATAGCCAACCGTGTAGAAGGACATCGCACAAATACCTGCAAGGGTGCCCATGTCGAAGATGATCATGAACAATACCGCCCAGATGATGGAAGGCAAGGAGCGCATGGCCGCCAGAAGAATTCGAGTGGGAACTGCAATTTCAAATGGCGAGAGGTTGCTGGCTGCCATCACCGAAAGTGGAAGCGCCACCACAAAACCAATGACGGTAGCGACAAAGGCGATTTTGATGGTTTCAACCATACCCAACCAAGCAACAGAGCAGGTGAATTCGAAGCGAGCCTCGCAAACAGGGTAGGATTGAGGTTCGAGCACCGACCAGTCAGGCGGCCACAAGCTCTCCCGGAAGAAGACGCCCAGATTGGACATCCCTCCGGTCAAACGACCCCAGTCCCCGACGAGGTTGAGGAAGGTCAACAATGCCAGGCCCAGGACCACGACAACGGTCAAGCTCAATCGACGATTCACCGAACCAACTCCTCAATTAAACGACCGTCCTTGATCCGCCAAATTCGATTGGCGACCTCCTTGGCCAATTCTTCGTGGTGTTCAACCATGATCATGGCCGAGTTCTGTGCGTCAATGGCCTGGCGTACGGTCTCCATCACGATCTCAACGTTGTCGTCATCAAGTTCGCCGAGAAACTCATCGGCCAGTACCAACTTAGGTCGCTGAGCGACGGTTTTCGCGGTAGCAACACGGCGTTGTTGACCACCCGAAAGAATCCGAACCGGTTGGTCGGCCAGCGTGAGGATATCCAAATCTTCCATCGCCCGTTCGGCGATGCGTCGTTGTTTGCCGGGGACTGGGAAAAACGGCAAGTGCCACCGTGAGAGGCTGACACGCGTGCCCATCTCGACGTTGTCCCGAACGGTGAGGTTTCCAATGAGTCCCAATCGCTGCGGAATGTAGCCCAATCCTCCTCGGGAGGGGACCGCGAGTTCAACGTCCCCCTCAAGGGGGCGGACCAAGCCGGCAATGGTTCTCAGGAGTGTCGTTTTCCCAATGCCGGAGGGCCCAAGAACAGCGATCACGTCACCTGCGATGACTTCGATGTTGATGTCCTCAATCAAGGGGACATCGTAGCCAATGGCTACGTCGTGCAGGTGGACCAGAACTTCTTCCAACAGACTCACGCCGACGAATACTTCTCATCAAGGTAACCCTGAATTCCCGGAACATGCTGAATGAGCCCACCGTAGGAGCCCAAGTGGTCCTCGGCGTTGGTTTCGATCAAACCAGGGGTGTTCAGAATGTTTTCCAGGATGGATTGACCGTCTTCGGTGTCGTTCAGTGCCAACAAGGCTGAAACGATGAGCTCTCGCGTGGAATCATCCACCGTATCGGGCTGATACATCAACGGGTGCGATGGTGCTTGGCCGAAGGCCGGCAGGGCAACGTAGCGGTCCCGATCAAGGCACCAAGATTCACGCTCTTCGTCATCGGCTGCACAGTAAGCATCCACGGTGGAATCCTTGGCAAAGGCAACGGCGCCTTCGCCTTCGGAAAGGCATCGCAGTGCACCGGAGTAACCGTAGTAGAGCGAGCCGGATTCTGGGATGGAAGCGTCTTCAGAAAAATGGCTGAAAATGGTGTTTCGAAGCGATTCAATGTCGTCCTCGTCGCCCACAACATCTGCGTAACCCTGACCAATGAAGTAGCCCATTGGGATCAGCATACCCGCAGATTTGAGCCAGCCGGTGTGGCAAGATACCTCGCCAGCAAGCTCAGCGAACGGGTCGGTGGCGTCATCGTCATCCAGTGCCGCTTGACCAGCAGCACTGTCGTTGAGCACCCATGCGTGAGCGCTGTAGTACGTACGACCGTCGCTCTTCATGTCGGCCGCCATGGCCTCAAGGCCATAGGACTGCCAGCCCATCCATGCGGCGCCACCATCGAGGAAGGCCATGTCGGCACTACCGAATCGCAAGGCCTCAAGCGCAAGGCTGTCTGAGGTGATGGGGTAGAGTTCAACGTTCAATCCCGTGGCGTCGCTGAGATAGTCGGCGAGCTTCTGTGGGTTTTCATTAAAGGAAGCGTAATCGTCCTTCACCGAGAAGGCGATGCGCAGGGTTTCTTCGGAATCGTCGCTTCCGATGCACCCGCTCAAACCTGCCATCAACATCACCAAAACCATCGTACTGCATGCTATTTTGTTGTTCGTTTTCCATTTTTTCATCATCGTANNCATCTCCGATTTAGGCCACCCGAAAAGTCCCCACCACATAAAGTTTAGGCCACCCTAAAAATGTGTTTGAAACGTTCAACGCTTTGCTGGAAAAGGAAGCGGTGGTAGTCCCTCCCGGATTTGAACCGAGGTCGGAGGAACCAGAATCCTCCATGATGGACCGCTACACTAAGGGACTGTGNCCCTGCCACCTCGGTTGCCTTCTTCAATTCAGCGGTGAGGAGACAAAGGTCAAAGATTCGTAAACCGAACCATNGCTTTTGAGACCCATGAGANNATCATGATGATCATGAATGAAGCAAGAGCGTACTTTGCCCATGGCCGGACGGGTTTGGTCTCCGGCCAGATATCGACNCCCATGGCTTCAGCTTCNGCGACCAACTGGGCCAGTTCAGCGAGGTGTTCCTCAACTGAATCATGAGTCATGTNCANNCCTCNNNGTCCGCTTTATTTGAAGGCGACGCCATCCAACACAGAACAAGCCATGCATTCACAAGCCTTTGAAAGTGCAACCCGCGAGCGGCGTCCATGAGTGAGGTCCCTGAAGGCGTGTCCATGGCAGCCCGGGCGAGGGGCGCTCCACGTCCTACAGCCACCATGACCCTCACACGGGACGGCCCAGAAGGCGTTGAAGTCCTGCTTGGCCTTCGAGCCAAAACCATGCGGGCATTTCCCAACTACTGGGCCTTTCCCGGCGGAGGCGTGTCTTCCGTTGACCGTGCAGCCGTTGAAACACTGCCTGCCCTAGAAGGTCCCGAAGCCGCTTCCATCGCTTGCATCATGCGGGAGATGAGCGAGGAGCTCGGTCTCGCTCCTTCGGGTACAGGCGCCATCGCCCTTGAACCGCAGGATCGCCTCGCCATTGTTGAGGACAAAAAGCAGTGGCTACCTCTTGCTTTGGACGAGGCCTTTCCCGTCGAGCGGCAGCGTATCCGCATCCTCAGCCATCGCATCACACCTCCCTTTGGCCCGGTTCAATTCGACAATGCCTTTCTCCACCTCCACCTCGGTGCGTGGGAGACAGTTCCTGAAATTGACTTGGAACCGCAGACCGAATTTACCGAGATCATGTGGGCCAAACCCACCGAAATCTTGGAGCGTTGGAAGGCCCATGAAATCAAGGTCGCACCACCGGTGGTCACCCTGCTGATGGAGATTGAGCGAACCCTTGAACGGCTTGAACGGGACATGGAATCGGCTGCAGAAGACATTGCCGAGCGCTTGCCTGGACGACGCTCCATCCTCTTTGCCCATGGCGTGGAAGTCATCCCCATCAAAACGGCCACCCTACCGCCTGCCGACCACACCAATTGCTACCTCGTTGGCGACCCGGAAGGGGAATTCATCGTGGTTGACCCGGCCGTGCGCATGCGAGAGGACATGGAGGCGCTGGCAACCGCCGTTGAGCGCCATCGAGGTGAATTGAAGGCGATTCTCTTCACCCATAGCCACGGCGACCATCTGGCTGATATGTCCCTGCTCCGAGAAGCGTTTGATGTTCCCGTTTGGGGAAGCGATTACACGGCAAAAAGCGTTCCTTGCCAGCGGGTGCTGACCGACGGAGAAACCCTCACCCTCGGCCGACAAACGTGGACGGTGCTCATCACTCCCGGGCATCATCCTGGCCATGTTTGTTTGTTCAGTGANGCGGGGNTGGTCGCCGGCGATATGTTGGCCGGCATCGGAACCATCCTCATCCCTCCTCACACGGGCGACATGAACGAATACCTCCNNCAATTGGAGCGTCTCAAAGCNCTGAANCCCCACCTCGTCTTCCCGAGNCACGGCCCTGTCGTGGCCATTCCTGACCGACTCATCGACCACTACCTTTCACACCGACGAGCTCGCCATGCCCGTGTGTTGGAGGCCGTGCGAAACGGAGCGTCTCAACTGGCGAAGATTGCCAAAGAGGCTTACGCTGACACACCCGAGGCCCATCCGGGGTTAGCGGTTGACCAAACCCTCTCACACCTGCGGGCCCTTGCTGCCGACGGCACGGTGTGCGAAGAAAACGGAACATGGAGGACGAATTGATGACAACGGCAAAACGAGTGGTGATCACCAAAGCCGGTGGCGTTTCAGCCATCACCACCCAATCCATGGAATTACCAATGCCAAACGAAGGCGAAGTTCGAATCAAAGTCGCTTATGCTGGAATCAACTTTGCTGACCTCTTGATGCGAATGGGGTTCTATCAGCCCCGCCCGCCCTTTCCCTTCACCCCCGGCTACGAAGTCAGCGGTGTCATTGACGCTCTTGGCGAGAACGTATCGGGCGTTGAGGTAGGACAGAAGGTCGTGGCCGCCATGCAAAGGGGCGGTCAAGCCAGCTTTGTTGTCGCTCCGGTTGACCGTGTCATTCCGCTTCCTGAAGGGATTTCTCTCGAGGCAGCGGCCTCGACACCCGTCACCTACATGACNGCGCACCACATGTTGCATCACCTCGGCCATCTCAGGCCTGAGGACAAGGTGCTCATTCACGGTGGAGCAGGTGGGGTTGGGACCGCTGCCTTGCAACTTTGCAAATGGGCCGGAGTAAAGCAGGTTTGGGCCACCTCTTCCAAACCCAAGCACCACATCATCAAGCAATACGATGCTCGCCCCATCGACCGCCATAACGAGGATTTTGAAGCCATCATCAAATCAGAAACCAATGGAGCAGGGGTTGACCACATCCTCGACCCCATCGGCGGAGATCACCTTCGAAGAAGCCTCTCCTGTCTCGCTGAGGGTGGGAGGCTCTACACGTACGGATTGTCGGCNGCCGCTCCTACGGGGAAACGCTCGATTCTCAAGGCGTTCTTCGCCCTGAGGAAATCTCCTAAATTTGACCCGCTCCGATTGATGAACAGAAACCGGGCCGTNTTTGGCGTNCACATGGGCACCTGGTCCAANGAAGCGGTCATGCACNAGCAACTGGATCGCATCGTAGAAGGGATACAATCCGGTCATCTTGANCCCATTATCGACCGAATCTTTGACGCCGAAAACATCCAAGAAGCCCACCAGTACATCCACGATGCGAAAAACATCGGGAAGGTCTTGCTGCGCTTTCATGACATCCAGCAAGCATGAAACCTTCATCACACCTCATCCATTGGAATCGTCAAAGGTGAGCCCATGAAGAAGGCAATGTCCGGATTTGACTTGCGCGTGATGGCGCGAGAATTGGACGCCCTGAAAGGTGCTTATGTCAAAAAAGCCTACATGCCGCATTACGAACAAATNGTGCTTCGGGTGAACCCAAAGGCGGCAGATCAACAGGACATCGTGTTTGTTCGAGGAGCACGCATCTACACCTCCCAACGGGACCGTCCCATGCCCATGACGCCTCCACCGTTTGCCATGGTGCTTCGAAAACACCTTCGAAACGCCCGACTCACCGGCGTCCAACAGGTTGGTTTTGACCGAGTTCTTGCGTTTTCATTCGATACAAAAAACGGGGAGAGGACGCTTTATGTCGAAGTCTTTCGAGATGGAAACATCATCCTCGTTGACCAGGATGGCATCATCATCCAACCCCTGACCCATGCCTCCTACGCCGGTCGAACGCTCAAGAAAGGCGTTCCGTATACGCCACCGCCCGAGGCGATGGACCCCTACGGCTTGGATGAGGCATCGCTGGGTGCTTTGCTCAAGGAATCCGACCGAGATTTGGTCTCCACGTTGGGCGGCAAAGTCAACCTCGGCGCAACCCACGCCAACGCCGTATGTGCTCTTGCTGGCCATGAACCCAACTCAGCCACCTCCGATGCCGACGCCAAGAAGTTGTTTGAGGCCCTCACAAAATTGTTGAAGGCCTTGGATGCCTCCAGTGAAGGCTACCTTCTGTTCAAGCCAGTTGCCGAGGACTCAAGCGATTGGCAGGCTTACCTCTCCACCCTTGAACAACCACAACAGCATCTTTGGCTGTCAGAGCGNGCGGTTGAAGCAACACCGATTTTGCTCCCCCAACATGATGGAGTGCCTCATGTGAGTTATTCTTCACTTTGTGAATCCATCGANGTTTGGAAGGGCACACACGATGCGCATGCACTGCAGCGNCGNGAAGANGAGCGNTTTGAGCAGGCAGGTCCAGGACGTGGGCAATCCACGGAAGTGGAAAAATTGGAGCGGCGCAAGGCGCAGCAAGAGAAAGCCCTCGGTGGTTTTTCAGAGAAAATTGAGAAACAGCAACGCCTTGGCCACTTGATACAGGAACATTGGACCCACGTTGAAGGTCTTCTCGACCAAACCAANCAAGCCGTTGAGCGAGACGGATGGAGTGCTGTCCGGAAAGCCATCAAGGCCATCCCTTGGATCGTCAGTGCCGCTCCCGCAAACCGCACCATCACGGTCATGCTGCCTGACGAGAACAGCGAAGCCAAAGGCCCCCAGGTCATGTTGGAGTTGGACGCTAGCGTTCACCAAAATGCACAACGNTANTTNGAATCCGCTCGAAAGCAAAAGAACAAGACNTCAGGGGCCGTTGAGGCCTTGGCAGAAACNGAGCGAAAGCTCAANCGAGCNAGAAAGAGTGAAGCCAAACAAAAGGCNAGCGGNAANCTNAACCGTTTGAAGCGAAGCAAACGNATGTGGTTTGAGCAGCACCGCTGGGGCATGATCGAAGGGGGTCATCTGCTGGTTGGCGGAAAAGACGCCAAAGGCAACGACTCCGTGGTGAAAAAGCACCTCTCGAGCGAGGACATGTACTTGCACGCTGACCTTCATGGCGCACCTTCGTGCAGCCTGCGTTCATCTCAAGGATTCGCTTTGGAGGAACGACGACCAGCTCATCTCCCTCCCGACATCCCTGCCTACCGCTTGGTGGACAAACTGGANGACTCNNACCTGACNAAAGACAAACTCCAACAGGCCGCTGTACTCGCCCTTTCATGGAGCCGAGCGTGGAACGGAGGAGGCGCCCATGGCACGGTCTATAGCGTNAAACCNGCNCAGGTTTCGAANTCNGCNCAGACCGGAGAATTNGTTGGCAAAGGTGCCTTTGTTATTCGTGGACAGCGGACTTGGTACAAGGACATGGACGTCCGCATCGGCATCGGCATCATCGCTGTGAACGGNGTCCCCATGGTGGTCAGCGGGACACCCAACTACATCTTGGAAGTGTGTCAACGCTATGCGATTCTCTCTCCAGGCCTCACCAAAAAAGACCAACTGGCGAACAAAATTTACCGCAACACTGGCCTNTCAACCGACGATTTGCTCTCGGTTCTCCCTGGTGCATGCGACGTCATCGATGAACAAGGGATGCTCACTCCACCTGCATCGGAAGAGGAATGAGACCGTAAACACAAAGTTCCGGAAGGCGAAGTTGTCGANCATGGATTTGGACACTGCAGCATCCTACGCCGAAATTTTGGGACTCGTCACGATCCTCGGTGCAGCCATCTATTCATGGTTCCAAATCAAAGAGTTGCGTCGTTCACGGGACAGCACCACGGCGATGAGCCTTGCCGCCAATTTTCAGGATGAGGATTTTGTCGTTGGGCTCACGGCCATCATGAACATGGATTTTGACGCTACGGAATACCAACACAGCGACCATAAGGCCAACGTCGAAGCATTTCAGGAACAATGTGGAGAGGATTGGCCGAAGGTGATGAGGGTCCTGACGACATGGGAGAGCATCGGGGTTCTCATCCACCGAGGTGACATGGATTTCCATGCCTTCTACGACTTGTTCTCTGGCGTGATCATCAAAACATACGAGACCTTCTCCTTCTTCTTCGAACCCATTCGTGAAAATGGGGATGACAAAAACATGGAGTGGTTTCTTTGGCTTGCCGACCGCGTCATTGAGTTTGAAAAAGAAGGGTCAGGGACGCCCCCTGCCCACATCGTTTTCGCCGACTGGAGACCGCCAAAACGCGTGCCGTGAGAACCAAGCAGCAAAGACCCCACTCAACACCTGAAACAACGCCGACAACCAATGGCTTCATGATTGAGGCGAGCCTCGCCAAACCATGCGATTCTACCACAACCCACGCTGTTCTAAATCTCGACAAGCCCTTGCCCTCTTGGAGGAGCGAGGCTGCGAGGTGAACGTGGTTCGCTACCTTGAAACTGGGGTGGTGGAAGAGGATTTACCGGTGCTGGCTCAGCTCGATGGAATCGTGCGAAAAAAGGATGCGGGGAAGGCGGTGATGGCTTCGCTGCAAAACGAAAAAGACATCATGGCTCTGCTGCGAACCAATCCGAAGATGCTTGAGCGCCCGGTGTTGATTTCAGGACAGCAAGCGGTCATTGGGCGGCCGCCAGAGGACATTCTCAGCCTGCTGGATGAAGCATGAACATCACTGTGGCCGACGTACGTACATGGCCACGGCGTTTCCGCCACCGAGACAGAGCGTGACAATGCCGGACGAGGCGTCAAGTCTCCGCATGACACCAAGCATCGTGATAAGACACCGAGTTCCGCTGGCTCCAAGGGGATGGCCGAGGCTCACGGCCCCACCATGGAGGTTGAAACGATCATCTGGAATGCCCACTTCTTGGGCCACAGCGCAGGAGGCGGAAGCAAAGGCTTCGTTGTGCTCATAGACATCGACATCGAGAACATTGAGGTTGTTGCGTTTCAGGAGCGATTTCACGGCAGGGATGGGTGCGCTCATCACTCGAGCAGGTTCAACCCCCGAGGTCACGTAGTCTTCGATGGTGGCAATGACTTCCCAACCTTGCGCTTTGGCAAAGCTTGCTTCGGCGATAAGAACGGCGCTTGCTCCATCGTTGAGGGTGCTGGCGTTGCCCGCCGTGACCGCCCCTTCTCGGTCGAAAACAGGACGAAGTTTGGCGAGGGACTCAACCGTGGTCCCTGCACGGACCCCTTCATCCATGTTCAGAACCATCGGGTCCCCTCGACGCTGCGGCACATCGACGCTGAAGGTCTCCCAATCAAACCAGCCGTTTTCCCAAGCTTTGGCGGCCCGCTCTTGGCTGCGCGCAGCAAAGGCATCCATCGTTTGCCGGTCAATGTTGCATTCCTTGGCCACGGTCTCACCCGTGGTGCCCATGTGAACGTCGTTGTAAACATCCCATAGCCCATCGTGAATCATGGAATCAACAAGGGTTGAGTTGCCCATCTTCGCGCCCTTGCGCTGACCCATCAACAATTGAGGCGCGTTGGTCATGCTCTCCATGCCACCTGCGACGATGGCTTTGTATTCGCCTGCACGGATGCTGTTGGCCGCCATCATGGCTGCCTTCAAGGAGGAGCCACAGACCTTGTTGATGGTCGCACACGGCGTTGAAACGGGAAGTCCAGCACCGAGAGCAACTTGCCTCGCTGGATTTTGTCCAGCCCCGGCTTGGAGCACCTGTCCGAAGATCACTTCATCGATGACGCCAGAATCCGGTTCAATGTTGGCCCTTACGAGCAGTTCCTTGATGGTGAGCACTCCCAAATCAACAGCGCTCATCGATGAGAGCGAACCCATGAATTTGCCAATAGGGGTGCGGGCTACGGCACAAATGACGGCTTGGGGCTGATTCATGGAGAAACGGACATCAAGGCACACTTTCAACCTGTCCGTGTCCAATCAATGGCTTGGAGAAGGCTTGATGAGGGCGACGCCGTGGCCTGCTCCATGGCGAAATTCAAAACCGAACTCAACCTTAAGCGAGCCAACGATGAAATGCGTGCGCCCGAGGTGACTCTTGACTTCACTCCGAACGCTCTGGCCTCCGTGCTCTACAAGCAAGGCGATACCGTGGTGTTGGCCTGCTGCACCAAAGAAGCGCGCCTCCCCGGCTGGTTCCCAAGGGACGCCACCAAAGGCTGGGTTCACGCCGAATACTCCCTCCTCCCCGGTTCAACGGATTCTCGGTTCCGTCGAGAACGTCGAGGAGCCAAAGGTCGAACCCAAGAGATCGAACGCCTCATCGCTCGCTCTTTGCGAGCAGCCGTTGACCTCGAAGCCCTTGGCCCCATTGCCTTGAACGTGGATTGCGATGTTCTCAATGCCGATGGAGGCACCCGCTGTGCATCCATCACCGCCGCCAACATTGCGCTTCGTCTAGCGGTCCGTCGGTTGATTGCCCAAGGCATCTGCTTGCCGATGGACCTTCGACCAACGCCCGAACAACGCAAGGAAGGTTGGACGGCTCCAAGCCTTGATGAGATGGAACGTGAGAACCACGAGAACGCCGTCATTCCTCACGATTTGGCCGCTGTTTCTGTAGGTTTGATCGATGGAGAAGTGTTCCTCGACCTGGACTATGTTTTGGATTCAAACGCAGATGTGGACATGAACGTCATCAAAACCAACGACGGAAAGTACGTTGAAGTACAAGGAACCGGTGAAGAATCAACGTTCTCCGCCGAAGAACTGACGGCCCTTCTCAAGGGAGCTGACAAAGGCATGGATGTCTTGTTCGCCTTCCAGAAAGAAGCGCTGAAAGGCGCTGAATGAGCCCAATCCTTTGAGGCCGTTCCAATTTGGTCGGTCTTGGATTCCAAGCGGAAGGCTTGATATGGCGAGGGCTGTGCCAAACCTTGCCCGGGTCAGTAGCTTAGTTGGGAGAGCGCGGCACTGAAGATGCCGAGGTCGCTGGTTCAAGTCCGGCCTGACCCACCAACTACCATCCTTCGGATGAGCATATGCTGGAAAATTTTAATTCTATAGAACGATGTACTTCGCTCGCTGATAGAGAAACTACGGGAAAAGGATTCTTGAACTGAAGCCGGCATGCACCTTCATGGCGAAGGAAGCGAATGCGGATTCCGACGCCAATGACGGCTCCGATGAGCATGTCAAAGCCAAAGACCGTGAGGGCAAGGAACTCCAAGAAATCCGCCAGCGCCGCAAGGGTGGAGGAAGGAGATTCCTCTCAAAAATAGAAGATTTTGTCCTCTTGGGAGGCATTGCCTACGGCGTTCTGTTCGCCTTGCTGTTGTTTTCTATGTCATCTGGGGCGCTCGGAAATACCACCAGCCTTGACTACACCGCCTCGACCACGTTCCTTGACATCGGTGACGAATGCACAGAGATCACCGAAGAACCCTGGCTCAACATCTTCCCGGATCCTGACCAAGAATTGTTCTCCATTGCAGGCCACAACCTTCCCAACGGAGTGGCCTACCTGAACTACACCTTCTTCGAAATATTGGACGATGATTTCAAAAGCGTCGTTAGCGAAGATTACGGTTCCAACGAAACGGTTCGC
>PAGK01000044.1 GCA_002704515.1 Methanobacteriota archaeon
CATCTTCAAAGAAAAACAGCGTCTGGATAGACTGTTCCATGGGCAACACAAGGTTAACCCCTGGATGTGAGGTGGTCCAATGCTTGGTTGGGCCGTCCTCTCCACAGCCCGAAGTGTGTTCTTTGATGCGAACGCTACGAACAAGCTGAACAGAATTGAAGTCCACACGCGACCATGTTGTCCCAAACGAAGGCCAGGACCCTGCACGCTTGCGGGTGATTCGTTGGTTTACACGGTCAATAACGAACACCTTGCGACGTCTGTCAGCGGCAAACAAAATCACAAGGCCGAGCGGTAGGCTGCAGCAAAGCATTCCTGAGGGGGTGGCACCCCCATCTAGCGAATCGGCCCTATTACTCGCGACCAAGGCCTTGGATACAAGCTCCTCATAGGTCTCTTTGTTGTCTTCAACTTTCAACCTTGGAAGGAATTCCGTCATCGATTCGATGTCATACGCATCGTACATCCATACACCATCAAAGGGGTGTGCACCCTCTTCAAACGTCCTTTCCTCTTCATCAATATAATCGGTATCGCACCATTCCGGATAGGAAAAGGGTCCATCCAGACTCGCAACCGTCCAATCCTCTTCAAGGTTAAATTCCGGTATAAATCTGACACAATTGTATATTCCATCCCAAATAAATCCATAGACAATGGACGAGTCAACTTCCTCCCAACGATAGGTGTTGACATACGTCGTGGCATCATCCTCTCTATCTTGAATTTCCTCTCGAATGTGTTGATCTTCACTCACCTCAAGCGAGATAATCGTGGAATAACCAAGAGTCTCAAGGCAATAAGGGGGATTGGCACCAACTTGAATCTCTACCTGGTATCCCCAACACTCGTCGGAGACTTCAGGTAAATCCGTTTCTTCAGCACCCGATAAAAGATAGATGCTAAACGAAATTGGCAAGATAGCCAACACCAAAAGGAAAACGCCGGCAATTACCCGCCCGGCAGAACCGCTTGCTGACTCAAAACGGGTACCATGCTGGTCAGAGACCACACGGTGTGAATCTCGGTCATTCTTTACCCATAAGATGGGTTCACCGTGGTCCATGCTCATTTGCAGAGCAGGTGTCTATTTGAGGATTTACTCGGCACCGAAGAACTGGCGTATCATCGGGTGCATTTCCATGGCCTGTTCCTTCTGGATTTGCTCATAGGTTCGCAGAATGATACCGACCGCCAACAGGAGACCTGTACCGGTCGCATTTCCGACCGTACCCAGCAAGTCAGCGCCTGCAGCCAGAAGACCGACGAAGGCACCGGAGAAGTACGTCACCGGTGGGATGTAGTTCTCGAGGATCTTTTCCAGAACCTTGGGGTTCTTTCGGAATCCAGGAATCTGCATGCCCGTGCGTTCAATTTGCTTCGCAACGTCCTTTGTACCCATGTTGGTGGTGTCAATCCAGAACTTCGCGAAGACCATCGAACCGACGGTCATCAAGGCGACATAGAACACCACGTGAACCATGATTTGCGTCAGTGAATGGCCGAACACGTCNCCNTGTTGNTTCAACANCGGAATCAACCAGTCGTTNACACCGTTCACCATACTGGCGTACCATGCAAATCCACCTGAGGCCGTCGTTTGACCCGGCTCATACGTTCCGATGAACGCTGACGCTGAGGCCCAACCGTTTTGCCCTAATATCGGCGTCTGGCTCAGCGTTGGATGGCTCCAGAACAAGAGCGTGAACATGTTGATGTTGGCCAAGAGAGCGGCCATCAAAATGACCGGAATGTTCGATGCGTAGACCAGACGAATCGGGTACTTTCCACGGTGGCCACGGACCTTTCCGTGCGTCAATGGCAATTCCAACTTGCTTGATTCAGCGTAGGCCACGACAAGGAACACAATGATCGACGACACCAAGGCCGCCACNGGATTGACGTGGGTCAACAGCATGACTTCGAACCCGTTCGCTTGNATCATCTCGTAATTGCTTGATTCACGGAACATGTAGAANATCATCGGAAGCGTCCCTGANGGAGGGTTTTGNATGGANTANGGTGCACCGGTGGTGGTGGCAAGAGGNGAAAGNGTACCCACGAAGGTGGATTGGGCGACACCNGCTGCAATGAACAACGANATACCGGAACCAATGCCCCACTTGCTGACAAGTTCGTCCAGCAAGAACACAAGGTAAGAACCGGCAAACAGNTGGGCCACGATAACAAAGTTCGCCCATCCAAGNCCGTAGGCATCNATGAGCCACTCNCTNGGGTCAAGGAACCCNTAGGTTTGGGGAATGGATTCAATTGGAATCATAATGAGAACAAGGAGTTTCTGAACACCTTGGTACATGGCNTTGTCTTCNGANTTGCTGAGGTCAAGACGGATGATCTTGGCACCAGCGAACAATTGCATGATAATGGAACCNGTAACGATNGGCCCNATACCCAAGTGCATGATGGTACCTGANGCNCCAGCCATGATGGAACGGAAACCACTGAACAAGTCAAGCGCTTGGCCAGAGAGNCCGAACANCATGACGTTGGTCATGGCGAAGTANATGATGAGNACNAACGTGGTNGTCCACATCTTCTCGTTGAANCGAACGTGGCGTTCNGGTTTGGTGATGGTTGGGTANACATCNACGAAACGGCTCAAAGCGTACAAACGGCTGCTTTGNTCGCCACTCCACATGAAACACGTCAAGATGGCAGCAGCCGCAAATCCAAGAAGCATAATGCCCACCAAGAAGAAGCCGACGCCCTCGTCGTAGCCACCCCAAGCATTGGGACGGACNTACCAGACCGCAATNGNAAGGAAAATCAACCAGACCGTNAGTTTACCNTAGCGGCCAACAAAGGGCATGTCTTTCAAGCCAGGAGGGAGNTCTCGCTGGAAACAGAGCATACAGTAAGCCACATAGATNACTGAAAAGACCAATCCAAAGACNGCCGCATCACGGGCTTGACCGCTACCGGACAACTCATCGGACTGCCAATAAATTAGCANTGCGTAATAGAGCACTCCAGTCAGTGCGATGGCCCATGGAATTGGCTTGTGCTTCATGATGAATCACCTGTTCANGTTCANTCTTCTTCCCATTCNTCGTCTCCGCCNGNTTCGACGGAGCCNCCNGCGGCTTCNACCTTTTCAGCNGCNCGAGCGCTGACTTCNNCNACAATNACGGTCAAGGCNGTTCGGANTTGNCCACTTCCAAGGAGCTTATCGATNCCTTTTNCGGTGAGGTTNACAGTGTCTGCACCGTTCGCCATCTCTTCGAGTTGGCTCACGTTNGCGGTNACATAGACNGTTCGCAGCGTAGGATGACGGTTGAATCCGTGCATACCCCAATGACCAGGCATGTACTTGATGCGCGTCATGACACGGTGCTTGTTCATACCAGCATTTCCTCGGCCACCACGCTTTCCTGCGCCACGGCCTGCTTTCTTTCCACGACCGTGGTAGCGGTTGCGTCCACGATGTTTGTTTGCTTTCGTACCCATCTTGTTCACCTCAAATCATTCGCTCGACCAAGTCGCCGATCGCATCGCCACGGGAGCCAAGGGCTCCACCGACGACNAAACTGCGCTTGATNCCGCCCCATCCCTTCGTTCCTCGAGGGGGGTGGAGTCGGAANACNCGCTTGAGTCCNGGGATGTCCTTGACTTGAGCCTCACCGGCGGTGATGGCTTTGGCGAATTCACTGATGTTCTTGTAGTCCGTGTGCTCGGNGACAATGGCNTCCGTTAGNGGNGCATTGCCAGCCATGCGNCCTCGCTCAGAGAGCATGCGCTCGACCANACCAGCATCGGCCTCGCCCCACGTGATGTAGTCCTTGGCCTTCTGAAGCATGCCGCGGTATTGTGCNTTGTCGGGAATGATGACGGCGTGGTTTACACGTGTCAAGTTCATGTGGCCCATGGTTTCGCGAATCTTTCGCTCNACCTTCACATCGCTTCGTGCTCGTACAACAATAATGGTCATGCATTCTTCCTCCCNGAGTGGATGTAGAGATTCTCACGCTGTGCGTTGGTGACNCGNGTCGTGTTGATGTTCTTCAACGCATTGAAGGTTGCAGCGGCNTAGTTGATGGTTGTGCGGGTCTGACCCTTGGTCCGAGANAGCACGTCCTCAATNCCNGCAAGTTGCAAAACGCTCTTGCCNGTTTGCCCGATGACCAANCCNTTGCCCTTAGCAGCGGGCATGAGCGTNACACGGGTGGATGCGGCACGACCGTTGACCTTGAANGGNANGGTGTTGCCTGGNCCNGGAGANGATTCCCACGAGCCGTTGCCCCGCTGAACGGAGATCAGNTTCAATTTAGCAGCNGTGATAGCCTTTCGAATGGCAGTAGCGACTTCCTTGGCCTTGGCCATACCGAGTCCGACATAGCCGTCTCGGTTGCCGACACAGGCCATGACGTTGAAACGGACACGACGACCGCTGTCGGTCATGCGCTGAACCATGTTCACGTCAATGACTTCATCCTCGAGGTCGGGGATGAGTGCATCCACAATCTCAACTTCACGGATGGGTAGTCCGGATGCCAAAGCAGCCTCATAGGAGATGATTTTGTTGGCCATGACAGCAGCACCCAAACGGGTTCGAGGCTCCCACTTTCGCAGGTTTGCAATGGGATCATCCTGGTTGCGACGTCGTCGACGACGAGGGTCTGGTGTCTCTTCTGCTTCATCTGGTGCATAGGCTTGCATCAAGCCCGGCGCCATGGTTGGAACGTCTTCTTCACTCATCAGTAGGCCCCCTCAATGGTATTCTTGGTGGTTTCAATTTCTCCAGCGATTTTGTCATCGATGTGGGCGCCATTCAAGCGGCCCTCTTCGGGGTAGACATCTTCGCTGTGTGGAATTTCAAGGCCTGCATCGCTCATTCCCTTGAGGGCNGCATAAACNCGGCCNCCACGGGTGTTGGCTGCAAGGCCAATGTCNAGGACAGCTTCNCTGGTGCCNGCGGCNANAGCGGCCTTGCCCATNGCGAAACCAACCAGGTAGGAGGCTGGNACAGATTTGAGCGANCGGTTGCTCGGCCAGCCGTACTTCTTGACGAGGTCGGANCCGGTCATCGAGACGGAAACCANGTCTCCATCTGCNGCCCACGANACGAGNTGGCAGGTGGTNCGNGTGTTGGAAACNCGNACAACGGCACGGGACTTCTCACCGCGCAGCAACTTCAAGCGGCGNCGGTAGTCGGTCAANCCNGCCTTTCGTCGGCGGAAAATCGAACGTCGNTTGTTGCCTGCCATCATTCATCGCCTCCCTTGAATTCAACGCCCTCAAGCGTCATTTGAGAACGCATGTGTGCGATGGAACGGTAGGAACCACCCTTGGCCTTCAGGTAGTACCGGCGGTACTGGGAAGGTTCNATNGTNTNGTCTTCTCGGAACTCTTTCAANACACGGCGTTGNCTACGAATGGTTCGCATCCAGCGGTTNTTGCGAGGGTTTCGGGCGTTGGCGNTACCNGCACGNGTCCCTTGACCCTTGCGACGTCCCTTGCGCTTCTGTTGAAGNCGGGCACGGGCACGGACACGGGANGTNCCNTTGACNGGCTTTGCACGAATCCAGCCTTCGTCAATGAATTCACGNATATCGTCGGTCTGAACAGCNGAGGCNACTTGGTCAACGTAAAGNGGGTTGATCCAAACTCGGTTTTCTCCACACTTGAGCAGACGTGCTGCGATTCGCTTTTGATTNGTGATTTGCATCAAACATCCCTCCGTCGGTTNAGNACACGAACTCCGAGTTCATCGGCTCGTGCGTAAATGTGCTCTCGCTTGCGACCACCAACACTGGCGCCAACTCGGGCNGCCTCNGTCTCNGGGTCNATGCTTTCGAGGTCNGCGGTGTTGTGGACCATCACTTCACGGAANCCNGAGGGGTGAAGGAAACGAGCAGCGGCGACTTTNCCGTGNCCGATTCGAACNAGCGAACCTCGGTACTTGTAGTTGCGTCGNTGNTTGTTGTCCATTCCATGAGGAGCTCGCCATCCAGAGCGAGACAATCGCTTGTAGCGGAACCACTCGGTTCGTCGGAAGGAAGGTGTCTTCTTCTTCTGAGCAGCACGAAGGGCCAAAGCCGCTTTCATGTCGTCGTCCAAAACAGGCTTTTGTTTGACCATGTATACATCGTCAGCCTCATCATCCCAATCTTCGTCATCCCATCCATCGTCATCGGATTCAGCCGCATCGGGCGCTTCATCCTCAACAACTTCATCGGCTTGACCGGCTGCTTCTTGCAGACGGGCGATGAGGTCGGATTTCTTTCCAGAGACAGGGAGGCCCTGCTCTTTGAGCAACTCCTTGAGTTGCGCAACAGTCATTGATTCGTAATCTTCTGTCATTTCAATCACTCCTTGTCAAGCAGGTAAATACCATCCTGGAAGACACGTCGGTCTCGCTTCTTTACGGTCGTGCATCGCTCAATGTTCGCAGCGGTTTGACCCACGGCTTCCTTGTCGATGCCCGACACGGTGACTTCAGTTTTGTTGGACACCTTGACAGTAACGTTGTCAAGGATGTGCGCTGTTCGTGGAACTCGCTCACCAAAGTAGTTGTTGACTTGGAAGGTGTTGCCGTTCACAGCAAGGGTCATGGGGAAGTGAGAGTAGAAGGCTTTGAGGTTGTACGTAAAGCCATCCGTGACGCCTTTCACCATGTTGTTGAGGTGGGCGTTCCAAGTTCCTGCAAGAGCTCGTTGCTTGCGACGTGGAAGGTCCACTCGCACGATGAGTCCAGCCCCGTCTTGGAAGAGTTGGATCACGTCGCTTTCAAAAGTGCGGTGAAGGGAGCCTTTCGGTCCCGTGATGGTCACGACGCCATCTTCGCTGATGTTGGCGGAAACGCCCTCAGGGATGGTTACGGTGTGTTCGATTCTGTCGAGTTTTGCCATGTTTGTTCACCTCAGTACACATAGGCCAGCAGTTTGCCGCCAATTCGAGCGTCCTTTGCATCGTAGTGATGCATCACGCCGGAGTTGGTCGTCAAGATGAGAAGGCCGAAGTCTCGGGCTGGGAGNTAACGTGTTTCCCACTTCTCNTATTCTTGGCGACGTACGCTGTGTCGGGGTTTGACCGTTCCACAGCGGTTGATNGTTCCACGCAGTTCCACCACAAAGGCGTCCCCACGGCCGTTTTCGACACGTTCAATGTCGCCNACNTAGCCTGAGGTCTGCATGATNTTCAGNACGTTTCCAAGCAGTTTGGANGCTGGCNTCAACTCAACGTTGAATTTGCCNGCNTGCTCGGCGTTGTAAATCTTAATTAGAGCGTCGTTCAATGGATCAATTTGCATCTTCTTTCCCTCCTCAATTCATCTTTTTGAAACCGATTTNCGGTGCCACGTCNCGGAAGCATTGNCGGCACANTCGNAGTCCATGTCGGCGAATCAAACCACGCTTTCTACCGCATCGGCGGCATCCAATGGTTCGTCCAATTTGTTCTCCGTGATCTCTTGCCATCTTTACTCCTCCAGGATTGTGATGTTGAAGTTCTCAACGAACCAAGCACGGGANTCATCAGCCGAAACTCGGTGTTTCATCCCGACCTTGCTCTTTGCACGTCGGCGGCGGCTCACACGATGNCCTGGNCGTTCCAAGACAGCCGTNATGTCCATNCCAAAGATTCCNATATCTGGGTCATACTTTTGACCGGGGAAGTCCGTGTANTCTCGAACACCGAAGGACAGGTTGCCCTCTCGGTCAAAGTTCCACGAAGGGATGGTGTTTTCTCGNCAGTCAAAAGCACTGGTNAGGAACGCCTTGATGTCTTCTTGNCNNCGCATGGTTGCCTTGCAACCAATNGGTGCACCCACACGAACNTTNANGTCGCGGTTCTGGATGCGGCCGAGGGTNCGCTGGGGNTTGACACCNGTNACCATCTCAAGGACGNTTTCGGCATTGACGAGGCGNTCTCCNCCTTCGCCNACACCAATGTTCACGCACACCTTGGTGATGCGGAGTTGATTCATGGGNTTCATNGCAGCGCTCATTCAGCCACCTCCGTAAGAGGCATGCTNGCGTCGCCNATGGCNAACACGTTGCGNACGACCGTNCCGAAGCCNTCAAACTGAACTTCNTTGGGCATNCTGGAACGCTTNACGATGTATTCNTTGACNTCGGCGGTTGAGCCAACGTGGGCACCACCGATGAGGTAGGCACGNGTGCCTTCTCCNAAGCGGATGTGCTCGAGNATTTTCTGGTCAGGCAAGTTCAACTTCAAGGAATCNCCCGTGTTGTNTTCNGCTGGGTCATCAACGATGATGTTTCGACCGTCNTGGAGGTTCAATTGGGTTCGACCGCCCTTGATGGTGGTCTTGCCTTCAATTCGACAAACCTTCCANGAGGCTTCATCNGCGCTAATGGANCGGTANTGGAGNCGACCGTTNTGGTCAAGCACGCAGCGGTANTTTTCTTCCCCAAGGGTNAGAACGTCCATCAANCCNACNCCNCGACGGGTGTCTTTGACNATTCGACCGTCNATCTTGGCCAGTTCGTTGTGAAGAATNAATCGGACNTCACGGGCCGTTTTNGCCAAACGAAGCACGTCGCGNATCACNAGGGTGACCGGCATGCAGAGTTCNAGGGCGTGAGCNCCAGGNGNNGGGCGAGTCACCCACACCGTGGTCTTTCGTGGCAAAGGCCAGCTTCGAGGCATGGCCAAGCGCTTCAAGTGATTGCTGCTCATCTCATTCAACTCCTGTTTCCAGTCAATTTTGCGATGCGGAGGCGGTCCGACTCATCGAGTTGGGTTACCACCACATTCGAGACGTGCACTGGAACCGCCTCTTCCTTGTTATCGGCCTTGCTGGCCTTGACACCTTCAATGTACAATCGACCCTTTTCAGCGTCGATGCGGAGCACGGCACCCGTCAACGGATCTCCGTTGCGCTTGCCACCGTGTCGCTTGCCTCCATGGGATTGATCGCCACGGTTGACCTGAACAATATCGCCCACACGAACCGTGACGGTTCGGACGCCCGCGAATCGAGCATCGGGCTTGGCGAGTTGCAGACGAGCTGCGACACGCTTACGCTTCTGGTGCATGGGCGCATTGAAGTGCGCCTTGCGTTGCTTTCCTGGTTTCATACTCTTGACCATGATACTCCCTCAGACGATTTGCTTTGCATTAGCGGCGATACGAGGCCAGCGTTCTGCGGCCTCACGAGCAACGGGTCCCTTGATGTCGGAACCGGTGACGTCGCCTTTTTCATTGACGATGACACATGCGTTGTCTTCGAATTGAACCCACGTACCGTCAACACGACGGAACGGACGGCGCTGTCGGATGATGACGGCGTTGAACATTTGTCGGCGGGTATCAGGTGTACCCTTCTTGACCGAGACCTTGGCCATGTCGCCAACGCCTGCGGCGGGGTACCGTCGCATGGTACCACCGAGTTTGAGGACGTTCAGGATTTGAACAACCTTGGCTCCGGTGTTGTCAGCAACGTGCAACCGTGCTGCGGTTGGCAGACCACGGGTTTGCTTACCGGCGATGCCCTTCATCAGACAACACCCCCAGAGTTCTCAATGACACAAAACGAAACGGTCTTGGAGAGCGGTCGGCATTCCATGACCTTCACGTTGTCGCCAATGCTGACTTCACCGATGCACGAAGGCAGGTGAGCGGAGACGACGCTGGTGCGCTTCTCAAACCGCTCGTACTTCTTCATGTATCGAACGTTGTGTCGCTCGATGGTGATGGTTCTCTGCATGCCAACACTTGAGACGGTTCCCTCTAGGACTTGTCCTCGAAGTCGCAAACTGCCGTAAAACGGGCAGTTCACATCACCGTCCCACTCACCGGTGGGGTTCTTCACGTCAACGCCAATGTCTCGCATCGTATCATGCCTTCCTGTATGTTCGGTGGATCCTGTCTTCGGGGCGCTGACCCACCACGGCCCCTTGGATGACAACATCGCTGTTGTCAACGGTGAATGTGATACTGGCCTTGTTCAAGACCACGCGGTGTTCTCCCTCGAGGAGAACGACGGTGTTTCGGGTTTCGTCGATGACGATACCCTGGCGACCAGCCAAGGTTGAGTCGGTAGAGGACGTGATGGTCATGGAACGACCGATCCAGGATTGATTGTAGATTTCCATTTCATCGCACCTCCACATTGAATCCGTTGTTTTTGAGCACTTGAGCAGCTTTCTTCTTGTGATCTCCTTGAAGTTCAATCAATCGTCCCTTTACTGTTCCACCTGCGGCACATTTGTTCTTCAGGAGTTTTGCGAGTTGATTGATGTCAATTGCTGCGTCGTCAATGCCCTCCACTTTTGTCACAATTTTTCCATAGCGTCTTCGGTCGGTTGAGAGAATGGCTTTTTGTTGCTCTTTTGCAATTTCTTGGCAGATGCACAGTTCATTGGGTAGTCCGCAAGTGTTGCAAATAGCCGCCATTGTTCTCCATCACCTCGTTATGTTCACTGATCGTTGTGCATGTGCGTCTTGAGTCGCGCAATGCTTCGTCGGGTGGCTTTGTAAGCGCCCATGTTGGATGGGGTGCCACCAAGTGCCTTCTCAGCTCGAAGTTGGAGAAGTTCTTCTTGAAGTTCAAGAAGACGAGCTTCGCGAGCCTCGGTGCTCATGGAAGAAATTTCTCGGTTGGAGACAAAGCTCACTGGGAACCCTCCTCTTCGGCGGCCGCTTGTGCGGCTTGAATCTTGAGCTCTTCTTCCGAGAAGATGCTGATTTCGTGAGGCAGGCGGGTGCCTGGTCGCATGATTGCAACGGTGACACCGATGGTGCCGAGTTTCTTGACAGCCACTGAGTACCCGTTGTCCATGTGCTGAAGAGCGGTCTCACCGCAATACTTCACGTGGCCACGAATGTACTTCTCTGTTCGGTTTCGAGAGCCAGTCAGTTTTCCAGCCACGGTCACGATGACACCGCGGGCACCAGCATCCATGATGTTCTGGGCTGCGCTGTGGCAGGAGCGGCGGTGGTACCATCCACGCTCGAGTGAAGAGGCGATTTTCTCAGCCATCACTTGTGCATTGAGGGTTGGGTTCTTGACTTCCTCGACCTTGAGTTTGGGGTTGGTGAGGCTGAATTCTTGGTTCAAGCGGGTTTGAAGATCGTTGATGATCTTTCCTTTTCGACCGATGACCATACCCGGGCGTTCAGCGTGGACTGTGACTTCAGTACCGCCGGGTGTACGCCGGATGTCAAGGCCGCCAAAACCAGATTTGGAGGTGTTCTTCATCAAGAACTCGCGGACGAGCAGACGCTCGACGTTGCGGTCAACGATGGTTCTTAGAATGCTTTGCTTACCCATAATATTCACCTCAGAAGTCGTCCTCCAATTCATCGCTCATGACATTCATGTCTTCCAAGAAGACTTCCAAGTTCACACGGTAGTGGTTGCTTGGAGTTGTACGGCCTCGAGCACGTGGAATCCACCCCTTGCGGATGGGTCCACGATGAGCAGCGATGTGCGTGATGACCATTTCGTCGGCATCAATGTCTTCGTACTGGAATCGTGCGTTCTCCATGGCGCTCTCAATCACCTTGATGATGGCTCGGGATGCCTTCACGGGGAATCGGCCAGGGCCAACGCCGCCTTTGCGGTGTCCAACCATTGAAGGACCTGAGCGACGCTTGCGCTTGTTGCCGCTTCCAAGACGGAAGGGCACAGCGGTGGCTTTTCGACGAATGTCTGCACGGTCTGAATCAACGCGTAGCACTTCGTTCAAGTAAGCAACGGCTTCGCCAGCGGTTTTGTTCTTGACCGCACGGCACACTTCGAAACAGTGCTTGACGTGCATGTCAACGTTGGTGGCGCGGGCGGTGGCCAATCGGTTACCTTGCAAGAGTTGGGTGTAACCGCGTTGAGGGAGTTGTCGTCGACGACTGCGTCGATCCATTTGATTTCGCTTTGCCATCTTTTTCACCTCACTTCAACGGAACGTGCTTGGACGAACGGGTAGCACCTACACCCGGGCCGCTGTGGGCCACGCCTCGTCGGGTCACGGCAAATTCACCAAGGTAGTGACCAATCATCTCTGGTTTGATGTCAATCTCTACGAAGTGTTGGCCGTTGTGAATAGCGATTCGGCGTCCGACAAATTGCGGAAGAATGGGCATGTCTCGGCGGTGAGTCCGAACCGTCTTAGCGCTCGAGCGGAGCATACGGTCGAGGAAATGTTCGTTTTCAATGGACATGCCTCGGCCAAGGCTGCGTCGCACACGGGACGGAAGAAGGCCGACAATGTAGTCTTCTTCTCCGGTTTCGGACCACATGGGCATTTGGTTGAGTTCTTCCATGGTGAAACCACGGTAGGTGAACTCTTTCTTCACACGTGCCGAGGTGGTCGAAAGGCGCTTACGTGCCTTACGTCGGCTGGCTTTGGGGGTCATAAAGGACTTCTTTTTCTTAGCCATGCATCATCACCTCAAATTTTCTTACCTCGTCCACGACCGGTTCGGCGTGGTGCAATCAAACCAACCTTGGCGCCAGGTGGTGTACCACGAGCGACGGAGTTGGGTCCGTGAACGGCTTGGTGGTTTCCACCGCCGTGTGGGTGATCAACAGGGTTCATGGCCACACCAGAAACGTGTGGGTAGAGCTTACCTCGGGCCTTGGCCTTGTAGTAGGCTGCACCGGCCGTTCGCAATGGCATCTCATCTCGGCCGTGGCCGGCGAGAACACCAATGGTTGCACGGCAGGCTGCTGGAAGTTCCTTCAAGGAGCCAGACGGCATTCGGATACGGACCATGTCTCCAACGCGGGATTCAACGGTGCATGAGTTCCCAGCAGACCGGGCCACTTTACCACCGTCTCCGGGTCGAAGTTCAAGGTTGTTAATGGCGGTACCTTCAGGGATGTTACCCAACTGAGTAATGTTTCCAGGACGAAGAGCAACGTTGTCGCCGATGGCTACTTTGCTACCAATGGCAAGGCCTTCGGTGGCAGCGACCAAGGTGGTGTCGCCATCGGGCGTCTTGATGCGAGCGAGTGGAGCACTGTGAACGGGGCTGTGAAGCAGTTCAGTGACTTCACACACCACGTCTTTGTCGCGTGGCATGCGATTCTTACCTGGGAAACGGTGGCTAGCCACACGGTAGCGTGGCGACGAACCTTTGCGTTGTGCACGAATTCTCTTACCCATGATAAATCACCTCAGAATGCTCCTAGACGCATGGCAGCGTCTTCTGCGTCGTAGCCGTCGGCCAGCTTCACCGAAGCGTGCTTGCCGTGTTTGGAGTTTCGAACGTTCACCTTGGCCACTTCGACGTCAAAGATGGTCTCAACGGCTCGAGCGATTTGGGCCTTCGTTGCACCTCGGCGAACGATGAACTCAAGGCGCTGCTCGGTGGTTCGTGCTTCCATGGATTTCTCAGTCAGCCATGGTTGAATGATAATGTCGTATGCGTTCATGATATCACCTCAGTTCATGGCCTCCAATGCCGCTTTCGTAAAGACCGTCAAACGACCGAGATCGCCACCGGGGGCGAGGTCTTCTGCGCACAGGTCCTTGGCGGCAACGACGTCAACTCCGGGGAGGTTTCGTGCTGCCTGAGCAAGACCTGACTTTTCCTTGACGACCAAGAGAATGGACTTGGGCACCTTGTGGACACGACCGCGCATGGTTGCCTTACCGGCACGAATCTTTCGGCCGCTGCGAGCACGGTCCATGTCAGGACCAAGGCCGAGACCAGCGAAGATGGCTGCAGCCTTGCGGGTTGCGGAGCCATGATTGAAGGATTCAATGTCGTAATCGGTTGACTTGCCATCAACGATTTCAGTGTAGGTACCCAGGACGATTGGAAGGTGCTCCACGGTGTCATCGAATCGATGACCACGAGCGGAAACAGTCTCCATTGACACGGTAGCAGCCAATGCAGCGTTGCGAGCAGCATGGCGTTGCTTGGCGTTGAGTTTTCGAGACCAATCCTTCTCGACCTTTGGACCGTGAGCTCGACGGCCACCAAGGGTGTGAGGGTTTTGAGCACCACGGCGGGAACCGGTGCGTCGTAGAATACGGGAGACACCACGACCCTTGCCCCACCATTCAACGGAGTGCTTCATACCGGCCATTGGGCGGCGCTTTCCGACGTGAGGGCGGGATCCGTAGGGTTGACGGCGGTTGGCACGGCTGGAAGCCACGGCCAACTTGACCAGGTCTTCACGGACTTCCGATTCAAACGCCGATGGGAGAGCGACCTTGGAGCCGTTGGAAACTTCAACCTCAAAGCGGGCTGAAAGCTTTCCAGCATCCATTTCAGTTTGAGTTACCGTGTTGACGATGTTCTTGGTTGCGACCTTCATCTTCAGGCCCCCTGCTTGGATGCTGTACTCACGTACGTAATTTCGTAGTCGTGGAGCGTCTTGTCAGAGGCTCGTGTGGCGTCGCGGAAGCGAATCAAGCGCTTGGCTGGGCCTGGAACGCTGCCTTTGACCAGAATGTAGTCGGATTTGATCTCACCATAGTGGAGGAAGCCACCAGCGGGAGTGATGGAGTGATCTTCTGGGTTGGCCACTCGTAGAATTCGCTTGTTGTACTCAGTACGCTGGTGGTAACCGGTTTGACCGCCTTGGCGGATCGTCTTTCTGACATACCCGTCGCCAAAGGCACCCATGTTACCGTGTTGTCGGCGTTTCTTGGAGTTCTTGTGAGATTGCAACTTACCGCCGAATCGCTTGATGACACCTTGCCATCCGTATCCTTTGGTGATGGCGACAATATCGGTCATGTTGCCTTCTTCGAAAGCGTCAGCAAAGGAGTATTCCTCGCCGAGGTGTTCTTTGGACCAGTTAAGTTGGTCATCCATGCTGCCACCCGTCAATCCCATTTCCATCACGTCTGGGACCTTGGTGGGAACGCTGACGAGGGTGTGGGGTTGTGTGGCGACAATGAGACGAACTTCGCAAAGGTCGGCTTTCATGAGGTTCTCCATGTGCTTGTCGGCATCGTGCTCCTTTCGCTTGGGGACACGCTTGAAGAGTTCAGGGAAGGCATCGGCGATTTGGTCGGCCTCTGCCCAGACCTCGCCACGGGCTTGCATGCCGTAGGGGGTCATTTCGTAGCCTCGAACGCCGAGAATGCGCATCTTTGGGCATTCGACGACCGTGACAGGAACTCGAACTTCCTGACCGGCAGAGGTACTTCGGGGGTTGAAATCACGAGCCAGAATGTGGGTCATACCAGCTTTCCAGCCGGCAAATCCTTGCACTCGGACTTCGCTCGCATCGGTTGTGGGCCACGACTTGACGTGACCAAATGGGCGGTTCGCTCGCTTGCGCGGGCTGAACGCCATCGATCCACGACGTGGGTGGTTTCGCTTTGCCATCTCGGATTCCTCCAGGGTTTTCTACAGCGCAGTGGCCCCACCGTTGGGGGGCGTACGAGGGCCCATACAGCGTCGAAGCCGTGACACGGAAGCGCATTCCCACGAGCGGGGAATGTGCCAGTTGGGGTCCTCGGGGGATGGCCCAGTGTGTCTGGCTACTCACCTTTGAGCATCCCTCCGACTTACAACCCGTATATATGCGGTTCGGTTCAGGCCGCCGATGGGATGCGTGGGACGCAATGGCCGTTGAAGGCCTTCAAACCTTTCTGAGATAATGCCGGTGGTTTGGGTTCAACTGAACCGTTACCTCCCCACATCATCCTTTTGAACCCTAGACCAAACCTTCCCTCCATGCCTCAGGTCGTTCATCCTCTGCTCAGGGAGGGAGTGGATGCTCGAGGCTATCAACTTCGGTCGTTGGAGCGTGTTCTTTCGTTTTCAAGCCTCATGGTTATGCCCACAGGATTTGGAAAGACCGCTGTGGAATGGATGGCGATGGCCGAATTTTTACGCAACGGTTCGGAAAAAATTGTCCTCATCGCCCCGACCACAGGACTGGTTGACCAGCAACGAACCATGGCGATTGAACGCTTGAACATCGATTCGGATCGCATCGTAGCCTACACGGGCGATACAGGACCTGACAAGCGGAAGGCTATTTGGGAACAAGCAACGGTTGTCATGGCCACACCACAGGTGATTCGAAACGATGCGATGAGCGGAGTGATCGACCTTGCTACGGTTGACCTCCTCATTCTTGATGAGGCCCACCACGCTACCGGGAATCACGCCTACGCCCAGGTTGGAAACCTGTATCAGCGTACCAATCCTTCCGGACGGGTCCTCGCCGCCACTGCAAGTCCCGGCTCAACCCTTCGAAACATCAACGCCGTACGAACAAACCTCAACGCTCACAATTTGGACTTGTGTAAGCGCACGGATCCGTTGCTCAGCGCTTACGATGTGGACATGAAGATTCACACCCATCCTCTGGATTTACCGGAATCGTTGATCACCCTCATCGCCCCGCTTCGGACGCACTTCAACGAGGAAGTAGCCCATCTACAGCGGCAAGGATTTATTCCAAAAAAGGAGTACATCGGGAGCAACGACATCGAGCGAGCCCAACAAAGTGCCAGCCGAGCGATTCAACAGCGAGACGTTCGAGGTTATGATGCCGCGCGAAGGGTGGCTGACCTCCGACGCATGCACATTCTCATGAACCTCATGCAAACGCAAGGAACCAAAGTTGCTCAAGCCTTCCTCAATCGAGCAGAAGAGGAGGGAAGGAGCGGTCGGAAAACCAACCGAATGCTGGCGCTTCCAGTTGTTCACCAGCTGAGGCTTGCGCTGAACGACCTTGAGGAACTTCATCCAAAAGCGGCCCTTGTCGACTCACTCGTGGTTAAGGAACTGGTTGAAAAGCCAGAGGGAAAGGTCCTCATCTTTACCGAGTACAGAGACTCTGTAGCCCGCTTGGTTTCCTTGCTCAATGTCCATGACGGTGTCGAAGCAGACGCCTTCATCGGCCAATCATCGCGTGGAACACAAAAAGGCATGACGCAAAAGCAACAACTTGCTCAACTTCAACGCTTTCGAAGCGGCGAAATCAATGTCCTTGTGGCCACCTCCGTAGGCGAGGAGGGATTGGACGTACCCGCCGCAGACCTTGTGGTGCTCTACGAACCCGTGCCCAGTGCAGTGCGAGCCATTCAACGCCGAGGACGAACGGCACGTCAGCGAGCAGGTTCGGTTCACGTGCTCATCGCAAAGAACACCCGAGATGCCTATGTGCACCGTGCATCAGAACGTCAAGAAGAGAACATGCACCGTTTGATGGGGCGTTTGGTACGGCAAAAGCAATTGAATGAAAACTACATTGTCAACGACCAAGCCCTCAGCGCTTTCTCCATAGAAACGGGTGAAGAAACGGTCCCAGCAAAGACCTACCTGGAAAAGGATTTGGCCAAATACGCCCAACAAGACACCGCCGAAGAAAATCCTATAGAAAGCAACACACCAAAGAGGAAAAGCGCTGAAAGAGTCGCCCCCGACCTTCGAGCTGACCAACTACGACCACAGGCGCAATCCAGCCTCTTTGCCTTTGAGCAAGAGGAAAAAGAAAACGTCCAGCGCCTTGACCCACAAGCGGTTGAAGCCGTTCTCAACGCCGCTGACCGAGAAATCATCAGCCTCAATGAGGTGGATGGGCAAGAAAACACGATTTACATCGACCACAGAGAAGCCCGCTCTACCCTCCCTGGCTACCTCCAAGGCCTCGGTTTCCAAACGGTGTTCACGCAACTCCCATGCGGCGACATCCGCCTTTCAGAACGTGTGCTCATCGAGCGAAAAACGGCCAGAGATCTTCTTGATTCAATAAAGTCAGGCCGACTTCTCAACCAGTGCCGCAGTCTAAAAGCGAGCGCTCAGCGACCTCTTTTGTTGATTGAAACGGGTGGAGAATCGCAATACAGCGTCCATCCAAATGCCGTGCTCGGGGCGCTGGCCCACCTCACGCTTGACCTCGGCCTTCCGGTCATGATGGTCAAAGGGCCATTGGAAGCCGCTCACTTCATTGCGGTTGCAGCCCAACGAGAGCATGATGCCTTGGAGCGTTTGCACGGCTACCTCGCCACCACCGAAAAGCATGAACATGACGTCAAAGCCTCAATTTCCGTCGCACGCCGTGAATTGGAAAGCATCCTTGACCAACCCGAGCAGCAGCATCCATGGTTGGACAACCAGCAGCAGCATCTTCAACGCTGCTACCAACATGCCATCGAACCCATTGTGAGCCAGCATGAACGCCTTGCAGAGGTCTTCTTGGCAGCTTCGCCTTCACTTGGAAGGCTCTTTGCTGCGAGGGAAGAAGACTTCGTAGAGATGGCTGGATGTTCCCCCGAAGAGGCATCGGCCGTTGTGGCCATTCTTCAACAGACGCTCAAGAGCCAATAAGACGAACACGGGTTCGCAACTGTGCGAGGCGGTCTGGATAAAACCCGAGAGCGAAGGCCACAATTTCAGAGAGGTGGCACACCGGCACCTTGGTGTTCTTGCCACTCACTCGGCCTGCTTTGGATTGGTACGAGTCGAGGTTGACGTGCGAAACGGTGCATGCACTGACCACCAAATCAGCACCCGACTGAATGGCGTCAGAAAGGACGGCTGCCGTCATGGCAAGCGATGAGTCTTCGAGCGTGAGCATGGACGTAGAGCCGACGCTCATGCATTTTGAATCGTAATCGATGGGCGTACCGCCCAAGGCTTCGATCAGTTGTTCCATGTAGGTCGGCATGAACGGGTCATCGCCAGCACAGGCGCCTTCGCGTTGCATGTCTGGACCGTAATAGCCAGCAATGTTCATCTTGAGGGGGTTTTTGACAGCGTTTCGAATTTTGTCAAGTCCGATCTCCTCAACGAGGTAGTGGAGCAAATGCCATGATTGGATTTCACCGGTGAATTCCACCTTCGAGGTGCGAGCGACGAGGTTGTTGACGGTGCTGGCGTACACAGGGTCTCGTTCCATGTCCTGAGCCGTGTTGCACATGATGGCGTGACTTGTAGCGCAGGTGGTCATTACATCGAGACCTTGGGCTTCAGCCAGCGCAAGGTTGCGAGCAACCAGGGCATCCTGCAGTTTCGGCGTGGCTTGTTTGATGACGTTTCCACCATCACTGCTGGCACGTGGAATCTCAACCAGTTGGATGTTGAGGGCCCGGCAGAGGGGTTGAATGCAATCTTCCACTTCTGCGGCACCTGCACGGGCAACGTTTCCGGGGTAGTATGCCACCTTTGCCATCATTTCACCTCAGAACCGTTGGTCAATTTCATTGAAGAGGCTGACGACCTCGTGGTAATTCTGAACACGGCTGTTGAACATCTTGGGAATTCGTCCTAGACCGGCCGGTGGAACAAGCAACGCTTGCAAACCACGGATTGGCGGGCCACCGTTTCGTGTGAAGGCCAATGCCATACGGGCAGATACACCACTGAAGACGTTGCCAATCAAGCCCAAGGGGCCAAGCACCTGGCGGTAGAGGGTGGTTTCGTTCACATTACCAGACCACTTGACACTGCGACCGTACCACTTGACAAGGCGGCCGGATTTTCCTGCGTATCGGGACTGGTTGAGGAGTACACCTCGGGCTTCATTGAGGGCCCGTGCAGCCAAGCGGCCATCTTCGCCGTAGCGCATGAGGCTGGCGTGGTCAGCTTCAGACCAAACGCCGTCTTTTTCCTGCAACGAGTTCAAAATGCCGCGACGCTGCTTTTCTGAAGTACGTGGGTCAAGGACACGGAGCCATTGTTGGAAATGCACGCCTGGACCCTCGTAATGTTGGTCGTGAGGGAGGGAATCCGACATGGCTTGAATGAGTTGGAAGGAAAGCACGTCGCCGGCTTGGTGAAGCGCTGTCGCTGCAGCCGAATCCATGGTGCCCATGGCCTGTCCGGAAGGAAGGCGTTCTCCCTCCCTGGGGTCGGTTCGAATCCAAGGTTCAGCACGGCTGCGGTGGCTTTCGTAGCGGCTGGTGTCGACCACAAGGTCGCGCACGACAGGATGGCCCGGGAGGGGTTCGATACGAACACGGCCGCCATCTTTTGCCAGATCTGCGATTCGAGCACAGTCGGCGAGGACAATGCGCCCATTGACTCGGACCCCGGTGGTGGGCGTCCCAGCCGAGCTGCCTCGGCGGAAGGCAAGACTGCCGTCGACATCCTGTTGCATCGTCATCAAGAGATCTTGGACGGTTGCGTGGCCAGGAACACTGCACGTCAAGGTATCCCACCCTGAGTCGGCGGCCTCTGGACAATACCGGAACACCTCAAGAGTGATGGTCATGGCTTCCTTTTCGATGATGCCCGGTGCGAAGTCACCTTCAACGACATCGTCATCGTCGCCAGCACCAAATGCCTTCATCTCCTCAAGAAGTTCAACTTGAAGCGTTCCTGATTCATCAACACAGGCGAGAAGCGGGAGGGCTTCTTCGACCCAAATCTTCCAAGGTGGTTCGAAATCAACATCGCATTCCTGGATGGGGTGAGCTTCTGTTCCGCCAAGCGCTGCGAGTTTGTTGTTCCAGTCATGACCAGCCTTGCAGAATTCGTCGTAGGCGGTGTCGCCGATGGCGCACACCGAGAAGTGAGTCGAGCCGAGGGCAGGGCCGTTGGCGTTGATGGCGTTCCACATAGCATCAGCGTTGTCCGGCATTTCGCCTTCGCCCCAAGTTGAGGTGATGATCATGACACGCTTCATCGTCGCCAGTCGGGCGGGGTCCAGACCGTCCATGTCAACGATGTTCGGCTCGAGCCCGTAATTGGCTGCGAGTTTGGCCGTCTTTTCAGCGAGTCCAGCGGCATTGCCAGTTTGAGAGCCAAACAGGATATTGATGGAGCGGTCGCCAGCGAAAACAGCATTCAACGCTTCTGAGACACCTGCGGCTGGCGCTACAGACGCAGCCGCAACCGGTGCAGCGGCCTCTACGGCGGCAGGAGCGGCTTCTACGGCCTCATCAGCGGCGCCGTCGGAGACCAGTTCGTACTTGATGACTTCAACTGGGCAAGCCTCGGCTGCTTCGATGATGATATCGCCGAGTTCGGCCCCAATTCCATCCACCAAAAGCGAACCAGCGACGTTTCGATCGACAACGCCGTCAGTGCGTACGGCTGCAAGAATTTCCGAGCTCTCGTCGGTCACCACGAAGACTTCGGGACAGATGTCCTGGCAAGCATCGCAGGTGATACAGTCTTCGTCAATCCATACTTTTGCGACGACTGCCATTGGAAGACCTCATGCTCACGCTCTGTGAGTATTCTTTGCCAGCCTTCAATGGCCTTTGAAGGTTATTATCAAACCACGAGCCAAAAAGGCTTACTGTGGTTCGTTTTTTGCCACTTTTTTTAGCATTGTGAAAGCCATCACATATGGAAGTCGCCCATGTCGCCCATGCCTTCACCCATAGGGACGCCCTTGGACGAAATCACATCGTCGATGCGCAAAATCATGATGGCCGTTTCCGTCGCCGATTGAATGGCCTGTTCAACCACACGTAGCGGTTCAACAACGTTGCCTTCCTTCATGTCAACCACGCCGCCTTCGTACACGTTAATGCCAGCGTGGCTCTGACCATCGGCATGGGCCTTGCGCAGTTCAATCAGCGTAGTGACGGGGTCCAAGCCAGCGTTTTCTGCCAGTGTACGTGGAATGATTTCGAGGGCAGAGGCAAACGCTTCAATGGCCATTTGCTCTCGGCCGCCAACGGTTTCAGCGTAGGTTCGCAAGTCGCGTGAAAGCGCAGCAAGTACGCTGCCGCCTCCAGTCAACACAGCTCCATCTTCCCAAGCGACCGAGACAACACCAACAGCGTCGTCAAAGGCTCGTCGAATTTCGTCGACCACGTGCTCGGTACCTCCGCGCAGGAGCACAGAGACCGACTTGGCTTCAGGGCAACCGGTGATGAAGGTCATGTCGGAGTCGCCGATTTTCTTTTCCTCCACACGGGAGGCTTCACCAAGGTCATCCCCACTCATGTCTTCGAGGTTGGTGATGATGGTCCCGCCAGTGGCCTTTGCAAGGGCTTCCATGTCGGATTTCTTTGCTCGGCGGATGGCAAAAATACCCTTCTTGGAAAGGTAGTGCTGAGCAAGTTCGTCAATGCCTTTTTGGCAAACAAGAACATTCGCACCTGCTTTTTCAATCGTGTTCACGAGGTTTCGAATGTAGTTTTCTTCTTCCTCGAGGAACAGGGCAAGTTGGTTTGGGTCGGTGATCTGAATCTTGGCGTCAACTTCGGTCTTCTTGACTTCAATGGCAGAGTTAACAAGCGCAATCTTAGCACCAGACACGCTTCGAGGCATGCCCGCATGCACGCGTTCTTTGTCCAGCAGGATACCGTCAATAAGGGAGGAATCTTTGATGGAACCACCCTGACGCTTCTCAACCTTGATGTCGGACAGGTCAACCAGTCGGTCACCGTCTTCAACCACACCAACAGCGTTCACGGCACGAACACAAATGTCGGCCATGAAGGATTTGACAGCGCCGGCGGATTTTCCGGTGAGGGCGGTCTTGGCCACCTCTTGGAGAACAGAATCCTCGTTTTCAGTGGAGATCCCATGCCCTTCCATCAAGTCGATCGCTCGCTCAGCAGCGAGGCGGAAGCCTTCGCAAATAACCGTCGGGTGAACGTTTTGTTCGATGAGGTCCTCACTTCGCTTGAGCAGTTCACCGGAGAGAATGACTGCAGAGGTGGTTCCGTCAAAGCAATGTTGCTCTTGGGTTTTGGCAACTTCAATGATCATTTTAGCCGCTGGGTGCTCAATGTCCATCTCTTTGAGGATGGTGGCGCCATCGTTGGTAATGACGACATCGCCCATTGAGTCAACCAGCATTTTGTCCATGCCTTTTGGGCCAAGGGTGGAGCGGACAGCATCAGCGACCGCCTTGGCAGCAGCGATGTTGTTGGATTGGGCCGTTCGACCTCGTGTTCGTTGGGTACCGTCTTTCAAAATGAAGATGGGTGCTTGTCCGTTTCCATACATACTGTTGCCCTCCGGCATGGTTGGCGAGGTTGCCACCGACTTGAACCCTACGCTTCGTCCGCGTTGAGGTCAAACGTGCCTCAAGGTTGGTTTTGCTCCAGCCATTGGTGCCCGTAGTGCTTCCACTGCTCCATCGTCCAGCCAGCGGGCAACCCACCGTCTGGGAGTGGAGGCATGTTGTCTTCAGCCGCAGGCGCAGGTGCAGGCATCTCTGGAGCAGGAGCGGGTGCAGCCGCTGAGCCAGGGGAGGGCATAGAGGTTGGAATTGAAGGTGCAGCAGCGACGGCTCCGTACGTTGCCGCCAAACTGTCTTCGTAGCCGTCTTCGCCCCAGTTGGCGTACTCATCTTCCTCTTCCTCGGTGTTGAGAATGGAGAGGAGGACGATCACGCCGCCAACGAGGATGAGAATGAATACACCCCACAGGGCGATGACCTCGAGTTGGAAGCCGGATTCATCTTCCAAAGCGTCAACGTTGGAATCCATGCGAACGAGGGTGACCTCCATTACGGC
>PAGK01000045.1 GCA_002704515.1 Methanobacteriota archaeon
TGCACAGGAGAATGTGCAGTTAAAGAAAACGCTACGGCTGCCGATTCTCGCGACGGTCGAGGTTCCGTGTATTACCTTGCCAGCGGCCCGAGTCTGCTTGAGGAATTCGGACGCATGGATCCCCTCATTGAGTGAAGGGCTCATGCGAAGAGACGAGCACGCAGTTTGCGAAGGCTCAATCGGAAACCGAGCAGCACCTTGCGTAGGGCTGACAATTTGACCGGGTGAGTGAACACATCTCCTGAACGGCGCACGATTTCATTGAGAATGGACGTGTAAGCATCCGCCATGATTTCCGGTTGAACCCGAGCTCGGCTACCGAGATAGCCAAAGAGATGGTTAGCTGAGGTTTGGTGCCGCTTGATCACATCAACGTACTCTACAACAAAGCCCTTCCATGCCAAGGTTTGGGCGATGCTGTCATTCTCGAGCATTTCAAGGCTGATGTTGTGGGATGCTAACACTTCAAGCGGGAGATACACTCGACCTCGTTCCATGTCTTCATTGATGTCTCGCAAGACATTGATGAGTTGCATTTGGATGCCGAGGTCAATGGCGTGGAGCCGCGCAGCTCGGTCCTCATAGCCGTAGATTTCAATCAGAATGAGGCCCACAGCTGAGGCGACTTTGTAGCAGTATGACCGCAACTCGTCCCAAGTCTGGTTGAGCACGGGGTAGAGGTCGTCTTCCATGCCCTCAATGACCGTTTCAAAATCTGCTAGTTTGATGGGGTAGCGCGTGAACACATCCTGGAGGGCGACAAAGATGGGGTGGTCTTCAGCGGTGATTTCTTGGTCGCTGGCACGTTGAAGTTTGATTCGTATGTCAACCAAAGCCATCATGCGACGGCGATGTTCATCCAGTGAAAGTGAGGGAGCAGCGCCGCCGTGGAGTTCGCTGACCACCGCTTGGCGAATCTCAGTCGCTTCCTTCAGCGCCTTGGTCTCAAGAATGGTGGGCTCCTCATCGCCGTCAACGATGTCATCGACCCATCGGCACAACGCATAGACCGCATGAACGGCTCTCCGCTTATCGGGTTGAAGGGCACTGAACGAGGAAAAGAAGGTCGTTGAAGCATTTCTGCACACCGTT
This sequence comes from Methanobacteriota archaeon, assembly GCA_002704515.1. GTDB lineage: Archaea > Thermoplasmatota > Poseidoniia > Poseidoniales > Poseidoniaceae > Poseidonia. The sequence goes on from PAGK01000045.1 coordinate 1,093, forward strand.
TCACAAAACGCATAGGCCTCATCAAGACGGTGCTGTTCCATGGCGATCCCTCAAGCGGATGTTGGGGTTCCGCTGGACGGTTCTTTTGAAGTTTTATTCAGCGCTGCACGGCCTTGCTTCGAGCGTTTGCGGCTTTCGAACCAGGTGTCAACACCGTTCCAGTCGGGGATGATTCCCAAACTGTCCAACAGAAGCTTGCTGCTGATGCGGGCGGATTCGTAAATCACAGGAAGGCCGCTTCCGGGGTGGGTTCCTCCGCCAACGAGGTAGAGGTTGTTGATTTCATCGAACTGGTTTTTTGGTCGGCGCCAGAGCATCTGGTCCAGGCCGTGGGCCAGGTTAAACACGGCACCTCGGTAGCAGTGGTCGCCCCAGTCCTCGGGCGTGATGACCATCTCGGTGACAATGTGGTCTCGCAGACCTTCAAATCCAAGCTTGGTTTCGATTTGTTCGATGATTCGGTCCCGGTAAGCATCCTTTTCTTTGTCCCAATCAATGTTCTCATGGATGTGGGAAACGGGCACCAAGGCGTACACGGTTGAGCAACCCTCTGGAGCGAGACTTGGGTCAACCACGCAGGCGTTTTGGACGTAGATTGAGGGGTCATCCCACGTCAATTTGTGGTTCTTTTCAATGTCCTCGAGATTCTTTTCGTAGTTGGATGAGGCATAGATTTGGTGATGGGGGAGTTCTTCGTAGGTCTTGTCGATGCCGAGGTAAAGCATGAACGTCGAGCAGGAGTACTTTTTCTTGTCGATTTTCTTGTTGCTCCATTTCTTTCGCACTTTGTCTGGGAAGAGTTGGGTCATGCCGTTCGCAAAATCGGCGTTCATGACCACTTTATCGGCCATGAATTCACCGTTGGCGGTTCGTACACCCTTGATGGTTTTGCCGTCCATGATGACCGATTCAACCGCTTCGTTCATCTTGAAGGTCACGCCAAGGTCCTTGGCGATGCTGGCCATGCGTTCACTGACGCTTCCAAGTCCTCCGATCGGGTGGAAAATACCGTATTCATACTCAAGGAAAGCGAGCATGGTGAAGAGACTTGGGCAGTTGAAAGGCGACATACCGAGGTATTTGGTTTGGAACGACATCGCCAACATGAGTCGGTCGTCATCGAAGAGTTTCATCAGGTCTCCTGCCACTGAGCGCTGTGGGCGAAGCACACCGGCGACTCGCATGGCTCGCTTGGAAAGCAAGTCGGTCGGACCGTACCATGGCTCTTGCAAGCAAGCCTTTGATTTCGCAAGCTTCAATCGGTTGTCGTCGACGTAGCGACGGAAGGCGTTGGCGTTGCTGTCACCGGAGAGTCCACGAATTCGCTCGGTCATTTCATCAAGGTCGCTGGTGCAGTCGAGTTGACCACCCTGGCCGAAAATCAGGCGGTAGTTCATCTCCAAGCGATGGAGCCTCAATTCCTCATGCGCATCCATGCCGATGGCTTTGAAGATGTCTTCAATGACCTCTGGGTAATGGAAAAAAGTGGGCCCGAGGTCGAACTTGAAACCATCCCTTTCGAAGACTTTGTTCCGTCCGCCCACGGCGCTTGAGCGCTCAAACACGGTCACGTCGACACCGGATTTGGCGAGGAGGAGGGCGGAGGCGAGACCGCCTGGGCCTGCCCCGATAATAGCAACGTTTGGTTTGGAGCGTCCACTCATAGCCGGGGGTAATGGCTTCAGCATATAAAGGAAGGTTTCAATCCTAAAAATTCCCCAAAAAATAACATTCAAACAGCGTCTTGGATGATACTGTTTGGGTCGATTAAAACGGAGAATTCATCGAGGTAAGGGCCCATAGAACTGATCAAGTCCACGCTTGGATGGCCTTTCAACACCATGCCGTCCATGTACATAAGCGACCGAATGATCGGGAAGGCCTCTTCTCCGAAGGCGCAACCAGCAAGAACCGCGGCCCTGACGGTCTTCATCATCTGTTCCGTGAGCGAAACTTCGCTCACGGAGGTGCCTACGAATCCGTCATAGAGTTCGTTCATCGAAGCGTAGTAGGTGTCCAGAGTTTTCCCTGTCGGGCGAACAGCAGCCATCGTTAACATGGCATCAAAGGCGTTTTTGAGTTCACCTTTAGCGAGGAAGTAAAAGAACCCAAACAAAGCATTTCGAACATGTTCCGGGGCGTTGCAAATGGCGCCAGTGTCAATGAAGAGGAAATTCCCTTGGTCGTCCATCATGGCATTGCCTGGATGGAGGTCGCCGTGGAAGGTGCCTAAACCAAACATGAAGGCTCCGTGGATGCGAAACAGCTCAAGCATGTCTGGCCATGTGAATGTACCAGCTTCGAGGTGGTCTTCCAACGTGGGGTGAGTGATTTCTTCCATCACCAAAATATGTTCATTGGACAACGCTTCCCACATTTTTGGGAATTTGAGTTTTGGCATTGCAAAATGAGCCTCAATGGCCTCGGCGTGGGCGATAAGTTGGTTTCGCCCATCAATTTCATTGAGCAAATTGAGCTCTCGCAAGGTGTAGTCTTCAATGTGAGCCAAAAGCCCGATTGGGTTGCCAACTTTTCGCAGCTTCGGGCGGAAGAAGAGACCCATTCGAATCCATCGTTTCATTCGTTGGACGTCCCGTTTGAAGGATGCTTCAAAGTCAGATTTGATGATCTTGACCACCACTTTACTTCCGTCCTTCAATTCAGCTCGATGAATTTGTCCGATGCTGGCAGCAGCAAAGGGTTTCATCTCGATGTTTTTGAAATGGTCCATGAATCCATCCGGTGCAAATCGGTCCAACAACTTCTGAGAATCCTCTTCAGGAATCGTTGATGCTCGGCTGTAAAGTTGCTGGAGTTCGATGCATCGGTCGGGTTCGATCAAATCAGGGCGAAGGGCGAAGATTTGACCCAATTTGACCGCCAACAGGCCCATGGATTGAATCGCATCGATGTCAACTGGTTTTTTCCCTTTCAGTTGACGGAAAAAACGGTAAAAGGTGCCGAGCTTCATGCGATCACGCCCGTTTAATCGACGAGTTCGATCGCGTTCAGCTCATGTCGATGAATGAGGTACCGCCACAAATCGTCTTTGTCCCCACTTCCATCAACGCGCTGGATGACGACGTTGGCTTCCTTGGCAAACCTTGTAGAGAGCGCTCCTTCGATGATGCCATCGTCCATTTCCCACATCGGCAGTGCATCTGGATCCTTAACCGGAGGATGATTGAGACCAACCACGACATGGAATTGTGGGTCGACATCGTACTGCAACATGCCGAGTCCTGCATGTTCCCACCAATCCATCATTTCGTCGAGGAACTCGATGTCATTTTCTATAGAGCGGAGTGAGAAGGCTATTTCTTGGCCGACACGGTTACCAATTTGACGAAGCATGCGAGAGATGTCGATCCCCAAGACTTTGAGATTGGACAGCTTTCCTTCCGTGAGGCGCATTCTTGCTTCGTTGACTTCGTGTCCAGCAGCAAAGAAGGCTTCTGGGTCAAACGGAGTGTCTTCTTCAGGCAATTGTCCATCAAAACCCAAGGCCACGGAGACGTTCTTCAGGAACGAACCTTCGCCGATGGTCAAACGGAGCGGATCGTTGATTTGATTCTCAGTGAAACGAGCCCGAGCGGTGGCCAAAGGCACAGCACCTTCCCAAATGGCGTCAATGAGGTGAAGATGGGCCTGTGAAAACGGCCCAGATTCAATGATCAACGCAGCATCTTCCTTTCCGCGTCCGACTGGGTTGTCTTCGATGTTGAGGTATTGAATCACCTCAGATTGGTCTTGAACGAAACCGAGTGAATCAAGTTCGTCAGAGTGTCGAACATCGATGCTGTTGTGTAATTTGTCAAAGAAACGCAAGGTGCGTCCGTCGAGGTGCGTGATGATTTGGACAACAACGCCACGAACGGCTGCCGTGTTCACCGCTTCAAGGGCATCTGGACTTCGGCAGAGGTGAAGGATGCCAAATTGACCGAGGAGCAAAATCAACCGTTCTTCAGCGTCATTCGCCATTTTCTGCAACCGATTGTAGATGTGAGTTCGTTCCTTTAGCACGGCAAACCGTGGGTCATCAATGTCCCTACGTTGCTTCTCGTAGGAGGCATCGGTTTCTGTTATGCCCTTGGAGAGTTCGTCAAAACCATCCACAAGGCGGTCAAGTTGCTGCCTGCGTGATTGGATGATGTGTTCCATGGCTTCATTGATTCGAAGGCTCGAAAACAGCATTGGGCGGTCGGCGGTGGCCGTGACGATGCCCATTTCTTGGAGGCGGGAGAGGCTGTTGTAGGCATCCAATCGTGTCGTGTTCAGTTCCTTCGCCAACTCGGAGGCTTTCATCTTGGGCCGCGATCCGAGGATCATAATAGAGCGGACTTCACGCTCATTGAGGCCTGCTTCCAAGAGCAACTCGTCCCACATCACGAATCACCTCGGACCTGCGAAATATCAGCCAAGATGCGAGCAACGTGGCGGCGAGGTCGAAAGAGCCAATCGTAGACATAGCGAATGGTGTTGTCTGGTGCGACCAGGAACGAGGATTTAGCTGGAAACTGCCCCAAGTGAACTGGAACGTTGAATTGTTTCCCGACCGCTCTTTCCGGGTCGGCGAGCAGGGGGAACGGGAGATCGCCAAGGTTGGCTTTGAATCCAGCGAGTTCTTCGGTCGTTCCGGGTCCTATCCCGACGATCGAACATCCGACCGAGGCGAAGAGGTCGTGTTGTTCCTTGAACGTCAAACATCCGCGCTTGCAGGTAGGTGAGTTGTTCCTTGAATAGAAGAAAATGATTCGCCATGTTCCTTCAAGGGACTGACTGTCAAAGACTTCACCGTGTTCATTTTCCAAAACGAATCGCGGGGCTTCTTGTCCAACAATGTTCGTGCGCATCCTCAGCCCTCTGTTGGTAGGATGTGGCCCATCCTGGAGCCTTTCGTCTGCATGTAATGTTGGTTTTCAGCGCACTGCCCGACGATGATGGGCACACGGTTGGAAATCTTGATCCCGTATTGGGTCAGTTGATCACGCTTGTCAGGATTGTTGGTGACGAGTTCGATTGACTGAATGCCCATTGAATACAACATTTCGGCGGCGAAGTCATACTTTCGTGCGTCAGCAGGAAGCCCCAATGCAAGGTTGGCGTCGAGGGTGTCCATGCCTATGTCTTGGAGTGCATAGGCTTGCATTTTGGAATAGAGTCCGATCCCGCGCCCTTCCTGGCGCATGTAAGCAATGGCGCCATGGCCACGCTCTTGAATGGCTTTCATTGAAGCGTGAAGTTGTGGGCCGCAGTCACATCGTAGCGAGTGAAAAGCATCACCGGTAAGGCACTCCGAGTGCACTCGAACCAAGGGAGAGCCTTCGCTGAGGTCTCCTACATAGAGGATTGCATGCTCCTTTCCGTCTCCTGGGTCGCGGAAAGCACGGATTCGAAAATCTCCGAAGGCTGTGGGCAGAACAGCGTCTGCGTCAGGTGAGTTGTCTGTGTAGCGAATGTAGGGACTTTCCATGTTACAAAAATCGCCGAGTTTTCTATATAAACACTCGTCTTTTTCTTACAGGGCACCAAACCGTGTTTCATATACTCGGTCGTGAAGATGCACTCTAATGACGAGCCTAATTTGTGATTTGGGCGTCGCCGCAAGAGTCATCCGCACGGGGACGATTCTTCTTGTCCAGGAGGCAAGCGGTGCCCACAAGGGAAGGTGGGGATTACCGAAAGGCCGCGTCGACCAAGGGGAAAGCCCCGAGACGGCAGCACTGCGAGAACTCAACGAAGAAACCGGCCACCAAGGCCAAGTGATGGGGCTGGCTGGCGTGCGAACAGCGCTTCGAAAAGATCGTCCTGCCGTGTTCCTGTGTTACGACGTCCACGTCGAAGGGGACGTCGAAGGCCACGCTAACGACGAAATTTCCTCGATCAAATGGTTCACGCTTGCACAGTGTGCATCCATCGAATGGGTCTCTGAAACCATGCACCAGCTGGCCATTGACGGATTGACACGGCGTAGCCTCATGCCCAATCTTGCAGGCTTGACTCCTCGTTCAAATCCGTATGCGGTCTACAGAACCAGCAAAACAGAACGGCTCCGGCTAGGTGATGCCTCATGATTCCAAGCAGCCGAGTCAAGATCCACGGCGTTCCTAATCCACACGGAGACGTGGTCGTCTACTGGATGACCTCTGCACGACGCTCTCAATGGAACCATGCTCTTGAGCACGCCATTGACTTGGCCAAACAGCATCAGGTTCCATTGGTCGTGATCGAATGCCTAGCCCTCCAACACCGATGGGCCAACGACCGAATCTCAACCTTCGTCTTGCAAGGCATGGTCGATAATCGCAGCGCTTTTTCCCAATCTGGCGTCACCTACATTCCGTACGTTGAAACCAAGCGCAGAGAAGCATCCGGACTCCTCAAAGGATGGCTTGAGCACGCACGATTGTGCGTCATTGACGACTACCCCACGTATTACCCAAAGCACGTACTTGACACCGCTCTAACCGTCATCCCGTGCGAAATCCACGTCGTTGACTCAAATGGTTTCATGGCCATGAGAGCCCAAGGGCGCGATTTCTCAACGGCGTATTCATTGCGTCGTCACCTCCACAAAACCATTCGTGAACACATGCATGAATTCCCCAAGCAACGACCGCTTGAGGACGCACATGACCTTCCTCAAATGGACCCTGCTGCTCCTCGGGCCATTTTTGCCCAAACCAACACGCCAATGACGCCTTACGAATTCTTGTGGCGTGTTTCGGAAGGAGGTGACATCGGACGAGAGGCGCTTTCAACCCTTAGCATTGACCATGAAGTCCGTCCAGTCAACGGAAAGAAAGGGGGTTACATCGAAGGCCGGCGCCGGTGGAAGGAATTCTTCGCCGAGCGACTGCAAGCTTACCATGAAAAGCGTAACGAACCACAAGAACGTGGTGCAAGCGGGCTCTCACCTTGGCTCCATTACGGCCATATCAGCGTCCACGCCATCCTTCACGATATTTTCACCCACCATCGTTGGGATGTCAGCATGGTCAACTCTCCCAATGACGGACGGCGTCAAGGATGGTGGGGTTTGCCCGAACCGGTGGAGGCTTTCCTCGACCAGATCATCACATGGCGAGACATTGGGTTCATCCATTGTGCCATGATTGAAAATCACACGGAATACGACTCTCTCCCTGAATGGGCTAAAACTACGCTGGCCGAGCACGAAAAAGACGAACGCCCTTACCTTTACACCTTCGAAGAACTTGAGACGGCAACCACCCACGACCCTCTATGGAACGCCGCTCAAAATCAACTTCGACAGGAAGGCATCATTCACAATTACTTGCGAATGCTTTGGGGGAAGAAAATTCTCGAATGGTCTCCAAATCCACAAACGGCCATGGACTGGATGATTGCGCTCAATGACCGATGGGCGCTGGACGGCCGCGACCCGAACTCGTACACCGGTATCGGATGGGTCATGGGGAAATTCGATCGAGGCTGGACGGAACGAGCCGTGTACGGGAAGGTTCGTTGCATGACCAGTGCTTCAACGGCTCGAAAATTCAAAACGAAAGGTTACGTGGAAAAGTACACGAAATCGAGCGAATCAACCAGTGTCCTGGGCTCGGGGCCTTCATTTTATTCTGCCCACCAATGAGTGTTTTGCATGCCGACGTACTCCCACATCGCCACCTACGATGCTCCAGTGGAGAACGTTTGGTCGTGGTACGATAGCAAAGGAGCCTTCCGACGAATCATGCCCGAATGGGAAGGCATCCGTCCCGTTGAGGCTGGAGCTCTTGTCAATGATGCGACCACACGATTCAAGATCACGCTTGGACCGCTTCGGCCCACATGGGTTGCTCGGCATTACGGCGTGGTTTCCGGAGAAGTCTTCAACGACGTCATGGAGAAAGGTCCCTTTGGCGCTTGGGACCACGAGCACCGGTTTGTGTCAACCAGCGCGAAGACCAGCGAAATCCATGACACCATCCAATGGAAACTCCCGCTCCATCCACTCACGTTTTGGACCGCTCCATTCACGGTGAAAGGGCGCATGAAGCAGATGTTTGCCTACCGAACGTTGCGTGTTCAAGAAGACATCAAGCGCATCTCACAGTATGCCGACCAACCCAAGCAAAAGGTCCTGGTCAGTGGCTCTACAGGATTGATTGGAATGCAGTTGTGTGCTTTCCTACAAGCGGGTGGGCATCATGTTACCCGACTGGTTCGACCGACCACCGTTTTGCCTTCCGATGTTGTTGACGAACCGTGCGTGGTTTGGGACGACCGCAAGGGCGAGGTCATTGAAGGCAGCCTCGAAGGGTTTGACACCGTCATCCATCTTGCCGGTTTGGGCATCGGCGATAAACGGTGGAATGCACAGCGAAAGGAACGTATCTGGTCCAGTCGAACGGTGCCGACCGAGCATCTTGTTCGTCTTTTTGCAACGCTCGAGCAACCACCCAAGGCCTTCATGTGCGGCTCCGCAGTGGGCTTCTACGGCAATCGTGGTGACGAATCGCTCACTGAATCTTCTTCTCCAGGTGATGATTTCCTTTCTGAAATGTGTCAAGCCTGGGAAGCCGCAGCCGCTCCGGCTAAAGAACTCGGGATACGCACCGTTTGGTTGCGCACTGGACTTGTCACCACGCCCATGGGCGGGGCTTTGCAACAACTCATGCTTCCTACCCTTCTCGGCGCAGGTGGTCCTGCGGGCGGAGGTCGCCAATATTACCCATGGATTTCACTCCACGACCACATCTACGCCACCTACCATCTGATGATGAACGAGGCCTGCGACGGACCCTACAACCTCACCGCTCCTGAACCGGTGACTCAGAAGCAGTACGCTAAGACGCTGGGCAAGGTGCTGCTCCGACCGTGGTTTGCACCCGCTCCGGGATTTGTGCTCAAAATCATGTTCGGCGAATTGGCTCAGGCCCTCGTTCTCAGCGGTCAGCGCGTGTTTCCAAAACGGCTGCAGGACAGCGGGTTTGCCTTCCAACATGACCGCCTCGAATCGTGCCTTCGACAGTGCCTCGGAAAGCAAAAACTGCCATGAGCAGCGCAACACCCCGTAGGGGTGCTTTTGATAATCGGCTTCTCCATCAGCGAACATGGGCGGTCGCTTCGTGCTCGTGGTTTTCCTCGGCCTCGCCCTTTTGCATTTGCCGCTGGCGAGCGCCGACGATACCGAGACCAGCGCCAACACGCTGACCGATGGTGTCTCATCCAGCGGCTACGTTTGCGATCCCGATGGCTGTTCTCCGAGGGATAAACAAGATTACTGGAAAATTCAAGGCAAAATGGGAGACATCGTCCAAGTAACATTTTCAGGAAGCATGAGCAATCCTGCATGGTGGTGCCCGGGAGACGGTTGGGATGGGACCTTCAAGATGGGCTCTGTTTCACAAAATGTCGACGATGGTTCACCAACCTCCACCCTCTCAACCACCCTTTCAACGGCCGGTGAAATTACCCTGAAAGTCGAGGGAAAGGACTCATGGTGTAACGACGGCTTTGATTACACGCTGACGCCTTCCATTGACAAGACCAACCGAGACTCTGACGAAGATGGATTCGTTGACACCGAGGACGACTGTACCTACTTGGTGGGGACGTCCACCAACGACCGCTCCGGTTGCACGGACTCCGATGGCGACGGCTGGTCCGACCCGGACAGCGGGTGGGGTGTTCAAAATGGAGCTGATGCGTTTGCCAGTGAACCATCGCAGTGGCTTGATTCCGACAACGATGGCTACGGTGATAACCTCGAGGGGTTCGAGGGGGATCATTGTCAGTTCAGCCGTGGCTATTCGTCTTCTGACCGCTACGGATGCGTGGATTCCGATGGTGATTCGTATTCTGATCCGGACCCGGGCGGCTTGAACGGTTACGAGGCATGGTTCGCCCACCCAGCAGGCAAAGGTGATGCCTTTGCTTACGATTCCTCGCAATGGAACGACACCGATGAAGACGGCTACGGCGACAACTGGGACGACCCATCGTTGAACGCCAGTCGCGCTCTTTGGGAGATTGGCCAGTTCGTTAGCAATGCTTCCGAACCCGATGCTTGCCCCTTCATTCGAGGTACATCCTTCGCAGACCGCTACGGTTGTGTTGACACCGACATGGACACCTATTCCGATGGTGATGAAAACTGGACGATCAACAACGGTTCGGATGCTTTCCCGCTTGAACCGACCCAGTGGTTGGACACCGACCGTGATGGTTGGGGCGACAACCAAACCATGGGGGCTCAACGAATTGATGACTTTCCGTTCAATCCGACCCAATGGCGAGATACCGACGAGGATGGATGGGGTGACAACCAAACCTATGGAGCAACTCAAATCGATGATTTCCCGTTCGTACCGTCTCAATATCGCGACACAGATGGCGATGGATATGGAGACAATTTAACAGGCTTTGAGGGCGATGTATGCACCTATTCAACTCCTGAGGAAGTTGATTCGGGGTGGATCAGCCGTTTTGACCGGCTCGGATGTCGCGACGTCGACCGAGACGGATTCTCCGACCCAACCGACCTCTGGATTGCTCATCCGGGTGGGTTTGCGGATGCTTTTCCCGACGATGCATCGCAATGGCATGACACCGATGATGATGGATTCGGCGACAATACGGAATACTTTGATGGGCAAACATGGCGAACATCGTACCGGCCAGACGGCTGCCGAACAACCCAGGGAGAATCCACCTTCGACCGTTGGGGCTGTCCTGACGAAGACGGTGATGGATGGTCGGATCCCACATCCATCTGGCTTGCGAGCCCAGGTGGCACAGGCGATGCCTGGCCACAAGATTCGACACAATGGCACGACGCTGATGGTGATGGACGCGGGGATAACCCGCGAGGAACTACGGCGGACGTTTGTCCCTCCGTGGCGGGAACTTCCGTCGGGCCTTCTTCCGGTGGTGACCGATGGGGGTGCAAGGACACGGACGGCGATGGTTGGTCCGACCTTGGCGACGCCTTCATCCACGAACCCACGCAGTGGCGAGATTCAGACGGTGATGGCTACGGTGACCGATTGGTAGGCCATCAAGGCGATGCTTGTCCCGAAACGCGCGGGACTTCTCTTCTCGACCGCCTCGGATGCAGGGACACGGATGGCGACGGTTGGTCCGATCCGACCGAGACCTGGACCGCTCATCCATTCGGTTCGGCGGATGCCTTCCCAACCGAGGCGCTCCAATGGAAGGACACCGACCAAGATGGGTTCGGCGACCTGCCTTTGGGTGCGTTCCGAGACGATTGTCCAGAACAGTCGGGTTCGTCCGAACGCGACCTCCAAGGTTGTCCAGATGGTAACGGCGACGGTTGGTCAGATTCCTACGGTGAGTTTGCCGCAGCCATCGCCATCATGGGAGAAGATCCTGCAGCGTCTTGGCTCACCTACGGTGTCATGGGCACAGGCTTCCTTCTGGGAGCGCTCGGCGCTTTGTTGGTCAAGGGGACGAAGCGACGCAGTGAACTGCTTGAACAACTCATGCTGGACAAGGAGACCGAGCTGATGAATTCACCCGGCATCGGTGAACCAGTTCCACAACTGATACCTCTGGACCAACTTCCACCTCTCCCTCACGCCGAAGGAGGTGATGACCATGTTTGACCGCCGCGCCTCAGCTATGCTGATCGCCCTTCTCATGGCTTGCTTGCTTCTTCCCATCACATCGGTCGGAGCTGAATTGTCAACAGAGGAACGTCTCGCAGAGGAGGGCCTTGCCGTGCTTGCTTTGCGAAACGACACCATTGATACCGACCAAGATGGCGACATCGATGCGGTTCGTGTGGTGGTGGTTTTGAACTCTACCGCAGCCTCAAATGAACTCATCGTTAAACTCCGAGGCCTTCACAAGGAGCGCGAGGTGCTCGAGGTTCAAGAAGTGGCCTTTGTGGGCCAAACCAACATCACGCTTGTCTACGATGCTTGGTCCAAAGGAGAACACAACCTTCGGTTGGATTTCTTTGATGAAAACGGTGAATTCATCGCTTCTTACCCGCTCCCAACCTTTGTCCTCACCCCAGCGCTGCAGGTTCCTCGTGTTGACCTTGACTTGAATGCCGGGTCAATGTTGCAAACCGGGGAGCAATGTGAAATCGTTCGCAACTTTGGTGACGAAACAGGACCACGCTACGGAGAGACTGGCGTTCGAACCTTCACGGGAGCACCGTTCAGCGTGCTTGATTCCGACCACACACTGGATTGCTCATCATGGCCCGCAGGTGATTATGAGCTCAAAGAAACCTACCGAAACGGGCTTGGGCAAACAGCCGAGAGCAACCTCAATTTCACCATTGAAAACCGGCCAGCCCCGCTCTTCACCCTGGCCGTTTCAGGTCATGAAAATACGACGGAAACCCCTTGTAACGTGCGCATGGAATTGACCGATGGCCGTGCACCAGCAGGATTGACCAAGATTTGGAGAGTGAAGGGAGAAGTGGTAGCAGGGGCCAATTCCACGGTTTTGGATTGTTCCAACCTTCCTGCAGGTGCTTACTTAATCACCCTTGAAGTCATCACGGAGAAAATGATTTCCTCAACGGAAGGAACCAACCTCATCCGTCTTCCTGGCGTCGATTTGACCGCTGAGGAACGGGACAGTTTGCCATCCACTTCCCTTGGTTCAGATACGGAAACCGAATCCGTTGGCTGGTTCTCCATTGGGGCGTTGGCTCTGGTGGTTTCGATACTGGTCTTCGTTCTGCTCGTTCGAAGTCGAGAACCTGAGGCTCTTGAATTGCCTTCCCTCGGACCAACCCCACAAGTTCTCGCAGATGGCTCTCCCGACACCGAGGGATTACCAACAACCGTTGACGATCAAGGGGACTTGTGGCGCCAACACCCGGGAGGCGAGGTTGATTGGTGGGACCGCGAATGGCGTATTTGGCACAGGTGGGAATAGATGGATTTCGTACAAGGTTTGTTGATTCTCCTCGGTTCAGTGGCCGCTTTGGTTGGTCTTCGGCTGTTGTATGTTTGGAACACTCGCATTCGCCCGCTTGAACCCTCGTTGGGGCTGGAATGGGCTGCTGATTGTGAGCACTTGACGACCGCCACGGTTGAAGGTTCAAAGATCACGTTTCACAACGTCCGTGATTTCACATGGCGCACCACCAAGGACCGGGATGAAAATTGGGCGGATGAAGTCCATGTTGACCTCGACGATTTGAAGGACGTATGGTTCATTGTCGACCACTTCCATTCGATTAAGGGGCTCGCCCACACCTACTTGACCTTCGAGTTTGGCGAGGGTACCTGCCTTTCATTTTCGTTTGAATCTCGGCGAGAAAAAGGTGAGCGTTACCATCCTTGGGACGGCTTGTGGCGTGCCTATGAGCTCTACCTCCTCGTGGGCTTTGAGCGAGATGTGACTGGCCTGCGCACCCACGGTCGAGGCAACAAGGATTACATGTTCAGGGCAATGACACCCCCTGGGAAGAACAAAGAATTGTTGATGGGGATGATTCAGAAATTGAACGACCTCGCCGTCAACCCTGAATGGTACCATTCGCTTCTGACCACCTGCAACACCTCAATTGTGCGCATTGTCAATCAAGTGACTCCGGGTCGAATCCCTTTCTTGTGGCGAAATTTCCTTCCCGGCTACACGCCCAAAGCAGCCTTTAAGCTCAAGTTGATTGAAGACTGGGGCGGGCTTGAAGCGACCCTGGAAAAAGCTCGAATCGACCAAAAATCACAGGAATGGGACGGCGTCGAAGATTATTCGGCTATGCTCCGGTCCTTCCTTCCGAAGTCAACAATGGACGAGGATACAACACCATCAAGCGACCGTGCATGAACGAAAGGTTCACTCCCGCTGAAGTGGCGACATTGTGTACCCCTTGGGAGCCAAATGTCATGGATGAACCCTTGAGTTCAAATTGCGCTCCCGAGAGATGAATTTCATGCGCTGCTGGCATGGCAAAGAGAGAAAACTCGGTGCCCAGGCCCAATTCTATAGAATGGCCTTCTCCGGATTTAACAAAGCGATAAACGTGGCTCAAACCCTCGCAATTGATGTCCAAATTTGATCCCGCACATGCCATCAGGTTCGCCCACTCATGTTGCGGGTCTCCTCCGGTAGCTCCAACGATGGTGCAAACTTGGATGCCACTTTTCTCAACCCATGCCAGCGCCTTTTCGAGGTCATTTGTTTCTTGGCTGGTTTGGAGATCAACAAGGCCTCCGTTTGCTCTGAAACTTTCCAAAACTTCGGGCTCTACGCTATCCATGTCGCCGATGACCGTTTGAGGACGAATGCCTCGATTGAGGCATTTGACCAAGGCGCCATCACAGGCCAACACCACGTCCGCTCGCTCAACCAAAGCCATGACGACATCATCCTCAGCCCATTCTCCAGCGGAAAAAACGACACATGTTTGACCTGGCACAAAGACGGGTAGGTTCGCCCCTTTCTCAAGTCAACGGTACGCTTCCATGGACAGCCATGACCCCCTATGGGGGTCAAGTCAAAGGTGAACAATGATTTTCAAGGTTGGCGGCCGTGCTTACGCCATGGCGGATGTTGGTTTTCAGAAAAATGGAACAAAAAGCGTCCTGCTGGTTTTGGTTTTCGTTCTCTCGCTCATGGGGCCACTCTTTTCGGCCAACCTCCCCGATGCATCCCTTGATGAGACTGAAGTTGTGCAATTCAGTGGGCCGTTTTCAGCGACCTCAGGGTATGGCCACGACCTTGGAGGGATGGCCATTGACGTTGATGGTTTGGTCCAAGCCTCGGTGCGAGAGGAATCCATGTTTGACCTGTGGTCCAGCGAAACGCTCAACCTCTCATACGGCGAACACCATGGAACGCCGGACATGAAACTGACGCGCTTTGACAAAACCCACCTCTGTTGGAGCACCGAAGAAGGCACGGTTCGCACGGCCATTCATCGCCCAACCGGTGTGTGGACCAACACGCTGGTTGACACCGTAGCAACCGCCAACGCCTCAACGTTGGTCGATTGCGCCATCGGTGTCACGGCCAACGAACTCCCTCGAGTGCTTTACGCTGATGGAGACGACCTCAAAATGGGGCGCTACGCCATGCAAAGCCCAACCTACTTTGACGGAGCACGATGGCACACTCGTACCATCATGGAAGACGTTTCACCGACCCACTTGGCGCTCGATATTACACCTCAAGGTTTGGAATGGGGATTGATGAGGACCTCCTCCGGTTCCCTGCATCAGGTAAACTTCAGTGGCGCTTATTGGGAGCATACCTTGTTGGATGCTGGACCGGTAGGGGAGCAGTTCGAACTTTCAATCGACGACGGCGGTGTTGCCCATATTCTGTACTCACGCTCCGCCACGAAGGAGATTATTCTCCTCCGAGTGGACGGTATGGACCACGACCGGCGTATCCTCTTGCAAAGCAATGACCTCGTTGATGCCCTTGGGATGGACCTCGACGCCAACAACATCGAGCAGGTTGCCACCGCGACACAATCCGGGGCTTCTTTTTCCATCGATCTCATCCGTTCACTGACCGGACAAGATTCAGGGCGGGTTGACCCCGTGCCTTCCGATGCACTGGAAGGTGAACTGGATGAAGAAGAGGGCCTGATGCTCATGGCCGATTTGAACCATGATGGATTTGATGATCTCGTGGTATCGACTCCACACGCTGACCTGGTCAACATGGAAGACAACGGACGAGTCAACGTTCATTATGGCTCATCAGCGGGCCTTTCTGCCCTTCCCGACCTCATTCTGGCAGGCGAAAATGACGACGCTCATTATGGAGCCGGCATGGACATTGGCGACTTCAATGGCGATGGAATCCCCGATTTGGCGATTGGTTCTCCGGGGTGGGCTCCAAGCACCGATGCAGAGGCACGCCACGGCCTGATTCATGTTTTCCTCGGAAATCAATCCGGTCTTTCCCCTTCCCCTTGGTCAAACCTCACGGGAACCCAAAACGAGTCGTTGGGCAGTTCAATCGCTGCCCTCCAGCAACCCAACAGTGGTGATGTTTTGGCCGCTACGGCTCGCAATTTCAGCGTCGTCGTAAGCCCCTCGCAGACCGATCACGGCAAGGTGAACCTCTATTCGGGCAACGATACGGGGTTGTCGCCCTTACGAAACCTCACCCAAACCGAGGACGGAGATTTGTTTGGTCGTTCCTTGGAAGGATGCGACGTCAACAACGACGGTTATGATGAGCTCATTGTGGGCAACACGGGTTCCTATGAGAGCACCCTGTCCTACTCCTCGGTGGAGTACTTCTTCGGTTCTTCATCTGGCTACAATGGATCTGCCGACCATACCCTCGCTTCGCTCATTCAGGGACGACTGTTTGGTCTATCTGTGACCTGTGTGGGCGACGTCAACGGGGATGGTTTTGACGAGCACATTATCACCGAACCGCTCAACGGATCAGAAGGCTTTGGCACGGGTTCCCTCTGGCTCTTCGAAGGGACAAACCAGTCCCTTCCCGGCGAGGCTGATTGGCAATTTTCACCGTCAACGCCCAATTCGCGAATCGGCGAATCCATCGCCCCGGCCGGTGACATCAACGAAGACGGCTACGATGATGTCTACATTTCAAGCCGCATGGGTTCTTCCTCGGGCCGCCTTGAAATCTTCCTCGGTTCGGCCACCGGTCTAAGCGATGATCGACAATTGCTTGCTGAAGGAAACAGCAGCGAGCGCCTCGGCCTTCGAATCGCAAGCAACGGGGACATCAACGGTGATGGCCTGAGCGAGTTGATCTATTCCCTGCGCTCCTCGGACCGGGGGGATGCATACGGTTTGACCTACCTGATGTTGAGTGAACGTGATTGGGAATCAATCTCGTTTGCCTACCAAGGTGTTGTTGACGATGTCCACGTTGGAACAGCAGGTCGGGGTGAAACCAGTCTTGTCTTTACTCACGTTGACGCCTTGCGAACCCATGTCTCGAAACTCGAACACATGAACGATGGCACACCTGGTGGCCAGTGGGTTCACCAGTCCATCGTCAGCCTCAACACGAGCCATCTCGGTGTTTCCTTCGACGTTCGCTCTTCTGGGCAGCCAGTTTTGATCATCGAGAACACCTCTCACATGACCTTCCACTCAACCACGTCCATGACGGCGCTTGAACAGGATGTTGCAACCACGGGTACTATGGGGCAATGGCTTGGCTCAACAGCGACTCATGATAACAAACAAGTTCTTGCTTACACCTCGGGACTTGGAAATCAAATCTTCGCTGCCACGCAGTCCACAAGCGGTTGGTCTTCTGAATTGGTTCGCACCAGCGCTGTGCTGGCCTCGGCCATTGAAGTCCATGTTGATGACCAAAACACGCCCCATCTTGTCTACCGCCACAACACCACCGACCAGCTCGAGTTGGCTGTTGGTGGTTCAAGTTGGTCGCTCANCGCCCTTGGTGAACAAGGCGAGGCGCTGTCCATTCAGCACCCGACGACCGTCCTTTCGAACAATTCCCTTGCTATCGGATTGGTCGCTTCCAACGGCACAGGCTCCAATCTGGCCGTCTGGGTCTACGATGGAACGGCACTCAGCAAGCACGACATTGCCAACCACACGGAGTTGGACAGTGAACTTGGGCTGACCGTCTTGGCCAATGGATCGCTTTTGTTGGCGGCCTTAACCACCGATGGTACACTCAGTGTCCATGAATTATGGCCGGGTAGCGATGTTTGGCAGGAACACACGGTGCCGCAACCAAGCGGTACCAACGACGAATACCGCCTTGATGTCAGTGGAGGAACCCATCCCTTGCTCGCTGTGCGCGGAAACGCCATCTCTTCGGTTTACGGCCTGAACAACAGCGGGGNTTGGACCTCGCTTGCAGAACGTCCAGCNGCAGCGGTCGACGGTGCTTGGGATGTGCATCATGCAGGAGACCATTTGGTGTTGTTCACCAGCGACCCAACCAACCANCACCTCATCTTCAACAGCGTTGAACTTGACCATGCCTCAGGTGAAACNGGACCTTGGATGTCGGTTCAATTCGGAGACATNGTGGCCAATCATCCGGTTCATGCCACCGTCGATGCCAATGGAACCGTTCACATGGCGTACTGGGATGAAGTCGATAACGATGTGATCATGCTTCGGTTGTACCCAGACGCTGACCGTGACCTTGTCTTTGACATGATTGACGAGATGCCGAGTGTTCCCGACCAGTGGATGAACAGTGATGGAGACAATTACGGTGATAACCCCCTCGGACCTCTTCCCGACGCATGTCCCACTGATTCAGGTCTGTCGTCGTTTATCTACCAAGGATGTGATGATTACGACACCGACGGGTTCCGAGACAACATCGATGGATGCGATGATGAAGGAGGGACCTCATGGATCGACCGCTTTGGTTGCGAAGATCGTGACCAGGATGGTTGGTCGGACAACTTGCAAGGCTACCTCGATGGCGACGAATATTACTCCAATTGGAAGCAAGCCCTTGACACCGATGGTGATGGCTTTGGCGATAACCACGGGGTGGATTGTTGTGCCACCGTCCTTGACCCAAACGCCAACAGCGGCGACCTGTTCCCGTATCTTGCCTCTCAATATGCTGACTACGACGAGGATGGCTATGGTGACAACGACACAGACACGGTCTTCGGTGATTATTGCCCNTATGCTTATGGTGAATCCTATCGTGACCGAAACGGCTGTTTGGACAGCGATGGCGACGGAGCAAGCGACCCCTCCGATGAAGGTACCATTTTCGAATGGAACGCCACCGTTCACGGGGCGGACGTGTGGCCCTTGGATTCGACACAATGGAAGGACACCGATGGCGATGGNTACGGTGACAACCAATCCGAGAACGCCACAAACCCTGACCGATTCCCCCAACGAAAGGCAGCGGCGAATGACACCGATGACGATGGTTATGCAGACAATTGGACCGAATACTACAACGGAACCAATGCAGAAGGCATCCAAATCGATGCTTGTCCCACTGAATGGGGCAACTCTTCTCGCCGGAATTTGACGGTCTATGCTTATGGCTGCCCTGATGCCGACGGCGACGGCTACACCGACGCCTATGTCTTCGATGTTGACCCGGACACTGGCCTGCGCTTCAACGAACTCGGCGATGCCTTCCCCGACGAGAAAACTCAATCCAAAGACCGAGACGGCGATGGTTTCGGCGATAACCCCGTCGGGTTTGAGGGTGATTTGTGCCCGACGGTCCCGGGCGTCCTCAACGGAACGGATGGGATTGGATGCCGAATCATCGATGTGAACGATGATGACGGTGACGGCCTGATCAACGAACTTGACCTTCTCTGTCCAAACACACCCGCNGGAGAGCAGGTGAACGANGANGGATGNTCCCAATCGGAGCTCGATGACGANNANGANGGCGTCAAAAACAACGTNGACCTCTGTCCGAANACNCCNGCTGGNGTNNNTGCNGATNCCCAAGGNTGCAGTCAAGAACAGCGTACGTCGGATTCGGACGGCGACGGNCTCAACGACCCAGAGGACAATTGTCCAAACACAGGTGCCGGTGAAAACGTGGACGAAAATGGATGCTCACAAGCGCAACGGGACAGCGATGGCGACGGCTTGTCCGACTTGGACGATGCNTGCGACGATACGCCACCTGGATTCCCAATTCTTGCGAATGGCTNCACNGATGAGACTGCCCTCGATACGGACCTCGATGGAGATGGCTACAGTGGCGTCTATACCTACGATGTTGACCCTGCTACTGGACTCCATGTGAACCAAACCGGAGACGCCTTCCCAAGTGATGCAACACAGTGGTTTGACCAAGACGGCGACGGCTATGGCGACAACCCTGCTCCAGCCAACAACGCCGACGATTGCCCTGCAGAAACGGGNACCTCGTACATCGATTTCCGCGGATGTTTTGATGACGGCGATGGGTACCGTGATGAAAATGAACCAGCAGCGCTGCGAGGGGATGCAACCCAATGGAGGGACTCAGATTTCGATGGATACGGAGACAATTGGGGAAATCCTTCTTGGAATGCAACCCGTGATCCCTCTTGGCCTGGTGAATTCGTCGCCGGTGCAACCAATGCAGATTATTGCCCGAAAACGACACCGGGTTTGCAGGTTGATTCGGAAGGTTGCCACATCTCAGAGCGTGATACAGACCAAGATGGTGTGATGGACGATGCAGACAATTGCCCAACCGATCCCAAAGGCGTGGACGGGTACGATGATGGTTGTCCCTATGTGCCGCTCTCCGGCGACGGTGAGGAAGGACTGTTTGGTGTTGATGCAGGAACCATCATGCTCGTCCTTGGTGGTTTAGGTGGACTCCTGATCGTGGGATTGGTGCTCGCCCGTCTCCTGAGTCGTGAGGACGATGAGGACGATGACTACGATGAATACGATGAGTTCTATGATGACGATGATGAGGAGGAGAGTTTCCTTGACCGGTTGGATCGAACCACATCGGCGGTCCCGCAGCGCTCACGTCCAGCCCCGCAGCGTGCTCCTCAATCAAAACAAACCTCCTCAGGGCCAAACAGCCCCCCACCCAGCGGTGGCGGACCAAGCAAGGAACGAGGCCCAACCAGCCGTGCTCCAAGCGGGCCATCTCGCCGAGCTTCAGGCGGACCTCCGGGCCGAGGGCCAAGCAAGGTCTCCGCGTCAAAGAAGCCGGCAGCGCCACAAAAAGCCGCCAAGAAGAAAGTGGTAAGTGAGTCGGAAGAACCCTCCGGGAAGAAGGTTCGAAAAGCCAAAATCAACGTTGATTTGAGCATCTTTGAGGATTGGCAGGCCGAAGACCGAGATGCAGCAGTTGACTGGGTTGCGGGTGCACTTGCCGAAGGCGACCAAGAGCGAACCATGTTGATGCAACTGCAAGAAACGGGGTGGACGGCCGAACAATCCAGAGCGATTTGCAACCTCGCAAAGAACAAGCGTGATTGAACACCTTCATGAGGGCTTAAATGGGGGCCAGCGGTGGCCACAGAAAGGGAGAGAGAAGGATGTCCGATGATATGCCAACCACCTCTCCAGGAATTGAGGTGGATGATGCCGCTGCTTACTTCGGTGTCACTGAATCCAGCGATGTTCTCCACTCTATGATGGCCATGCCACGTGAGCAAGCCATGGTTCAATTCTTCGAACTCTTGTCCGACATCGTGCTCCGCCCGGGTGATTTTGATTTTGAAGCTGCCAGCGAACGCATGCAGTGCGAGGGTGGAGAAATCTACTACCTCGTCGCCGGACACCTCGGTTTGATGAGCATGCCGGACCCACTTCTACAGGCGCTTGGAATGCCTGACTCAAGTGGAGAAACGGGTTCACCTGCCTCGAGCATTGACGAAGCAAGCAAAGCTCAACTCGAGCGACTCGCCGACCCGATGCGCATGATGAAACTCTTCGCTGTGGCCCATCAAACAGGGTCCAAGGATGAAGTGATCAAGTACATGAGTGGCTTTGAGAGCCTCCTGAACGATGTGGCGGGTTCAGTTGGAACCCTCGTTGCTATCAATCAAGAATTGGATGCAGCCCTTGACGTGGCCGGGCATGTGCTCCCAATCCCCGCTCTTGCCAGCGGCACGGCTGCTGCGGCCACCGTTGAGGTTCCAGAATCTCCTTCGTTGCCAGAACCCGTGGCTCAATCTCCCTCGGTCCCGGTTCCGCTTCCATCTTCACCCGAACCTTCAGTTCCCATTCCAGCGGTGGAAGCAGACCCTGTGCCACCTTCCAGCAGCGTAGCGCTGCCGGATGTTGTTCAGCAGGTAGAACCTGAACCTGCCGTGAACATTGAGAGCGAAAAGCAAGTCGCTCGGGCAACCCAAGACGCCTTTTCAGGAGCCTTTAGTTCAGAACTTGTGTCCGAATCCGAACCCGCCCAGGCCTCAACCCCCGAACCGGAAGTTGAGGATGAACCTGAGTTTGTCAGTGCTGCAGAGCACTTCATTGCCGCCGATGAGGATGGAAGCGGAGCGCTTGATGTTGAGGAACTCGCCCAGGCTACGGGAACCACCATCGAAGAGGCAACGGAGTTGCATGCTGAGGCAGATACCGACGGAGACGGTGTGGTTTCCCTCTCCGAATTCATCTCTTCCCCAGCAGCAGAAAAAACAGCTGCGCTTCCCAAACCCGTCGCTCCTGTGCGCCGTCCACTTGGACAGCGACAACCTCCGGCTCAAGAGCAACCCGTTCCTGCACAAGCTCCACCTGTGCCTGCCCAACAACCGCCTCAACCGCCGCCACAGCAACCTTGGCAGCAACCACCGCAACAAGGATGGCCTCAACAGCCACCGCAACAACAAGGCTGGCCCCAGCCCCAAGCGCCGCTGGTTCAACCAACGATTCGTTCTGGAGTGCACTGCAGGAACTGTGGAATTGGTCTTGACCCATACTGGCGCTTTTGTCCGGTCTGTGGCCAACAAAACCTTGGCTATTGAACGCCCTATTGAATGACAAAAGAACCGTTCTCAAACAACACCGTTTCGTCCAACCAAACACTTGGCGACTCAAGCACGCCTGAAATTTGTATGCCAACGGCGGCAGAACCGCCGAGGGTCGTGTTGTCTCCAATCGAAAAATACGCCGTGCCGAGTCGCTTTTCGTCCTCCAAGACATTGCCTGCAAGGCGAGCATTCGGGTTCATCCCAAAGCCAAACTCAGCGATGGTCCACACGTTTTCCTGGTCTTTGCTCTTCAATCGTTTAGCGGCCTCTCCGAAGGTTTGTCGAATTTGAGCCGCAGCCGTGCCACCTTTGACGTCGACCACCAAGCCGTTTTCAATTTGAAGCACGACGGGCTCGTCGACCAAGTTTGAATCCCATGAGCCATCGATCACGATGGTACCGTTCATCGTGCCCTCTCTTGGAAGCGTGAAAATCTTTCCAGCCGGCAGGTTCGTGACCATTCGAGGACGGTTGCAGATTCCGTTGTCATCCAGTTTCCACTCTCTCCAATTGACTTCGAAGGTGACGTTTGTTCCTGTCTCGGATTTGACGTTCACAATTCGCTTCCGACGCAATTGAGCGTTCATCTCCCCGATGTTCTTCTTGATGATGTTGAAATCGGCCGTCATGCCACCTTCGGTAAACATCTCAACGGTCATGCCGGGCATGGTGGCTACACGGGACCCGTCCTTGATGGCTTGGCGAACGGCACGTGTGTGGGGGAGGGAGTACCTCGTGGGAGCGATAACGACTTGTTGTTGGCGCATGAGGTTGGCTACAGGAGCGGGTGGTTCCTCTCCGTGGTGGCGACCTTTTGGCATAACGATGAGCAGAACACGGTCGGAACGAATGCTTGCAGCATCGTGAAGGGCCTGACCGATTTCAGTCGTGGTTGGGTCACACACGATGAGGATGTTCTCCCCCCGCCGCAGGTCCATGCAGATGTCGATCACGGTTCGGGCACTTTTCGCCATTTTTTCGCTGAATTCGATGTCGTCTTCCTCAGGAGCCACTTCAGCAGGTACGTCCTGAGCGGATTCATGCTCATCTCCGAGCCCTTCGGCTGCGTTCATGATGTCCTCAATATCCTGGTCGAGCGGGTCGTCATCATCACCCCCCGAATCTTTTCGGCGAAACGGGAGGACCATGTTCGGGGTACCATTCAAATGTTCTTGAATGTGTGCATTTTTTTAATCAAACATCTGCGAAAATCGGTCTTGTTGTACGATGGGAGTCTTGAAGAAGCACAGGTGATTGAACCACCCATGGAAGCCTACGATGAGTTCCACCAGCGTGTTCAAGACATTCACCGCCTCAGTGCACTGCAAGGGCACCTCGGGTGGGACCAAGAAGTGCTGATGCCATCCAAAGGGGCCTCTTCTCGTGGTGAAATGATGGCTTGGTTAGCCGGTAAGCGGCACGAACAGCTCACCGATGGTCGAATGGGTGAATTGTTGGAGGCGCTTGAACGTGAGGAACTTAACGACGACCAAGCGGCGAACGTTCGGGAAATGAGGCGTGCATATGATCAAGCCGTACGCTTGCCTAAATCCTTTGTTGAATCCTTTGCACAGGCACGTTCCGAGGCCTTGGTTGCTTGGCAATCTGCTCGTGAGGCATCCGATTTTGAGGCCTTCAAACCCTCACTGAGTCACTTGATCGCTATGACCAAAGAAAAAATTGCGCTTCTGGGTATAACCTCAACCCCGTACGATGTTCTCCTCGACGAATACGAAGTGGGCATGAAGGTCGAGGATTATGACCCTCTTTTCGCCGGTCTTCGCGAGCGTCTTGTTCCCCTGTTGCAAGCCATAACGAGCGCACAGGCCGCCGCTGAGATGCCCTCGCTTCCTGCTGCTCTTTCGTTTCCTATCGAGGCGCAAAAAGCGTTTTGTGAGGCGGTCTCAAAGAACATGGGCTTTGATTTTGAAGCCGGAAGAATGGATGCCTCAACCCATCCCTTTTCTGCAGGTCTTTGGCCTGGCGATACGAGGTTCACCACCCGTTTTGATGAAAAAGACCCCTTTTCGTGTTTGTATGCCGTGATGCATGAGACGGGACACGCCTTGTACGAACAAGGGCTGGACCACCAGCACCGCTTCACGCCTCGAGGAGCAGCGGTCTCTTTGGGCGTTCACGAATCTCAAAGCCGTTTTTGGGAAAATCAGATTGGACGTACACCGGCCTTTTGGAAGGTGGTTCTTCCTTGGTTCCGCTCTTCCTTCCCCGACGCACCCGATTGGGATGAGCATACACTCAACCGCTTGGCCAACCGTGTTGAGAAGGGTTTTATTCGGGTGGAAGCCGATGAGGTGACTTACAACTTGCATGTGATGCTACGCTATGAAATTGAAAAACAACTGTTCAACGGCGACCTCGAGGTTGACGACCTGCCCAAGGCGTGGAACTCCATGTTCAAGTCGTGGTTTGACGTTGAGGTCCCCGAAGATCGGTTGGGTTGTCTGCAGGACATTCATTGGTCGATGGGCGCCTTCGGCTATTTCCCAACCTATACCCTTGGAAACCTCTATGCAGCCCAACTTTTGGAAGCTATGGCTCAAGAACTTGGCGACATTGATGCCCTTGTGGCAACGGGTGATTGGCAACCAATGCTGGATTGGTTGCGCCCTCGCATCCACGAACGCGGAAGCCAAGTTTCACCAGCACAACTCATCGAGGATGCGACCGGTTTGCCACCGAGCCCAGAACCCTTCTTGCGCTATGTCGAGCGAAAGTACGGGGCACTCTACGGGTTGAATTAGCGCCAAGGCGTCATCACCAAGGCTTCACCAACGGAGCCTGGTTCAACCAGAATGGTCCCTTTCGGACCCGTTTTTTCGTTTCGCTCGAAGACAGGAACGCCTCCAACGATGGTCACTTGAGTCCAACCGACCAATTCTTTTCCGTTGAAGGGGCTCCAGCCGACCCGTGTCCAGGTGTGTTTATCCTCAACAGCGCGGACATTTTGCATGTCAACCAAGATAACATCGCCGTCAAGTCCTTCCTCGAGACGTCCTTTGCCGACCATGTTGAAGCAGTCAGCAACGCTTGATGACATCCATCGAACCACGTCTTCAATGCTGCAGGTCCCGTCCTTGGCATGCGTGAGCATGACGGCGAGCGAGGTCTCAACGCCCGGCATCCCGCTTGGTGCAGATGGGAATCCCTCCGCTTTGGCTTCAAGCGTGTGAGGTGCATGGTCGGTTGCGATGCACTGGATGGTGCCTGCCTTGAGTTGCTTCCAGAGGGTTGCTCGGTCTTTGGCGTAGCGGATGGGTGGGTTCATTTTCAGCCGAGTACCTCGCTCTTCGACATCGGTTTCGTCAAAGGTAAGGTGTTGCGGCAGTGTCTCAGTGGTGATGATGGCTCCATCTCCGGTCGCTTTTGAGGGCATAACCGTGATGTCTTCCAACCAATCAGCCTCAATGCCGCTCGTCAAGTGGAGCACGTGAAGACGGTGACCTGTAGCTTGGGCAAGTTCAACGGCCAGTTGGGTCGCAATGAGCGCTGTGACATCATCCCGCCATTCGGCATGAGCCGCCATATCAGTGCGTCCTTCGATAAGTTTGACACGCTCATCCATTCGCTTTTCGTCTTCAGCGTGGACAGCGATCAAGCCCCCAGTACCCTCAAAAATTGCTTCAAGTGCATCGCGTTCATTGACCAAGAGCGTCCCTGTGGATGAACCCATGAAGATCTTGATGCCGCAAATTCCAGGAATGGCGATGGGCGCCTCGGGTGTCCCAACTGCCTCTTGCAAATCGCTGACGTTGTTTGGTGTTGCTCCGATAAAGAAACCGTAGTTGCTGACGCACTTCTCAGAGGCTGTTTTGAGTTTGGATTCCATGCCTTTGAGGTTGGTGATGGAAGGCTTGTTGTTGGGCATGTCCAAGAACGAGGTGATGCCGCCGCTCACGGCTGCTGCAGAGCCGGAACCCAAGTCTTCCTTTTCTGGTTGGCCTGGATCTCGGAAGTGCACTTGTGGGTCAATCATTCCTGGCATCAAGTGAAGGCCAGTCCCGTCGACCAACAATTCATCATCCATGGGCTCGAGGGTTCCTCCAAGAGCAATGGCGTGAATCACTCCATCTCGAATACGGAGGTCCCCTGCACCGGTTTCATTCGGTAGCACCATCGTTGCACCATGAATCAAGACGTTTCCCTTCATTTCGCTCACTTGTCAGTCCCAGAGGGATGCAGCACATGAACATGATGTGTTGGACTGCACGAGATTAACGTCGTGCAGATGGTGGGCGGAACGCATCACAGACCTTGGCATCCATGTCCATGTAGGGTCCATTCATCAGGTCGACACAGTACGGCACAGCTCGCCAGATTTCATCGATGGTTTCACGAATCGATTTTGGTCGGCCGGGGAGGTTGAATATGAGTCGGTTAGAGCGAAGTCCACCCAGTTGGCGAGAGAGGATGGCCGTTGGAACATAGGTCAGCGAAATGGCGCGCATCTGTTCTCCAAATCCCGGCATGAGTCGGTCACAGACGGCTTCGGTCGCTTCAGGCGTGATGTCCCGAGGTGCAGGACCGGTTCCACCGGTTGTCACCACCACGCTGCACTCCTGTTCATCGGTCAATTCAATGAGGGCTGCTTCCACCGCTTCCTGCTCATCGGGGACGCAGCGGTACAACACCGTCCAGGGGCTTTTGATGGCTTCTTGAACGAAGTTCAAAATGGCTGGACCACCTTCGTCTTCGTATTCTCCTCGACTGGCTCGGTCGCTGACGGTTACGATGCCAATTCGAACAGGATCGCCAACATGGCCTTCGCGGCCTTGAAACGATGTCATGGCGTCCATGCACTCACCTATTGGTCGCCATACTTGGCAATGATGTCAGCATGGAAGTTATCGAGCAGCGTGTCCTCGAACAGTTCTGTTTGGCGGCGCATCTTGGTGGAGCGTATGTGGAGGACGGCCATGAGGATGAACACACCGATGACCAATGGGATGAACACTTCGAGCTTGTATTGGTGCATGAATTTCACAATGCCTTCGGCCGTGTAGGCCCACGTAATGGAGGCCACAGAACCACCGATGAGCGTTGCTAACAGCACGCGCATGAATTGCATTCGGGAAAGGAGCCCTAGCATGGCGCCCACCAACACACCGGAGGCCATGAATGGAATCCAAACAAAGAAAATGAGGCCCCAGAATCCCCATTTGTTGATCATCTCACGCTTTTCATTGGCCATGTATTCCACCGTAGAGAGCGTGTCGCCGAGGAACTTTGTCTGCAGAACACGGCCACCTAGACCGTCCTGCTTGGCCACCGCCACAATGCGTTCATCGTCGGTTTGGGAGCGACGTTCAACCCGACCCGCACCGGAGCGGTCGGCCAAGGTCGAGACCTCGTTTCGTGTTTTGACAACGAGTTCCTGAGAGCCAAGCAGGTCTTCATTGCGCTCATGGATGAAACGGTAGAGTTCGTCCTTGATCTGAGTGGAGGTTTTGTTAAATCGCAGCCATGCAAAGCGTTGAGTTGGTCGGAAAATCACGGAGACAAAGATGACACGGTCGTCGCTTGTGACGACAGCGCCGTTCATATCGACATCAGAGCGTCGGGTAAAGAAGAGATCCAAGCTATCACGGACGTCGTCTTCAATTCTCGAAAGTGAATGCAATTCAGAGAAGAAACTGGAGTAGTCTTGTTGCTCGGAATTGAGGTCTGTCTCCTCTTCGCGAGCACCGATTCCAACCCCCGAATCAAAGTCAATATTTTGGCCATCGCCGATGACACGTACGTTCAATTGAACCGGTTTGAACACTCTGAAAATCGCAAATTCTTCAAGTAGACTTCGCAACAGTTCTGCGCGCACCTCAGCGGCGTCCGAGAGTGTATTTTCGGTGTTTTTGTAGGCGACCATGATGTCGATCGAGAGGTCTCTTACTTCGGTTTTGAAGAGGTCGTCGTCAACATCGATGCCGAGGTGGTCGCTGACTTTGTTCACGGTATCCCCGACCACTCTGGCGATGTGCGCTCGAGAGAGAATGTCGTCAGATTCTTGATGGTAGACTTTGTACATCACCGGATAGACGATGAGCAGGGTAATGAGCGAAAGGGAGAGCGAGATGAAGGCCATCCACCAGGCTGGAATGCCCGCAGCGCCACCGGTCAACATAGCGGTTTCACGCCCGCCTCCCAGTTCTGCACCCATGAGGATGTAGCCCCAATCGCCGAGGTCCTGTACGGTCCAACAGGAACGGGGACCAGCGTCTTCAATTCGAACTTCAGAATGTTCTGCATCGTCAACGAATGGAAGGAAAGCCAAAGCCTCTTGGGAAATGGTGTGTTCAAATTCGATTGTTTTTACAATCGGGCTGAGGGTTATGTTTGATGAGGTGTTTCGTTCTTCATGTACGGTGACTCTGAATTTGAGTTCATAGTGGCCTTCTGGAAGCTCGGAATAAGGGGCTTTGAAGGAGGCACGACCGTTGCTTGCGTCAGCTTTGTTGATGGTGCGAACCGTTTCGTTGGAACCGTAATCTTCGGTAACGACGCTTTTGAAATCATCGTCCAATATTTCAAGGAAGGTGTAGTTCAGGTACGCCACTCCGTTGGGAAGGTTGTGGCCTGCAATGGAGAACAA
>PAGK01000046.1 GCA_002704515.1 Methanobacteriota archaeon
GGATTCGGCCGATACCGATGACGACAACGACGGCATTCTTGACATGGTTGACCCCGATGACGACAACGACGGTATCCCAGATACATGCATTGAGATTGACACCAACGGTGACCAAACCAGCGATTACACTGGCGTCCAGAACGGAGCAGTAACCGGCTTCAGCATCTCCACTAGCGGCGCGAACTACAACAGCGGCACTGACGTGTCCACGGCCAACCCCGGGAACTCTGGAAGCGGCTTGACCGTTGACATTACGGCCACTGCAGGAGCCATCACCAGTGCGGCCATCAATCGGGCTGGATCCGGATACAGCGTTGGCGACACCGTTACCGTGAACGGTGGCGATAACAAAGGCAACTTGACCATCACGAGCGTTTCGACGGCCATTTTCGAGGTCCCTGGTGGCGACGGAGATGGCGATGGGCAACTTGACTGTGAAATCGATTATGACGGCGACCTGGACGACGACCGACTCCGGCCGTTCGACCAGAACTACAACGCCGTCTATGACTGGCTCGACCCTGACATGGGCGGCACCACCTCTCCAGATAACCCCGGAAATTTCGCCGTCGGAGGGGCCGACCGGCCATACGACCTTGACAACGACAACATCGAGAACGAGAACGACTCGTTCCCACTCGATACGGCTTCCGATGTCGCCTCTTGGAACTGCCCTACACAGGCCAACCCCAACCCCGTTAGTCCTGACCCCCGTTGTCAGACCCGCCGAGCCTCTTTCTCTCAGTTTAACGACTGGGACGGCGATGGCATCAGCAACTGGGACGACGTTGACGATGACAACGACGGTATCATCGATGTTTTGGATATCGATTGGGATTGCGATCTTGACAACGACAATGACCTTCACCAAATCAACGGTGGACTCTATCGTGATGACGGCCCGAACGATGTGGATTCGGACGTGGACGGTGACGGACTGGAGAACAGCATTGATTGGGACGACGACAACGACGGCATTGCCGACTTGTACGATCCCGATGACGGCAATTGNGGCGTGGTTGATTTTGATGCCACCGACGCCTTCACGACGCCTTACTACCCTGTGAACGATGGTGGCGACCTTGACGGCTCCGGCGACAGCCAACTCTACGGGACCAACGCCACCGACCATTGGAACCTTGTCTTCCAACACAANCCCTTCGCTGATGTCGTTCTCAACTACAACGGCTTCGACGGTACCACCAACCCGGTCACTCCGGGTACCGTACCTGAATTCTATTGGTTCCTCTTTGCCCGATGGTCGCCTTACAACGGTGGAAACGATTGGGACATTGATTCCGATGGGGATTCACTGATCAACGGATTGGACATTGACCAAGACGCCGATGGAATGCCNGATTGGTGGGACCAAGACGAAGGTAACGACGGGGCCCTCGATGTTGACGACATCAAGATGGGCGGTTCCTTCGACCTTTCAACCTGCGGTTGGACGGCAGGAAACCTCGGCCAAGGGTTCGTTTGTGGCTANGCCTATGCGCTCGCCTACAAAATGCCCCTCAACGGCGTTAATGCACAATTTGGCGCCCCTTACTCAACCCGACCCGATGCGGCGTTTGACCAAGGCCCCACCACTGGAGGCCCTTCGGGTAANTGGAGCTGCACCCCCGTCGAAGGCATCGGTTGCTGGCATTACGACTTTGGAGGAGATGGAACCATTGACTCTGGAATCACCTTCAATCAGATCAACGANAANCGAGACGCCTACAACTCATGGATTGGCCTAACGACCGGTATCTGGCAGTGGAACAGCGACAATGGCCCNCAGGCCGACTTCCCTGACGAGTTAGGAGCTGACTTGCTCAAGAACGATGTCGATGGCGATGTTGACGGNGATTTCACCAACTCCACCATCGATCTGGATGATGATTACGATTCTATCTTTGACTGGTTTGACGTCGATGATGACAACGATGGCGTTTGGGATTTCTTTGAAATTGATAGCAACTTCGANCTCGACGACGACACCGGACAAAACAACGGGAACTTCTTCACGGGTTCAAATTGCGATGATAACGACGACGACGGAAACGATGCCGATGCTGACGATGATGGCTTCTATCAAGCTGTTTGGGACCAAGGCATCATGTCTCAAGGCCTGCGAATCCCAAGCCTCTACGACGTTGACAACGACAACGACGCTATCCCTGATGGTGAAGACCCCGATGACGACAACGATGGCCGCTTGGACGTTGACCAAGAACAACTCCCGGGTTGTTTCTGGGGTGAAGAGCAATCCACTTGGGACCATGACAACGACGGTATTGTGAACTGGGCTGACGACGATTGGGATGGCGACGGAATTACCAACCTTGTCGAATTGCAAACCAGCATCACTGCTCCGTTTGACCACGACAACGANGGTGCCCGAGACGACATCGATGAAGACGACGACGAGGACGGAATGCACGACGAAGACGAAGTGTTGCTTTGGCCCACTCGCTTTGATCGCAATTCCACCAATCCTTGGGACCACGACGACTTTGGTGACGGCGAAGGTATCGCCAACCCCTCTGATTTGTCCACAGGACCCGACGCCATCGACAACGATGACGATAACGACACCCGAACAGATCCGGACTTCGACCAAATCGAAAACACGGAACTGACCTCGGATTGGGATCACGATAACGATGGCATCCTTGATGCTGACGACAAAGCGCCAACCTACATCACGCTCAATCTACCTGACAACCTATGGCTGGATGCGCAGAGCCCAACCATCTTTGCAGGCCACGTTGACTGGCTGAACCCCATCACCCAAATTTACGAGGCAGCCCCTCAAATTCCTGTGCAGGTTCATATTGAATGGACGGCGAACAACACCACGGCCATCGAAACCATCGATGTCCTGACCAACGCGGCTGGAAACTTCAGCGTCGGGCAATTCCTCTATCCAGAGGATTTGACGGTGGGTGATAACACCACATACCGAGTGTATGCCGAAGTTACGGAGATGTTCGTGTTCGACGGCAGCCAATCTCAATCCTACTTTGTTGGCGCTGAGGCAAACATGACCGTTGACTATTCCGCTTGGACCTATTTCCGCAGCGATGAGCAACCGTTCTGGCTTGACTTCAAGGCCCACTACGCAGCTGATTGGGACCGCGGCTTGTTCGACAATCGAATCAAGAATTCACCGATTACCTTCTCCATCTTTGGTGGATTGTTTGGTAACCTGACGGCACCAACCAACTTCACCGGTTTGGGCAACAACGGCTACCGAACCGATGCCTCTGGATGGGCTTCACTTACCTTCGTCCAAGATTTGGGCATCAGTGGTACGTGGAAGCAGGTGCAGTGGAACTCCACCGCCGATAACGGCGTTGGGCAGGTCCCAGGTGGCTACGAGGAAATTGCTTGGAACGACTTAACCAAGCAACACGACGTGGTGTTGGATAGCAATGGCGATACGCTGAGGTACAACTACACCAACACAAGCCTCCCCGCCGGCGACATTGAAATCATTGCGCGGGTTTCACCAGAATTGGCGACCGAATGGCCCTTCCCGTACTTGAACGGCGATGAAGCTGAACCGTTCTCCGTTCGCATCATGCATCGAATGAACATTGAAGGAACACTGATTCTCGATGGATTGAGCCCCATTTACTATTATGATTCAACCGTCAATAACGGCGATGGAACGTTCGGCGATTGGTCGACCCTCTTCCACCAACCTGCCTTGGACAATGCAGGCGTGAATTACAACGATGTCTCAGCGTTCAAGCCGTATCCAAAGTCATGGGACGGCACCCCAACAGGGTTGACCGGTCAAGCAGCAGCGCTGCGACCCTTCCTTGATGGCAACGGCACGCACTGGTTCATCGATTTGGTGAACGGTGGTGACAGCAATTTGCCGCCTTGCGGCCCTGTTGACCGCACGGATCCAAACAGCGCTGTTCGCTGTGAAATCGTTCCAGAGATGAACACAGGCGAATCGCTCCAAGTCGTGGGCAAGGTGACCAACCGAACCAACGACCCGTGGGACCAAGACCCCATCGCTTTGCAGGTTGACGTTGACAAGAACGGACAATTCCTTGGTGCCGGCGAGACCGCTTACACACAGCGACCGATCATGAAGGATGGCGATGCAGCCTACGATTACAACTGGTCATGGTTCAGCCAATACGGTTCAGGCACCTACGGCCTCCGAGTTGACTTCACCAATTCAGCCTACTACTTCACCGGCAATTCGTCGACCCTCGCTCCGACGGGCGCTTACATCAACGTCACCGTCGTCGGTACGACCGACTTCCAGACGACGACGCTGCCCCGCTTGTATCGAAACACCAACACGACCATTCAGGCCAAGTTGGTTGACAATTCGCTCCAACCGGTCCGAAATGCTCCAGTGAACTACACGTGGTCGTTCGACGGGCGCACCGGCGTGAACTTCACGGACAGCAACGGTTTCTTCGAAATACCGTTCAACGTGTCTGCCACCGATTCGCTCGGTAATTTCACCTTGCAATTCGAGTATTCCGGTACTTCGCTGCTCAAGGGAACGACCGTGTCTCAATCGGTTTGGGTGGTTTCTCGCACCTACATGCAAGTCATTAGCACTGAAGAAAATCTCCGGCGTAATGGTGACAAATGGGACTTTACGGCTCAAGTTTCCGACGACAATAAGACCAGTATTCGGGATTCAGGTGGAACGGCCTTATCCGGCGGTGAAACGCCCTATGGTGGACTTGTGGACGTCATCTTTGAAGGAACCGACTTCCAAGGAACGTTGCACCGACAAGTCGTCGCAACCCTTGCACCCAACGCGGGCGTCATCTCATTGCCTGAAGTCGAACCAGACGGTTCTCACCTCTGTTTCTATGATGGAAACGGTGACAACATCCCCGACCGCGACCTTGACGGTGATGGTTTGGAAGTTGAGGAGACCATTGGATGTTTGAAGTCCAACATCTCCCCACTGAACCCCTCTTTGCTTCGTGCCGACCCTGAATCCTTCCTTCCCGATGGATTCGGTCCGGTGAACGTGATTTTGCGATTCCAAGAAACGCTGCCGAACGAGGGCTGCCAACCGCTTGACGTTAGCTATCTCGGTATTCAGGGAGCATGGGATCCATGTACGTCTGTACCAGGAAACGACCATTTCCGCCTCACCATGACGAACAACGCCAATGGATTCAACCTCATTGGACGTACCATCATGACGGTGGATGACCAAATCGTCTACACCAGCGAAATTGACCCACTGACAGGAGAAGTGGTGCCCAAGCCAATGATTGTCACTGGCCAACTCAGCGACGAATTGGGCGTCAACCTGACCGATCGAAGCATCCGTGTGAACTACGAAATGGTCAACGGACAAAGCGGCCCAGTTGCCTGTCAATCCGGCACCACCAACATGGATGGTTTCTTCTCCATCACCTGTCCGCTCTCTGACGTGATGGCTGGTAAAGCTCGTGTTTCGGTGTCTTACTCCGCTTACGACAACAACGATGCCTACCGCTATGAGAACAAGACGGTTCAGACCGAGTTTGACGTCTTCTCCAACTCAACGTTGCAGATCACGGAAGTCGGTCCGTTCAAATCGAGCGTGGACCAATTTGTCGCAGATAATGGCTCAAGGTACCCTGTGCTTTACCTCAAGGAATCTTTCCACATCGATGCGCTTCTTGCCCAATCCAACGGACAGGCTGTCGGTGGAAAGTGTCTGAACATTTACCTTGACCCCGATGAGAACGTTCGACCGCTTGCTACGGTTCGAACCAGCGACATCGACGGAAGCGTGGAATGGTTCAGCGGCGATCCGATTCAGAACCCAACCCTCAGAGGCGTGGAGACCACCGGTGGCAAACTGGAAGGTTTCCGTACCCTCCGTGTTGCGTTTGAACCGGACCGAAATATCCCTGGTGGCTGTGATAAGGACAGCAGCAACGCCCTCAACGGTTCAGCGATGGACATTGAAGTGCTGGTCCGCTCCCGAGTTGACCTGCAAGTGAAGCAAACCTGGAGCAACACCGGTGCCAATGGAGCCGATGAAGGCGACTTGGTCACTGGACAAATCGCGCTCTTGCGAGACCGCCTTGATTTGGCCGTTGAAAACGAAGAGGTCATCTTTGCCTACGAGTTCTTTAACGATGAAACAGGTGAATGGGAAGTCTCTGACTTGAACAACAAGACCCGAACCAATGAGCAAGGTGTTGCTGGATTTGAGTGGTCATTCGTTGGACAGAGTTGCGACGGCAACCCCTGCACCGGTCTTTGGCGAATCACGGCGTACTACCCCGGTTCGACCTACTTCGCTCCGTCGCAGGACAACATCACGCACGAAATCACCTACAAGAAGGCAGAAGCCTTGGGCGGCTCGGATGGCTTACTGTCTCCGGGCAACCTCATCGGATTCGCCATCATTCTGATGGCGCTTCTCATCGCCGGAGCCATCTACTACCAGCGTGTGCAACAACAACGCCAGGTACAAGCTCTCCGAGGTATTTTGACCGACGCCATGATGCAACTCGAAGCCAGCAACGAATACATCGCTGCCATCTTTGACTGCTACAAGAGCCTCGTGAAGCACTTCCGAAAGTACGGCTTCATGAAGAAGGTGTACGAGACCGCACGTGAGTTTGAAGCTGCAGTCCGTACCGCCTTCAACATGGTGCCAACGGACCAACTTGACGACTTCCTCTCCATCTTTGAGGAAGCTCGCTACTCCGAGCACACCATCGATGCAACCCACCGAGATCGTGCCATGCAGACCCTCGGTGCCATCACCAATTCGTTGACGATGTCCCTTGGTGAAGAGGCCATTGTCAAGCGAATCGACGCCTCCAGTATCTACGATAACCTGACCAAGGCCGGCGAATTTGTCGCCGCTGACGGCTCGGTTCGACAAGCTGGTATCGTCGAAGGCGAGAACACCGACTTCAAGATTTGAAGTGGTCCACAGCCTCAACGAGGCAAGGCACAGTGAGCGTAAGCCAGACCTTTGGCCTCCTTAACCTTCAAAGGGTGGAGGGTAGTGTAGAGGTTCATGGACGACTGGAAGGCACTCATTGACCAAGCCATGCAAATCGAAACGACGGACACCATTGGTGCACATGGCATCTACGAAAGCGCAGTGCGTGCGGCGTTGGCTGACTCCCAAATGTTGCTGGGCGATGTGGAAGCTGCGGCCATCATCGAAGCGCTTTACGGTGCTTTGGTGGCCTACTCTCAAACGGTCATGCTTCGGATGAAAGCCGAAGACCCCGAAGTTGGCGGTCCAGACCATGCCTTCCGTGCCGGCCAAGCCTACGGTGTCAGTTGCATTCTCAATCACCTCATCGACCGATTGACCGACGTGGCTGGTATCACGGCCCTCGGCGCTCTTGATGACTTTTCAGACATGCTTCACGACGAGATCATCGTCCAAGCCCGTGCTGCTGGATTGACGGTTGAGCTGCTTGATGCCAAAGGCGAAATTCTCCTCGATTGAAGCGCCCGTTTAGGGTCAAAACCAGCCCCCTCCGGCGCGATACGAGTTCATTCCGCGTCGGTGCCTTCATAACGGGATGGACGGTCGGCAGGTTGCTTCAAAGCATCGAGGGAGTCAAATGAGCAACCCAGAACGTAAGACAAACGCCCAGTTGGTTGATATGATCAACCAACTGAAAGCCCAGTCTCGCGACACCGGAGCTGCAGTTTGGCGAGATGTGGCCTTGCGTCTTTCAAAGAGCCGCAAGAATTGGGCCCAACCCAACCTCAGCCGTGTAAGCCGCTACGCCCCCGAGGGTGCTACCATCCTCGTTCCAGGCAAGCTGCTCGGCTCAGGTGAGTTGACCAACGGCCATACCATCGCCGCCTACAGTGTCAGCACCGGTGCCCGTGAGAAGATTGAGGCCGCTGGAGGTCGAATCATGACCTACGGCGAGCTGATGAACGAAAACCCAACAGGAACGGGGGTTGTTATCCTTGGCTGATCCAACCACCTACGTGTTCGACGCAGACGGCCTTATCCTTGGCCGCCTAGCTTCTGCCTCCGCCGACCTCTTGTTGAAGGCCGCCCGCGAAGATCGTGATGACAAGGTCATCATCGTCAACGCCGAGAAAGCCATCATTTCAGGTAGCCGACAATCCGTCCTTGACAACTATCACA
>PAGK01000001.1 GCA_002704515.1 Methanobacteriota archaeon
CCTCGCTCCAATCCTGCGACTTACACGAAAGTGTTTGACGAAATTCGGAGCCTTTTCGCGAACACAAAACTCTCCAAAGAGCGCGGCTACAAGCCGGGTCAGTTCAGTTTCAACGTCAAAGGTGGGCGCTGCGAAGCATGCCGCGGAGGCGGTTCCATCAAATTGGAAATGAATTTCCTCCCCGATGTATGGATCACCTGCGATGTGTGCCACGGCAAGCGGTACACTCGAGAATGCTTGGAAGTGGAGTGGCGCGGTCGTACCATTCACGATGTGCTCGAAATGCCGGTGGCGGAGGCGGTTGAATTCTTCAAAAACCACCGAAAAATCCACCGAACCTTGGAAACCCTCAACGCCGTAGGTCTCGGTTATATCCGACTGGGGCAACCGGCGACGACCCTCTCTGGAGGCGAAGCGCAACGTGTCAAATTGGCCAGTGAATTGCGTCGCATGCCCAACAAACACACCGTTTACATTCTTGATGAACCAACGACAGGTCTTTCGTTTAGCGATGTGGCCAAACTCATCAATGTCCTCCATCAACTTCGGGACAAAGGCCACACCATGATCGTCATCGAACACCACTTGGATGTCGTGAAGTCGTGTGATTGGGTCGTTGACCTTGGGCCGGACGGCGGAGAACGTGGCGGGCAAGTCATTGCGACGGGGACGCCGGAAACCATTGCCGAAGTCGCCGACAGCCCAACGGGCCAATTCTTGGCCAAGATGCTGAACCGATGAAGGCGCAGACTACAAAGAGCGCATTGAACAACATCGGCTTGTCCTACGGGCGCGGTGCAAAGCATGCCAGTCACTCGGGTTGAAGTCACGCCTCGTCAAGGGGAAGGAATGCGGGACGTTCGAGGCGACGTTATTCGTCGCCAACTCAACGCAGACCATGCCGTTTCCGTCGGGCGTGTGCGTTCGATATGCGGCTACCTCATCAATGCAGAAACGCCTTCCGAAACCATTGCCCAGCGAGTGGACGATCTGTTTGCTGACCCCATCATCGAGCACGGGGCCACCAACACGATTTTGTTGACGACGGACACATTCTCGGAGACTCCCGACGCCGTCATCACCGTCGGTTTCAAACCTGGCGTTACCGATAATCCTGGCAAAGCTGCAACCGATGGATACCTCACCCTCTTTCCAACGGACGGGGAAGCGAAAATTGCGACGTACCTGACCTATGCTTTCTACGGGCTTCCAGTTGACTGCGATGTGACATGGTTGGCCGGTACCCTTCACAACACCCTCATTGAACGGGCCTTGATGGCCGGCCGAGACGAATGCCAACACCATTCATGGCCCGAAATCACCTTCCCAACCCCCCCCGAACAGGTGTTCATCGAACCACAACCTGTTGACTTGGAATGCGACGACGCCTCACTGGAAGCCATCTCAAACGACGGCCTCTTGGCCTTGAACCTCAATGAAATGCATGCCATTCAAGCCCACTACCGAGACGCTTCCATTCGCGCCCAACGCAAGGCCATGAACATCTCACCTGATGCGCCGACCGATGTGGAATTGGAATGCCTTGCCCAAACGTGGAGTGAACACTGCAAACACAAAATCTTCGCATCTAAAATCCATCACGTGGACCATGAAACGGGCGAAGACACCATCGTCGACTCCCTGTTCAAAACACACATCATGAAACCAACCCATGACATGCAGGAAGACGTTGACTGGCTTCTATCGGTCTTCCACGACAATTCAGGCGTCATCGCATGGGACGACACGTGGAGCGTCTGCATGAAAGCAGAGACCCACAATTCACCTTCAGCCCTGGACCCTTATGGTGGGGCGATGACCGGTATTGTTGGCGTGAATCGAGACATATTGGGAACGGGCTTGGGCGCCCGCCCTATTGCCAACACCGATGTTTTCTGCTTTGGGCCACCTGATTGGGAAGGACAGCTGCCTGAGAACCTCTTCCATCCCTCTCGTGTTCTCCGCGGCGTCCATGCAGGCGTTCGAGTCGGTGGAAATGAATCCGGTATCCCGACCGTGAACGGAGCTATCGTGTTCGATGATCGCTACATCGGAAAACCACTGGTCTACTGCGGTACGGTTGGCATCATGCCCCGCCACCTCCCAGACGGCCGCCCTTCACACGTCAAAACTCCAGTTGCGGGCGACATTGTCTACATGGTGGGCGGTCGAGTTGGGTACGATGGCATACACGGGGCGACTTTTTCTTCCCTTGAGCTGACCGAAGAATCACCCTCTAGCGCCGTTCAAATCGGCGACCCCATCACGCAGAAGAAGATGATCGACATGGTCCTCGAAGCTCGGGACGCCAACCTCATCACGTGCATTACCGACAACGGAGCCGGAGGGCTCTCTTCGTCCATTGGAGAAATGGCTGAATACACCAACGGATGCGAAATTGATCTCGCCAAGGTTCCACTCAAGCAAGCAGGCCTCTCGCCTTGGGAGATTTTGGTGTCGGAAAGCCAAGAACGCATGACCATCGCGGTTCGCCCCGATGACCAAGGAGCCTTTGAGGCCCTGGCAGCGCTTCATGAAGTCGAAGCGACCGCCGTGGCCACCTTCACGTCAACGGGCATGTTCCACGTCAGGTACAACGAATCGACGGTCGCCTACCTTCCGATCGAATTCCTTCACGAAGGCGTCCCTCAGCTCGAACTTGAATCCGAATGGACTCCTCCCGTACAGGAATCCTTTGTTCCACCCACAAGTGCAGACCACGCCGCTCTTTTGGAAGGCATGCTCCAACGCCCGAACATTGCGAGCAAAGAGACCTGGGTGCGCCAATATGACCACGAAGTCATCGCGCAAACCGCCATCAAACCCTTCGTTGGTGTTGAGCGGGATGGGCCAGGCGATGCGGGCGTGATTGCGCCCATTCACGGCGACCCCCACGGGTTGGTCATTTCTTGCGGTATCGCCCCGCGCTATTCCGACATTGATGCTGGCGCCATGGCTGCTGCCTCCATCGATGAAGCCGTTCGAAATGCGGTTTGCGTTGGCTTGGACGTTGACAAGATGGCTGGCTTGGACAATTTCTGTTGGCCCGACCCCATTGAATCCGTGAAAACGCCCGATGGGCGCTTCAAGTTGGCCCAACTGGTTCGAGCCAATCGAGAACTGGAACGGGTTTGTCGAGCCTACCGCCTCCCGTGCGTGAGTGGAAAAGATTCAATGAAGAACGACTATGGGACAGGAGAGCATAAAATTTCCATTCCACCTACCCTTCTCTTCTCACTCTTTGGCGATCATCCCGACGTTCGCAAAAGTGCCACCAGTGATTTCAAGTTCGCTGGCGATAAGATCTACCTCGTCGGGTCGTCGAAGCAAGAACTCGGAGCTTCGGAACTCGCTTACATGATGGTCGAATCTGGCCGTGCAGCAGGCATTGGAGGGCAAGTACCGCAACTCCCTCATCCGGAGCAGAACCTTGCAACCTACCGTGCCTTGTCAACCAGCATCCGTGCGGGATGGGTTCGAACGGCTCACGATTGCAGTGAAGGAGGGCTGGCCATTGCCTTGGCAGAAATGTGCATTGGTGGACGAATCGGTGCCGCCGTTGACATTGATGGCTCCGGTGAAGGTGATGTTTGGGGCCGACTTTGGGGCGAATCCCTCGGCCGCTTCGTTGTGGCGGTATCACCCCAGCACGAAGCAGCGTTCTTGGCTGCCATGAAAGGACACCCGACCACCGTTCTTGGCGAGGTCGTCGCAGACAACAACCTCACCATAACCGATGGCGATGACGCCTTGGTTTCAATGGACGTTGACACCATGGCGACCGTCTGGAAAGGGACGCTTGATTTGACTGGAGGGGTGGTTTGATGAAACCAAAGGTTGCCGTTCTCTTCGGGTTCGGCATCAACTGCGATCATGAGACCAAAGCCGTCTTTGAGTTGGTCGGGGCCCACGCCGAACGCATTCACGTGAATCGATTTGTGTCGGGAGAAGCGTCGCTTGAAGCCTACGATATTCTTGCCGTCCCAGGAGGGTTCTCCTTTGGAGACCACCTTGGAAGCGGGCGCCTTTTGGGCAACCGTATGCGGTTTGCTATGCGTGACGCACTCATGGCCTTCGTGAACGCTGGAAAACCCATCATCGGCATTTGCAATGGATTCCAAGTCTTGGTGAAAACGGGTCTTTTACCTGGGCCCGAACAAGGGGCTTCGCCTGACTTCATTCAGCGTGGCAGCCTCACACTCAACGACAGTGGCCGATATGAAGACCGTTGGGTCACGCTTGAGTTTGACCCTGAGAGTCCGTGCATCTGGACCAAGGGCATGTCTCGAATCGAATGTCCTGTACGTCATGGTGAAGGAAAGTACGTGATGCCTACGGCAGAAGACCTTGACCGGTTGAGCTCCAATCATCAATTGACGGTTCGCTACGTCGACCCAACAACACCGGTAGGAAGCGGACTTAGCGACGAACCCCTCTCCTATCCACTGAGCCCGAACGGGAGCATGCGAAACATCGCAGGAATATGTGATTCAACGGGTTTGGTGTTCGGCCTCATGCCTCATCCAGAAGCCATCTACGCTCGGTGGCTCCATCCAACCCATACTCGACAAGATGGCGACACACACGGCCCGTCTTTGGATGGGTGGGAAGGTGCGGGCCTTCAGTTGTTCAGAAATGCGGTTGAATACGTCCAACAACGCTCATGAGTGAAACGACATGGACTCGAAACCACGATCCATTCACATCGATGCCCTCCGAGGACTAGCCGTCTTGCTGATGGTTCTCGTCCACGCAGCGGCGACATGGGAGCCTCCCCTCTCTGGAAACGCCATGCTGTTGGGCATTGTGGTATCGGCAGGAGGCGGCCTCGCAGCGCCCTTATTTGTCGCGTTGCTCGGTTGGGGGTTGTTTCAGAGGCAGCTGAGCGGCAAACAACGCGTTTGGCGAGCAGGCTGGCTTTTTGCTTGTCAACTCGCAGTGAATCTCAGTGCACCGCACCTGTTTGAACCGTGGACACCAGGTGTGCATTCGTTGATGGGTCTACTGATTCTGTCAGAGGCTTGGTGGGGCAGGTGGTGGCGCCATTCGTCTGCACCCTCTCGCACATTCAGTGGAGTGGTTGTCTTGGTGCTTTTGTTCACCCTCGTTTTCGAATCCTTGCAGGGACCATCAAATTGGGAGGCACGGACTTCATCAGCAGGCGTAGCAGAGTGGATCAATCATCTCGTCATCACCGGACTCTATCCATTCATTCCTTGGGCCGTTTTTGCGGCTTTGGGCATAACCATTGCTTCTCTTCAAGGAGAACATCGCCGGATTGTTCTCCTCAGAAGGCTATCTGGAGTAGGATTCGTCGTATCACTGGGCGTGCTTATTGACGCTTGGCAGAATCAGAAAGCATGGGCCTTGCCAACCGGAGAGGCCTCGTTAACGTTCTTTCCAGCCAACGCACCTTTCATTGTCGCAGCACTGACCGGCACTGCTCTGCTTTGGTGGCTAGCAGAGAAAACGGGGGCGTTTACACCCCTGTCTAACCTCGGTCGAGTTTCCTTGACCGTGTATGTGCTTCACTTCTTTCCAATGACACTGTTCCACTCAGTGGATGAGGTCTACAGCTTGTCCTCGACATTGACGTCCCTCTTGGTCGTCGCTTACACGCTTGGCTGGACGGTGTTCGGATCGTGGTTGTACCATCGCATTCCTCATCTCACGCTTGAAGCGCTGATGAAGCGACAGGAACCTTCCTGACTCCTTGAGCCGTTGCGTCAAGACACACGAGGTTATCGACGAGGGTTGCTTTCAACCCAGGGGAACAGGGTGGCCTAAGCCACCCTGCTTCCGGGGGGTCGGAGAACCGTTGTTGAATCACTCTTCGGATGCAGCAGCAGCCTTGGTGTCCATGGTTGCGGCGTACCACACCATCAGACCGAAGGCCGTCTTGTTGACGACGTCAGCGATGTTGTACAGGATGTTCAAGCCATCTGTACCACTGTCGCCTTGTCCAAGCACGAATCCGATTGGGTAGATTGCCCAGCCGACAGTCAAGATCAAAGCCATGGCCTTGAAAGCGAATTGTGTACCTTCGCTGGTTTCGCTGACCTTTTCCTTTGCTTCTCCAGCCCAGAGTTCGTACATGATGTAGATCCATCCGAGCATACCGACAACGAACAATGGCCATACCATTCCTTCGCTGATTGCATCGATGCCTTCGTGAGCTTCGGCGAGGAAACCTGCGATGAGCATGACGAGGGAAGCGCCCAAAAGTCTCCAGAAGAGAGCAGCGGTTGCGACACCGACAGCTGCAAGAATCAAGTAGAACTCAGAAACTTGCAATGGCACGGTAATCAACCAGTCGATGTATCGTAGAACGAGTGGCGACTCACCTGTTCCTGTTGCGTCAAAGGTGTCGGCCCAGTAAGTGCGCATGTAGGTGTAGTGATACCATGCGACACCAGTAACGAGTGCAGCAACGGTCATCGACGTCTTCCACTTTGCAGCAACATTCTGTCGCTCCAAGATGAAGAAAACAGTTGATGCAAGCATCATAGCAGTAGCGAGCCAGAACGAGACACCGACCATATCGGTGGTGTCAAGTGCGGCTCCCTCTGCTGAAACGGTTCCAAGAGTGACAAGGAACAGCAGTCCGGTCAAAAGCAGGCTTCGTGGTTTTGAGAATTCGAATTTCATGGCTCTCAATTCACCCACCTTTCAATTGTGTATATAAAAAGGTGTATGATTGCCAAGTTTAATCGCCCATTTATTACAAAAAGAGGGCGTCTCCGGTCTGCACCGACCACAATCGGGCGTAAACACCGTTTTGCTCAACGAGCGACTCATGATTTCCATCCTCCACCACGCGACCTTCCTCTAACACGAGGATTCGGTCGGCGCGTCGAACGGTGGATAGGCGGTGAGCGATGACAATGGTGGTACGGTCCCGTGATATTCGCTCAATGGAACGCTGAAGGGCGGCTTCAGTTTCGTTGTCCACGGCGGATGTTGCCTCATCCAAAATCAACAACGGCGCATCCTTGAGAACCGCTCGAGCAATGGCGACGCGTTGCCTTTGTCCTCCAGAGAGGCGATGACCCCCTTCACCCACCATGGTGTTCCAACCCTTTGGAAGCTCGTTCACAAAGGCGGAAGCTTCAGCGACTTCAGCAGCCTCAATGACCTCACTGTCCGACGCAGATGGCCGTCCATACCGGATGTTCTCCATGATGGTGGTTGGGAACAGCGTGATGTGCTGGTCCACTAAGGCGATGGAAGAACGCAAAGCTTGCAGATTCCACCTCTCCAATGGTTGTTCACACCAAACGATCTGACCATCCTGTGCTTCAGCAAACCTCAGCAGGAGCCGAATAAGGGACGTTTTTCCCGCACCGGTAGAACCCACGACACCGGTGGTTTTTCCCGCTTCAAACGAGAGCGAAAGGCGGTC
This sequence comes from Methanobacteriota archaeon, assembly GCA_002704515.1. Taxonomy (GTDB): domain Archaea; phylum Thermoplasmatota; class Poseidoniia; order Poseidoniales; family Poseidoniaceae; genus Poseidonia. Next base: position 7,403 of record PAGK01000001.1, read on the forward strand.
AAACAAGATGTTTCGATCGGGGTATCCAAAGGAAATGTCAACCAGCGAAATCGAAGAACGCTTCTCAGCACCTTCCTCGGGCTCGAAGGTGCCCTGTTTCAATTCAATCGGCGAAGCCAACACATCAAGGACACGCGTTGAGGACGCCATGGCTCGTTGGTAGAGGTCAAACGTTTCCCCAAGGCGCGTCAGCGGCCAGAGAAGCCGCTGCGTCATGAACACCAACACAGAATAGGCTCCCACAGCCATGGTTCCTTCAAGGGTGAACCATCCACCCAGCAGTAGCGTGGCGGTGAACCCAACCAAAATAGCCATGCGAATCAGTGGCGTGAAGGCGGCCGAGAGACGAATCGCCTCTCGATTGGCATCTCTGTAGGCGTTGCTCAACGTTTCGACCCGTCGCCATTCATTGGCTTCAGCCGTGAAGGATTGAACGGTGGCCATTCCAGAAAGGTCATTCTCCAGCAACGCATTCATTTGACCAGCAGCTGCTCGGACCTTCGCATAGCGCGGCTCAAGACTTCGCTGATATCGGAATGACCCCCAGACAATGAGCGGAATGGGCAGTACGGCAAAGAGGGCAACTTGCCATGAAATGAGCAAGAACACCGCTCCTACGACAATCACAGTGGTGCTGACTTGGAGCAAGTCGTTTGCACCCTTATCGAGAAATCGCTCGAGCTGGTTGATATCATCATTAAGGATGGCAAGGATGTCACCTTTCTGCCGTTCGTCAAACCACGCCATTCCCTGTTTTTGGACATGGTCAAACGTGTCCAAACGCAGTTCGTGTTGAACCGTTTGAGCCAGATTCCTCCATAAGACGCCGTAGAAATATTCGAACAATGATTCAAGCCCCCAAATGAGAAACGTGAGCACTGAGAGCAAGACCAGTTGATGCCACGGGTCAATCAGGCCCAACGAGGCGAGCGTTGAATCCTCCCGAAGCACCACGACATCCACCGCGAGGCCGATGAGCAATGGGGGAGCAAGGTCCCAGAATTTATTGAAGACCGAACAGAAGGCCGCCAAACGGACCGTCCCTCGATGCGGGCGCATGTAGTTGAGCAGGCGACGAAACGGCCCTCCTTCGCCCATACCCCTCCCACAGGCCGGGCCTTTGAGAAGGCTCCCATTCGCTTGATTGGGGCGCAAGCCCTATGCCCTTTCCTCGCTGACCATGCACTGGGCCCTATGAACGTTGGAGAACTCACGGTGTTGGAAAAGGTCTGCCGCCCCACAAAAGGGGCGCGACATATCACCCTCATCGATCCTGCCAAGCAAACGCCTGAAGTCGCAGCACAGCGGGCCATGGTGGCGGTGGAGTGCGGCTCTGCGATGATTTTTGTCGGCGGCTCGACCGATACGCCGGACAAAGTGGTTCATGCGACATGCTCTGCGATACAAGAGGCGCTTGAATTGCGAATGTTTGCTGCGAGTCAGAACCCAACCAGTGAAGAGGCTGATTGGGACATACCAGTGGTTCTTTTCCCTGGAGGCGCACACGCCCTTTCGCCAGCAGCAGACGCCATCACGTTCATGATGCTGATGAATTCAACCAAGCGGGCATTCTTGGTCGGCGAACAGGTCCGAGGAGCCCCTTACTTGGAACAATTTGGAGTTGAGGCTTTGCCGACGGGATACGTCGTTTGTGCTCCAGGAGGGCGTGTCGGAGAAGTTGGCGCAGCAGAATTGATTCAATCTACGGATGTTGAGAAGGTTCACGCTTACGCTCTGTGTGCCAAGATGTTCGGCTTTTCCCTTCTCTACCTCGAAGCAGGAAGCGGCGCCGATGCGCCTGTTCACCCCGACCTTATTGCGAAAGCAGCGACCGTGGACGGGCTCACCCTTCTCGTCGGTGGCGGTTTGAGGACAGCCGCAGATGTTCGGCAAGCGGTTGGCGCTGGTGCGAAGTGGATCGTCACAGGCACCATCACAGAAGATGCCTCGTCAATGGACGAACTTCGTGAACGGTTACTCCGTCTCGTGAACGCCTGTTCAAACTGAACTCAACGCTCATCTTCGTCATCGAAGACAACCGGGTCGCCAGTGCCGCCTGGGGACGGCGGTCGAACACCTTCAACTTCCATTCCAGGAGTAAGTTCAGTTTCGGCCGTCTCCAATTCCACTTCCTCGCCCTCAGCCAATTTGGCCATGTCATCGGCGGTTGGGGCTTTGATGGTTCGTTCAACGTCGGGGGCGTTGGCGTAAAGTTCTCGCTTAAGCTCACGGCTTTCGTGGCTTCGGACCAATGAAAGGGAATCAGCGAAGACGCGTCCTACGACTTCTCGTGTACGCTCGCTTCGTCGTGCTGAATTGAGTTCATGCTCCATCGAACTTCGCTGTCCTTCCAATTCCCGAAGTTCGGCCGTTCTGTCTTGCAGGGCCGCTTCGATGTCGGTCATGGTCAGCGTCATCTGTTGGATACGTTCGTCTCGTTCAAACACATCGTTATGGAGCCGTCGCTCACGACGTCGCAGCGACTCATATTCCCGGTTTCGCTCCAGCAAACGTCGCTTGAGCTCTTCGATTTGTTCCACGAGGTAATCGTGTTCCGCTGAAACTGAACGAGGACCTTGCATCACCCGTTCCAATTGCTCTTCGAGTTCGGCGAGGCGACGGTCTCGTGCGTCAAGTAAACCACGCAGGCGGTCGGCAATGTCTCGGAGCCGTTGCCGCTCTTCTTCCAACGCTTCAGCCGCAGCCTTTTCAACGTCCAATTGCCGTTGCCGCTCGTCGACTTGTTGTTTGAGCAACCGCACTTCTTCAGCAGTTACCGAGGTAAGTCCAGCATCGGCGGCTTTCTCAAGCGCCTCAACCATCTGACCAATGCGCCCTTCCATTTCACCAATAACCTCGTCCTGTTCAGTCGTCAAGGTTCGGAGTTGTGCCATTTCTCCTTCCATGGAGGAACGCTCCTTCTGGGAGAGAGAGGACTGCTGAGCGCCTAATTCTTCCCTCGTGTCACTGAGTAAGCGTTCGAGGTGGATGATTTGAGCCTCGTTTTCCTTCAGGGTTTGCTCGGCTTCTGCGAGACGAGCGACTTCCGGAGCAATGTTGTCTTGGCGTTCAGCGAGGTCGAGTTCCACCACACGTAGACGTTGCTTCACTGCGACCAACTCGTCGTTGCGCTTCCCCAACTCGTCCCAGGCGATCAACACCTCTTCGACAAGTTGTTCTACGGGGTAGCCTTTGAGCATCCCCTCAAGCGCTGCTCGCTCATCGTTGGATGAGGAACCAACCCTTCGGATTCCACCGGGTGACGAACTCTCTACGGACATACGGCTACGCATCGCAGATTTACCACACTTGAACCTTCCCAAGGTCAAGACGCCGGAAAGGGGGTATTTGCTACCCTTCAACGATGGCCGTTTCAATTGATGGCCGTGTACATGTCGTCAGGCATCTCACTGGCGAGTTTGAGGGCACCAGCAGCGACTGAGTTGATGGGGTCTTCAACGCACCAAACACGAACATCTCCGATGTCGGAAATTTCGCTGGCCACTCGCTCAGCCACGCCGTCGATGAGTGAACCGCCACCGGACAGAATGATGTTGTTGCGGAGGATTTGTTGGTACTCTGGGTCGGCGCCTGCGACGTTGCGCTTGATGGCGTTTCCGATCTTTGGAATGATGAGTTCGCAAGCTTCCAAGATGAGGTCGCCGATGTCAACGACTTGGCGCTTTCCATCAACGGACAACTCAACGGTCACTTCTCGTGCTTCGCCGCCGACGTAGGAGGAGGCTTCCTTCCACTTACGGACCATGTCCTTGGTGACTTGAGCACCGGTGTACTTCTTCTTGATGAGTTCCATCAGTTGGAGGTCAAGCCAGTCGCCGGCCTCGGTGATGGTGACTTGGTCCTCGTCAGTGGGGAACGTACCGTAAACACGAGCGATGTCGGTGGTGCCTGCGCCGATATCGACGACGATGGAACCAGCGATTTCGTCAATTCCGTAAGCCGTGGCAAAGGGTTCAGTGACGACCATGATGGCGTTCACTTGTCCACGGAGCGTGGCCACAAGGTTCGATTTGTCGGTGAAGGAAACGTGGCTCGGGGAGCAGATGACACCCAACACTTCGTCGAATTCTTCTGGGTCAACCGTTTCAAGAAGGTGAGAAACGAAAGCCTTGGCAGCAGCCAGGTTGGCTTCATCGTCTTGCGTGACTCCAGCGGCCATGGGGCGGTAGAGGTTGCACGCCAATTTGTTCTTCAGCGCATCTTCTCCGAAGAGGACGTCTCGTCCGAGGAAGTTTCGTGCGACGGGGTCCTTTGGTCGTCCGACGACGGTCTCAATGGTCTGCAATTTTCCAGCGCTTGAAGCAATGGTCGATTGGTACGTTCCTAGATCAATTCCAACATATAGGCGGTCGCTCATTTTTGTTCACCTTCCCACTTGGGATGGTCTACCGAGTATGGCACTGAACTTCAAGGTTCACCTTGCACTTTGGTGTGTAGAAAATCTGCCTTTCGAGAAAAACAGTCTTGCAGTGAACGATTCAATCCTTCCTAGAAACACAATTTACCCATATCTTGTATTGCGGCTCAGAAGATTCACTTCAATCAACATCATGGAGACTGGAAATCATCCAACCAACCCACCGTCAGTGTGCCTGGAATTTCCTCGCTGTTTTTTTCTTCCACCCTTTCTCTTTGCTCTGGAATTTCTTTGTCAACTTTGAACTGGTTGCGTCTTCGGACTCCTCGGTCAATGATGAATAGGATCAGGATGGTCGGAAGGCAACAAACCATACACACCTGTTCCGGCGACGGTCCGAGGTATGTGTTTGAGAAATCAAGCGGCGGCAACAAGGCGGGAGGGCTGCCGTAGCAGTTTGTACAACCCGGATCGTAACCGAATCCTCCTGTCGATATGCAACTTCCGTCGTTTTGTGTAGCGAGTGGGTTGTAATTGTATGCCTGAGGCGATGTACAGCCCCAGACAATCGGTTCGCTTATCGGCCCCAAGACTTCCTCAAGCCGCCAATGATAAATTCCCATATCGCTGAAACTTTGAGAGGAGATAATGTAATCTTCTTGGGGGTGCCAGTCGACACTCGTGACTTTTGCGCAATAATCCGCAGGATAGTCTCCACAACCCCCTGGTGGTTGACTGGACAGCGTATACGCCTTCGTTCCGTTACTCCCGTGGAACACATTGATGGACGCGCCGTCTTGGGTATATGCAGAGTGTGAAAACGCTACAAATTCGGAATCAGGGGACCACTCGACATCAAGGCACGATGACGATGATGTGTATGACCACAACATCGCGTCCGTGAGGGCACTGTAAACGCGTACTTCTGACGGAGAGAATCCAGAGCGGACTAAACTCGGAACGGCCCGATTCCAACCGTTGCAAACGGCGACCATACTCTCGTCAGGTGAATACGCAATATCGGTGATGTAGCTGTATCCGAAACCGACGGTTTTCGACATGACCCCCGTTGAGACGTCGAACTCCGTGTAGGCCTTGAACCCACCAACGAGCAGACGGCTCCCATCTAAACTCCAATCCACAGAATAATGGTATCCCTCGGCCGTGGTGCTCGTGATATAGCCAACGAGGCGTTGGATGAGTGCACCGCTTGACGCATTGTAGATTTGGATTTCACCGTTCACTTCTCCGTCGTAATTGCTCACCACGGCCAACATGGTTCCGTTGGGATTGAACGCAAGGTCTCCTGCATACGAAGCCGCGGCTGAAAACGAGTTTACGACCTCCCCGTTTTTGTTGTAGATGCTGACCGTGTTGTCGGCGGAGAGCAGCGCAATACTGGAACCATCCGGCGCCCAATCAAGTTTGACGATGTGGGCGCCCACAGAGATGGACAACCGTTCGGACATGGTTGAGGTGTTCCAGAAACGAAGGACGCTGTCCGAAGGCTCATCATCACAGGTTTTCGCTTGACAAAACACGGCGTGGATGCTCGCATACTCAGAAGCGTCGCGATTGAAGGATACCAGCGAGACGTCCTCCAGGTAGGCTTTGTATGTACTGAGTACGTACATTTTGACGGTATTGGGGTTCTCTCCTTCCTCCTCTTGCTGTGAGCATCCATTTTCATCAACCTCAGCATATGCTTCGGTGTTTGGGCAGTCATCCAAGCTGTCAGTGATGCCGTCGCCATCAACATCGTCCAAACAACCGTCTTTCACAACATCGAATACAGCGGGGGCCGGCACGGCGGGACAGACATCGGCGATGTTCGGTACTCCGTCACCATCATCATCGTCCAAACAACCATCGCGGTTGACATCCCATTGGGGATGAGCAAACTCAGTTGGACACACGTCATTTTCGTCGAGGACTCCATCTCCATCTTCGTCAAGGTTCTCTTCTGGAAGTTGTTCAACCCCCTTGACCACCAACGCAAATCCGAGGGCATCCCCGTCCAAGCCAACGGCACCAGCTTCTCCGCCGGGCTGAACAAAGCGAGCAACAACATCGACATCAATGTACGAGGAATTCTCGAGATAACTCAACGGCACGTCAAGGCCGAAAACGGTTTCATTGCTTTGCGGGAATGCCGTTGTGTTGTTGGTGTCGACGACACCTGGGTAATACTTCGTCGGTGCGAATTCATCCGCCCGCAGTTGGTCGGCGAGGAGAACAGTGCCGTCCTCAAGGCGAACTTGAAGTTGAAGGTCGTCAACCATGGCTGGCTCGGGTTGAGCAGGGTAGGCCAATCGAATTCGGACGTCGTGCCCCTCAAGTGGAGTAAAGCGTTGAGTGAACACATCACCCGTTTGCAAGAAAGGCCCTACGCTTTCATTTCCGTACCATGGGTTCGACAGCATGCCAGAAAGGTTACCCGACTGCCCGCCGTGGATGGAAAACCACTCATCGACCGTTCCCGAGCTGAGTCGATAACTGTCGTGCACCCACGTGCCGTGGGAAGGAGGATGGTGGGCATCCATGTTGGATGGATCAAACAACTCGCTGAGGTTGAGCACCCCCCAACCATCGTACGGGTTGTGAAGGCCATAGCCACCGTCTCCTCCATTCCGAACGTCTTCTGAAAGCGGGGAAGCGGCCATGGCGAGTGAGGCGCGAATGAGCGAACCCGAAGGAGTAAAGCCATCACCAAGGGACACTGAATCCAGTCCAATCGCATCGGCCCACCCCGGTTGAATTTCACTTCGGTTGTGGGGGGTAAGTTCTGCACCAACCGGAACGAGCCAACCGTCTTCGTAGAGTTGCTGAATGATGCCTGCAGCCCCAGCCGCAAGCGGCGTGGCCATGCTCGTACCAGAAGAGGAGCGGAGGTTGGCGTTGTTGGTGTCCCAAAACCCATCGCCGCCTGCGGATTGAATGCTCACTCCGGGAGCGAGTAGGAAGATTCCATCCGTACCCGTTTCGGTTGGTCCATAGGCGGTCGAACTCCATCGTTCTTCTTGCAGAGATTTCGTGCTGGCGCTGACCGCCACGACGTTTCTACCGTTTGCCGGTTCCAGAACACCCTCTCCACCGTTGCCGGGCGCGATGAAAGCCACGGACCAAGGCATGGCTTTGGCGTAAGCGTCGAAACGCCCTGTCCGTTCGGTGTAAGCCGTTGTATCGTCGCCCCACGAGTTTGAATGAATCACGCCACCAAACGAAGAGGACTCCCACAACAACTGGTCAACGGGCGGGGGTGCCCAACCGTCGTCTGAGACGATGTCTTGTATCACCAAAGTCGAACCGTGAGCCAACGTTGAGCCGTTGCTTGGGGCTTGGCCTTGACGCACGTTGTCAATGTGATGGCAGGCCAATGAGCCGATGACGTGCGTTCCGTGACGATAATCGCTGTGACCGGGGGTGTCGTTGCCATCCACGCTTGAGTTCAGGTGGAGGATTTTACGATGGTTCTCACCAAAGATGCCAACAGCTGGATAGGCTGCACTGCTTTCGGCGTGAGGACTTGTCGATGAGGTTGCATTTCGAAAACAAGCATGGTCGGCATCGATTCCACTGTCTGCAACACCCAAAACGACTCCGGAGGCGTTCAATCCCAACGACCAGAAGGGGTGGTGGTCAAGCGTTCCTGATTCCATCAACACCGAGGCTTGGGCGTTTCGTGCCTTTGTTTCGAGCACGGGCTCAATCCAAAGCACACCATCGGTTTGAAGCAGTGGTTGAAGGACCATGGCGTTCGGTGCATGGACGGTGAATGAACCCGGAAGGCTTCCTCCAACATCAAGCGATGCTGAATGGATGGGGAGGCCACGGGCGGCCAGTGAAGATTGCACGGCTTCGATGCCACTCGAAGGAAGGCGAGGCTCCAGCAGAACTCGGTAGTGCTGGGTCGTTGATTCGGTGGCGAAGGGTTCCCGGAATTGGGCCACCTCCGACGCCTCCACCGTTACCCATGAAGGCCAAGTTACACGGTCTTCATCAGCCCAAACCAAGAGGGCGTCGGAGCGAATGTTTCGCAGCGGATGAATCCCCTCCTCCTTCAGAATCTCCCACTGGCCAGAAGTCCACACCCCTTCGTTCAGCACGAGAAGATGTTCTGCGGGTGCCGTGGCCCTGAAGTCGTCTCCGGGAACGGCGTTCCAACCTGATGCCAATGGCATGAAGAGGAACAGAACCATCATCAAGGCGACTCGCACATGCACACCAAGCGGTTGTTTTTCCTCAATCTATCGGTGGAATCCCCGTCCAATGGCGCGCCAGCGCGTTTAAGGATGGATGGCAGGTCGGATGGCCCGATGAAGGCCTATCGAGTCTCAGGAACCGCTCCGTTTGGTAGCCAGCGCCAGCCCTTTTCCTACGACCTCCCAGCAGCGGACGCCGATGCGGCGACCCACAAGGTCTACTCCCTGCTCGGCTCCCGTCACCGGGTCACTCGCCGAAGCATCAACATTGAGAGCGTCGGTGAAATCGATCCCCGCACGTCCACCGAACCCACCGTTCTCCACCACTTCCGCGACGAAATTGCCGCCAAGGGCGGACTCATCGCTCAAGCCAAGGAAGAAGAATGAACTCGGCCGGCAATGCCGACCGTCTTCTGAAAGGGCCGAAGTTTAATCCTTCCATTCTTCAGCCCAATCGAACAGACGCTGCATGATTGGGCTGAGGTCACGACCGTCTTTTGAAAGGGTATACAGATTGTTTTGTGGACTTTCGGGGTTCATGCTGCGGACGATCAGCCGATTATCCTCCAATTCTTTGATGCGTCGAGACACGGTGGTTGAAGACGCGTCCACCAAGGCTTTGAGTTCAGTGAAACGCAGTGGCGAGTCACTTCGGTCAAGCACCATCAAAATATGCAGCGATTTTGATTTCGTCAACAACTCAAGAACACGGTCAACTTTGCCGTAAGTGGGGTCACAATCATCGGTCAATGTCCATCACTCAAACCGAACTATGAGGCTTTCACAAATAAAGAGCGAGTTACATTTCTGTTACTCCTCTCCCTTCCTTCAACACTGCTTGCCGCCGGATTCTTCAACCCCAACCAACTCCGAGGGGTGAACGACATGGTGGACCGCGCCCAACTCCAGCGTTTAGCACAAGAGGTGGAAGCCCTCCGCAAACGCCTCGAAGAGATTAACCTTCGACTTGAACAGGTTGACGTCGTCCTTGCTGAACACACCATTACCGATGCCGTTTTGGAAACGCTCCTCGGACATGATGCGGGGTCAAGCATTTCCACCCACCTCCCCATTGGCTCTGGAGTAAGCCTTCCCTATCGGCATCAAGATTCGCAAGAGGGGACGGCCCTCGTCGACCTGGGCGCAGGGGTGTTCGGTGAACGCTCTTGGAGTGATGTTCGAACATTAACCCAACAACGGCAAGCTGACATTCAACACCTTCGTGATGAACTCAAACAACAATCGGATCAGACAGAAGCCTCGCTAGGTCAAGCCGCCCAGTCGTTTAACCGCCTCGCAGAACAACTCAAGCAACCCTCTCCAGCGGCCCCCACAGGTACGCCCGCCATCGCAGAGCCAACACCGGCGGACGATGGTAGTGAAGAACCAGCATCAGAACCCCAAAACCGCCGGTCTCGCCGTCGCGGAATGTTCGGCGGGGATTTGACATTGGATGATTGAGGGATGAAAATGGGTCTATTCGATCGCTTTCGCAAGCGTGTCCATGAAGTGGCCACAGAGACCGATGATGCCGCTCTTTCGGTTGAGGAGGCTTCCCAGGAAGCACAGGCCTTGTTGAATCAACCCGTCGCCCCCGAAGAGGAGGATTGGGATGACGTGGAAGAAATTGAGGCCCCTGCTCAGCCTCCGGTCCAAGAGGCCGACACCGACGACGACTGGGATACATGGGACGATGACGAACCCATGGCTCCCGTTGTGCTGACAAAGAAGGAGCGTAAATTTCTCGAACGGCAGCAAAAAGAACGCAAAAAGCGGGAACAAAAGGCCAAGAAAGCCATGAAGAAACGAGGGGCCGTCGACGTCGCCCGACCTCAAGGATCTAAGGTGGACTTGGCCATGATGCGTACCACCACCGGGCGACAACTTGTGCAGGTGAAACAGGCTCCAAAAGGCTCGAGTCAGAAAGCAGCGATTCAGATGCAAGGCGGGCAAACCATCGACGTTGAACTTGGAGGCGGTGTTGTCTCCGAAGGAGGGCGAGTCATCAAACCCGGTGAAGCCCTGGATAATTTGCTTGAAGAATTGGAATGGGTTCTTCTTGAATCTGATATTTCTCAACGCGCCACGGCGGCCATTATCGATAGTTTGCGGCATGCTTTGGTCGGCGCTCGCCTCCGTAAAGGAGCGGATTTGTCCAAGGTATTGGAGGCCGCTTTGAAGCGCGCCCTGCACGCCCTTCTCCAAGCTGGCTACTGGGATTTTGATGCAACGGTTGATGGCTTTGTAGAAGCCGGAGACCTTCCCGTGGTCATCATGTTGGTGGGGGTCAACGGCACGGGGAAAACCACCACGGCCGCCAAAATTGCTCAACGCCTTCTCAACAACGGCCGCACGGTCATCGCTGCGGCCGGTGACACATTCCGTGCAGGAGCGATCCAACAACTCGAATCACATTGCGAACGATTGGGCATTCGTTGCATCTCAAGTCAACGCGGAGGAGATTCGGCGGCCATTGCGCGCGACGCCATTGATTCAGCGAAGGCCAAAGGCATCGATGTGGTGTTGGTCGATACCGCTGGGCGGATGCAGAACAAAACCAACTTGATGAACGAACTCAACAAGGTCCGAAAGGTCACGAACCCTCACTTGACGCTGTTTGTTGGCGACTCTCTGGCTGGAAATGACGCCGTGGAACAGGCCCAGATGTTTCAAGAAATCATGCGTTTTGACGGGGCAGTTTTGACCAAGATGGACACCGATGCTAAGGGTGGCGCCGGGCTATCCATCGCTTTTGCAACTGGGCGACCGATCGTCTTTGCTGGTGTCGGCCAAGGCTATGATGACCTGTTGCAATTCGACCCAGACTGGTTGCTTGACCAGTTGTTTGAGTAGGGCGCAGGGAAGAAAAACCCCCTCCCCTTTCCACGCTTCATGGCCGATATGTTTTCTGACGAAGATTCCGCTCGTTTCTTTCAAATGATGCAAATGCTTCAGCGTTCCACATTGCTCCAGATGGGCTATCTGCCGGACCAATCAGGTACGTTCCACTACAACATGGGAGAGGCAAGAGAAGGCATCGAAGTGCTTCGTATGTTTCAGCGAAAAACGAACGGCAACCTGAGCGACCAAGAAACTCAAATGCTACGCGCCGTTATCAGTGAACTGCAAATGCAATTCACCCAAGCCCCCCAACGTCGTCGTCAACGCGAGGAAGAAGAAGCCCAGAGCGAAGTGATTCGCGAAACCTTTTCGCAACCACAAGACGGTCCAACCGAAGACTTGTCAACTGCGGTTGAAAGCGAGGAAGAGTAGCGGTTGTTTGATGAGTCACCGCTCGTTGCGTTGAGTTGATTGGCATGGGTTTGGTCACCGAAATCGACGATGACGCAGCACCAACGGTGCTGATCGTTGACAACAACCCAATGTCATCACTGCGCCTCTCTAATTTATTCAAAACTCGCAATTTCAACGTTGAGGTTTGCGAAGACGGCGACCAAGCTGTTGATGATTACATTCGACTTGACCCAGAACTTGTGGTCCTCTCATTGGACATCCCCTCCCTTGATGGCCACCTCGCAGCGTTGGAAATGCGCGAACACGGTGGCGAGAGTCGAATTGTGTTTGTAGCCCCAACACGTATGGCCGAGATCGCTCGAAACGCGACCTTCTCGGCTGGTGCGGTGGCTTGGCTGCAAAAACCCATTTCCGGAGAGGCCCTTGAATCGGCTTGGTCGACCATCCTCGGACCCATCCCCGAAGCACCTGGTTTGGAGGACCTCGATGAGTTGTATCCCGACCGAGTCCAAATCGAAGAAGACGCCGGCCCGTTGGCCATACCTCTCCCACTTCCGGCCTTGGGAGGGTTGCCGCCACTCGGTGAGTTACCTCCCCTCGGCGAACTGCCGGACCTTCCCGTCGTCGTCTCCGTTGAATCGGATACGGTCAAGCCAAAGAAAGGCAAGAAACGTCTCTTCGTGTTGGTCGTGATTGGTTTGATTGCCGGAGGAGCAGGTTATGCTTACCAGCAGGGCATGCTGCCTGTGTGATGGTCGCTTCCATTCACCAACTGCAGTGAAGCAATCGCCC
>PAGK01000002.1 GCA_002704515.1 Methanobacteriota archaeon
CTAACTTCATCAGCCTTAATGTCTCAGAAACATTCTCCCCAAAGCAATTGAAGATATACCAACAGAGAGAGTAATCACAAACATTAGGTCAGTGAGCCCGAAGAACAAAAACCCGGGGTACAACCTCAACAGTGCCACAGCACCGAAAATTAGCAGAATCCAACCAACGATTTTTCGAACCGGTTCTGGGGTCATTCCTATAATATGTTCACGAATTTTGCGAAACGGATCCCACTCCGTATCACGCAACACGAATTAGAGAAATGAGTCGGGCATAATGTTTAATTTCGCCTTGCGATGATTAAATTTTCTCTCTCATCAATATGATCCAGCCGTGACCATTAGAATTTCTGGCCATACCTCCAGATGCAGAAATTTTCCATCCTTGTTCTCCTAGTTGATTCAAGTAATTCTCAGGTGGTAATTCCTGAACTATCGAGAACTTCAATATCTTATACTCCCACTTCTGCATGGATTTTTTCTGAGTGAGTGTTGTATTTGACAATATCTGTGCGCATCACTTCCTGCACCTCTTGCCCCTATGATGAGTTCTTCCTTTTATCTAGAATCGTACATTCGGGAAAAAGTGAATCATTGTGTAGCCTTTTGAAGTGGCCTGGGTTTTATCCTTGCCTTTCCATTGTGACCAGAAGGTGTGATGTATGCCCCCATCCACTGGTGATTGGTATGACTGATATCAATCTCCAACCTTCGGAACTGTGTTCTTTGATTCTATCATGCAATTCTATTTCGCCCTCACCCACTATTGGATCCATTTTTTTTTTGAGTTGAAATTTGACATTGAAGGTTTTGTATTCGTATGAATTAGCCATGTATTTTGCATTTCTCGGCGATTTATTTACTCATCGTTGGTATGAATAATCAAATCGGACTATTCTCAAGGGTTCATCCAATACCCATTCGAACACAATTGTTGTTCGGAACGGTTTTGCGTGGGCCGTTCGCATCGCTACCGTTCCAAACAGATTTTGATAACCACCTACGGTCATTTTGGGCTATGCCTGAAGGTCCGGAGATACGCCGTGCGGCCGACCGGATTGGCAAAGCCCTCGTTGGAAAAACCGTTGAAGCAGGATCTTGGCCCTTTCCATCCCTTCAGCAAGCGGATTCACTCATCCTCGGGCACGAAGTTTTGAGCGTTACAAGCCGGGCAAAGGCCATGCTGATTCGATTCAGCAGCGGTTGGACCATGTACAGCCACAATCAGCTCTACGGGCGGTGGACGGTGCACCTCAAAGCAACTGACCCACGTTCAAACCGGTCCCTTCGAGCGGAATTTCTGACCGACAAGCACGCCGTGCGGCTTTGGTCAGCCACGGACATCGTTCTGGTGCCAACACCGGAAGAAAACGCTCACCCATTTCTGGCTCGTCTCGGACCGGACGTGCTCGCTGAATCTGTATCAAAGAGCGATTTGCTGGCCCACCTGAAGTCCAAAGCTGTCCATCGAAAGAAAGCGGCTACCCTCATGCTTGACCAGCGGAGTTTTGCTGGGCTCGGAAATTACCTGCGTTCGGAAATCCTCCATGCTGCTGGCGTCCACCCTGATGACCGCCCCTGCGACCTCGATGAGGCGACACTGAAGCGCTGGGCTGACTGCATCAAATCGGTGACGGTCCAAGCCTACGAACACAACGGCACCACGGTTGATTTGAAAGTGGCTGAAGCCAGTAAAGCACGAGGTGAGCCTCGCCGCATGTGGCGCCATGCTGTATTCTGCCGCAACGACCGCCCCTGCCTTAATTGCGGGGAACTTGTGGTCCGTCTGCGGTATGGAGGGAGGAGGTTGGATTACTGCCCAACGTGCCAACCGTCAAGCCGATCGATTTGACCACCGTCGTAAATCACCCTCGGATGGAGGTCGGACTTCTTCACCAGCGAGCAAGGTTTTCCGGACGTGGTCAAAGGTAGCGACGTCGAGGTTTTTTTCCTCATCAGCCCTCCGTTCAACATTTTTCATGGCGATGGCCATACGATGGTTGCCTTTGAAGGAAGGAGCGTGACGCTGAAGGTAAGCCCAATACAAGCGGGTCATCGGGCAGGTTTTCTTGTGGTGAAACTGGCATGATTTGCAATGGTCGCTCATTCGATTGATGTAAGCTGACCCCGCCACATAGGGCTTGGTCATCATGGCTGAACCCAACGCAAAGGTTCCCATTCCAAGCACGTTCGGTTCCACGACCCAATCGTAAGCATCGATGAAGGCAGCATGAAACCAGTCCGTGAGTTGCCGTGGGTCAACATCCAACAGATTCGCCACGTTGCTGAGCACCATGAGACGAGGAATGTGGTGGGTCCACCCATCCTCCATCACGGAAGTAACCGAAGCATCAAGGCAGCGAAGCCCACTTGTTTGACCCCAATACGCCATTGGAAGCGGGTTCTGTTGCCCAAGGTGATTGGGGTGGCTTTCTTGGTCCTGGCTCGCAAATCCCTCCCACTGAGCACCGCGTTGGGCTGGTAAGCGTTCAACCTCAAGGGTTCGGAAACCATCCGTCACTTCGTGGATGTGACGCACATACTCCCGCCAAATCATCTGACGGACAAAGCCTTCCACGCTGTTGAGAGGGGCTTGGGCATCCATGGCTGCATTGACCACACGCTCTGGCATGAGGCGGTGAAGGTTGACCAGCGTTGCCAAACGTGAGTGGAACAAGCCCCGGCTTTTTTCGGACATGGCGTCTTCGTAGGTACCAAAATTGGGTAGGCATTCCATCGCGAAGGCAAGCGCCTCTTCGACGTCTTGTGCACTGGTTGGTTGAGATGAGAGGTCCACACCGCCTGGGTGATGCCCATAATGAGTTTGGACCAGAGTTTCTACCTCTTCATCAATAGGGTCCTTCTGGTACCTCGGTTCCACTGGAGCAGGAGGGTCACCTTTCCATGGGAAACGGTTCTCAGCATCAAAGCTGTATTTGCCTCCCACAGGTTTTCCCTCTTCCATCATCCATCCCGTTTCTTTCCGCACCTTTCTATAGAACGCATCCATCCTAAAGGGCGGCTCGTCTCCCACGCTGCTAATGAACCAGTCCCGAGGCGTGAGCCAACCCGGGTGCTCATGTTCGATGAGGTGGCCCTCGCCGATCAGTGGAGCCAACTCTTTTCGCAATTCACGCTCGGCTGCTGTAATGCAGTGAAGGTTCCCAAAACGATTCGTAAGCGACTGAAGAATTTCGCCGTAGGAAGCGGAACTTATCAGGTACGCTACCGGGTAGCCTGCCGCCTTCAATTCAACCGCAAAATGGCGTTGATTGGACAGCAACACACCCAGTTTTTGTTGATGGTAGGGCCGGCTTTGGGCTTTGGTTGATGATTCGATGAGAACCACGCCCACCCGGCCTTCAAAGTTCAAAGCTTCAAGAAAAGCAATGTTCAATTGGTCATACGCCAACCAAACCCAAACGTCTGCATCCTTTGCCTCAACAGAAGAAAGGGACGATGCGAGAGCCCCCTTGCTTTGGGTTGCGAAACGATACAGAGCATCGCTGGGAGAAATCAGGTCGTCCACGGATGAACCTCATCGCTCAGGAAATAAAGGGATGCTTATTCCCGCTCAGTAGTGAACCGTTAGTTTTCGTGGTTCAAGGTCTTCTTCGATATGAGCTCGCATCGCAGCCGCTTCCATCGTGGCGCCCCGCATGGTGGTGACAAAGGGGATGTTGAGTTCAACCGCCAACCGACGCATCATGTTTCCATCACGAACCGCACCGCCCGAAACCGTTGGGACGTTCACAATGAAACTCACCTTGCCCTGTCGCATGAGGTCAAGGGCGTCAGGATGCATGCCCTCAGCGATTCTGTAAACGGTGGTTACCGGAACATCGTGGCGGCGAAGGGCATCCGCTGTGCCGCCGGTGGCGTAGAGGGTAAAGCCAATCTCAACGAGCTCTCTGGCCACTGGAACCAGGTTTTCCTTGTCCTCATCCCGTACGGTCAAGTACGCCCCGCCTTCCGTAGCGACAGGCACTTCTGTGGCCAAACGGGCCTTGAGATAAGCCAAATCCGCTCGTTCATCGGAGCCGTAGACTTCCCCTGTCGATTTCATTTCAGGTCCGGGGGCGGGATCAAGCCCACGCAACTTGATGAAAGGAAACACGGGTGCTTTGACACACACTTGTCCCGAGGTTCGGCGTGGAATTTCCTGCTGACTGAGTGGTTGGCCAATGGTGATGCGGGCGGCTATACGAGCGAGTGGAAGGCCCGAGGCCTTGGCGACGAACGGAACGGTTCTTGACGAGCGAGGGTTCACTTCCAGCACGTACAAGTCGTCGCCCTGGATGGCAAATTGAATGTTGAAACATCCTTGAATCTTCAGCCCGAGGCCGATGGTTTTCGTTTGGGCTGCGATTCGCTCCAGCATCGCCTCCGAGATGTTCTGGGCTGGGATGAAGCAGGTCGAATCTCCGGAATGGATACCGGCCTCTTCGAGGTGTTCCATAATGGCGCCGACGAGCACCTGTTCACCATCGGCGGCGGCATCGACGTCAATTTCCGTTGCGTGGCCGAGGTATTCATCCACCAGAAGAGGCTTGTCAGGAGCAAGATAGGCCTCACGCAGGTAGCCGTCCAGTTGCTGTTGGTTTGACAAAATCTCCATTCCACGGCCGCCCAAGACGTAAGACGGGCGAATGAGAACAGGGAAGCCGATCTGTTCAACCGCTGCACGAAGGTCATCGGCAGAGGTGCCGGTGGCTCCACGTGGCATGCGCAGGTCATGGCGCCGTGCAAAGGCTTCGAAGCGCTCCCGATCGCTGGCCTCATCAATCGCATCCGACGAGGTACCCATGATGGACAAATCGAGCCCGTTTACGGCCAAATCCGGCAGACGAGCCTCGAGCGGCAAGGCGAGGTTGATGGCGGTCTGACCCCCAAATTGAAGCAGGATTCCGTGGGCCTGCTCCCTAAGTAAGATTTCACTGACATATTCCAACGTGAGCGGATCAAAGTACAGCCGGTCCGAGGTATCAAAGTCGGTCGAAACGGTTTCGGGGTTGTTGTTGATCAGGATGGCGTCTTTGCCAGCCTCCCGAATGGCTTTGACGGCGTGGACACAGCCGTAATCAAATTCAATCCCCTGTCCAATGCGAATGGGCCCACTTCCGATGGCGACCAAGCGTTCTTTGGTTCGCTCTTCCATGTTCGGCAAACGGTCAATGCCTGGCGAACCGTGAGGTTCGTAGGTGGAGTAGTAATACGGTGTTATTGCTGCAAACTCTGCGGCACAGGAGTCCACCATTCGGTACACTGGATGGAGTTTGAGTTGATGGCGGCGTTGCATAACTGCACGCTCATCTTGGCCGCCAGCAAGTGACTTCAGGCCTTCTGGGGGGAATCCTGCAAGCGCATCGGCGATGTGAGCATCACTGAAACCATGGCTCTTCCACAACCGAAGTTCTTCCATGCTCAACTCAGTTGGTGAGACCCCCCGGTCAACGATGCTTCGTTCCATCTGCGCGAGACGCTCAAAGCCGTACAGGAACCAACGGGTGATGCGCGTGATTTCGTGAACTTTCTCAACCCCCCACCCTCGGCGGAAAGCCTCCAGAAGAGCACCCATTCGACGGTCAGTGGCAATCGACAACCAATCCACAAGGGTGGCATCCGGCAAAGGTTCGTGGGCGCGTTGCGACATACCCTCGCCTTCTGATTCATCGGCCCGTGTCAATGGACGCGGATGAGCACAGCCTTGCTCAAGTGAAGCCCAAGCTTTCAGGAAGGCTTCCTCGAAATTACGGCCAATGGCCATCACCTCACCGGTTGATTTCATCGACGTTCCTAAGGTCCTGTCAGCGGTCCTAAATTTGTCGAAGGGCCAACGAGGAATCTTCACCACGCAATAATCCAAGGTCGGCTCAAAAGCCGCCGTCGTTCCCTCTCCCGTGATGGGGTTTGGAAGTTCATCAAGGGTGTAGCCAACAGCAATTTTTGCAGCCATTCGTGCGATTGGGTAGCCCGTTGCTTTCGAGGCGAGTGCAGAGGAGCGGGAAACACGGGGGTTCACCTCAATGACACGAATTTCCCCCGTGAACTGGTTGAAAGCAAATTGAACGTTGCATCCACCTTTGATGTTTAACGTACGAATCAATGCCAATGCTTGGTTTCGTAGGCGTTGATGGTCAGCATCGCTGAAGGATTGGAGCGGGGCGACCACGGTTGATTCGCCGGTGTGAACGCCCATCGGGTCAATGTTTTCCATCGTACAGACGATGGTGGCGTTGTCTGCTTCATCTCGCATGACCTCGTATTCAAGTTCCTGCCAACCCAAAATGGATTCCTCGATAAGAACTTGAGAAATACGGGAATTACGTAGACCTAACTGGGAAATTTCCACCAATTCCCCCATGTCCCGTGCTGTGCCACCGCCCAGTCCACCAAGGGTAAAGGCTGGACGAATGAGGATGGGCCAACTGCCGATTAATTCAGCGGCCGCGATGACCTCATCGATGGAGTTGCATGCCACGGCTTGACTGATGGGGAGGTTGATCGATTCACAGACCTGGTTGAACAATTCCCGGTCTTCGGCTTTGTCAATGGCGTCCAAATCCGAACCGATGAGTTCGACATTCAACCGCTCGAGGGTTCCATTATGGGACAATTCACTGGCGATGTTGAGGGCCGTTTGCCCGCCCATGCCGGCCAGCAAGGCACAGGGGCGCTCCTTTTCCAGAATCTTCGCAATCGTGTCCGGTAGAAGCGGTTCAATGTAAACAACGTCCGCCATTTCGGGGTCGTTTTGAATCGTGGCGGGGTTGGAGTTGACGAGGATGACTTTGTAGCCGTCCTCTCGGAGCGCTCGAACCGCTTGCGAACCTGAGAAATCAAACTCAGCGGCTTGTCCGATTTTAATTGGACCGCTACCGAGCACCATGATGCTCTCAAGGTCATCCCTGCGTGGCATCAATGCTCACCTCCCATGTGGTCATCAACCATGGCTCTGAAGCGCAAGAAGAGCGGTGCTGCATCGTGAGGTCCCGGGCAAGCTTCGGGATGAAATTGGACCGTGAAACACGGTTTCCCAATCACATCAAGTCCCTCAACCGTTCCGTCATTGGCGTTGATGTAACGGACTTCAACCTCCGAACCGTGCTGGTTGGAAACGGGGGGCGAGGTTGCACCGGTTGGATGGGCAGCCAACATTCCATCGATGGGATGAGCCACGGCAAACCCGTGGTTTTGACTGGTGATGGAAACGGTGCGGTCCTGAAGGTCAACCACCGGCTGATTGGCACCTCGGTGCCCGTAGCGCATTTTGTAGGTCTGCAAACCCGATGCCAGCCCCATGAGTTGGTGGCCGAGGCAAATTCCCATCACTGGAAGGCCATCTTGGACGGCTCGAGCCAATGTGTTGCGGGCGGCCGTAGCTTTTCCGGGATGCGCAGGGTCGCCTGGGCCATTGCTGCAAAACAACGCATCGATGGCGAACTCCTTTCGCAACCGGCCATAGTCGATGTCAGGGGGACACCAGACGACGTCAAAAACCATGCAAAGGTGGCGGAGGATGTTGTGTTTGACCCCACAATCCAAGACGCCAAGCCGGGGTTTGGAAGCTCCGAGTTCGTCGGTGGAACCAGGGTTCAGTTCAAGAGGTTCTTCAATGGAGACTTCGTCAACCAAGTCCTCCAATTCTGGGGAGGTCAAGGTGTTGAGTTGGGCTTTCATTTCCTCCTCCCGCTCCAAGGGACCGAAGACGCACAGAACCGTCCCCAACTCGCGAACACGGCGAGTGATGGCTCGTGTGTCGATGTTGTGAATCCCTGGAACACCGTGAAGACGAAGCAATTCATCCACGGTACCAATCGAAGAGCGATGGTCGGGTTGGTGCATGGCATGTCGAACAACAACTCCCTTGGGCCAAACATTGGCTGATTCCGAGGCCCCTTTGTGGACACCGTAGTTGCCGATCAGCGGATAGGTGAACGTCAGGACCTGCCCTGCAAAGGATGGATCAGTCAACGATTCCTGATACCCCATCATCCCAGTGGTGAACACCAATTCACCCGAACCGATGGCGTTGGCTCCAAACAAGTCCCCTGGGTACCGCCCACCATCGGCTGTCAACAGGACACCTGGCCCCGAGGCTGCAGGAGGAAGGTTCGCTGAATCGGACAAACCATCGGCGGCATCTGGGATGTTGAGGGCCGACGGATTGTAGAGCCGGTGCGTCGCCGGAAGAGAGCGCGTATTTGCGATGCCGCCCCCTAACATTGAATTTTGTCGTAAAAGGCCCCCCATAATGATTGGGTGCGCTATGTCTTGGGATTTCATCGGATGAAGATTGGCCATATGCTGCCTTTATGCAGGCCATGGCCCCGAGTAAGAAATTATTCACTTTTGTTTTCTCGGTCGAGGTCGACAACCGACTTTCCGCGTGCGGAGGGCTCGATAATCAACTTGGCATCAGGGAAGTGACGTTCGCTTCCTCCTTGGCCAAACCAGCCTTCCATGAAGAGCGCAAGAGCCGCCACTTCCGAGTGAGGTTGATTGCCAACCGCCACGTTGTATTGAGCATACTCAAAGACCTCGCTGGGTACTTTGGCACCACCGACGACCACGACAACGGGTCGGTCCCTACGAATCCTCGGGATCACCTCACGATAGGGCTCTCCGTACATGGTCAAATGAATGGCGACGCCGGGTTCACCATCACCTGCGTCGTGCTGGGTGAATCGCTTGAGCCAGCCCATAGCTCCCGAGACATGTTCGCACGTCATCGCACCACCAAACCGTTCATTCACTGAAGCGACGTTCTCAAACAAGGCTTCGTCTTCATCCCCTGCTAGAAGAAAATTGGTGGCGCCCAGAGCCCGTGAAACCAGGGCCAAATGGGTTGTAATTCTCGGGTCTCGACCTCTACGGTATCCAAGCCTCAAGACGTTGAACGGAGTGGGGCTCATGGTTTGGCCACCCAACTCATCTTCAAGAGGATAGCGTTCAGTTTTCCGCAGGAGGTTTGACGGAAGGGCGATGAATGGGTTCGTTGCGCTCGGAGAAGTCATAGTCGTTGGAATCAAGGAACCGAATCAACCATTTGAGGAGCAATGCATTCACAATCAGATTTGAACCATACGTGGTTCCACCCCACAGAAGACCCAAGCGAAGTGTACGCCACAGACCGACTTGCATGTCCAAATCTGCGTTGCTGATGAACAGAGCGCCCACCAAGGGCTCTGCGACG
This sequence comes from Methanobacteriota archaeon, assembly GCA_002704515.1. Classification (GTDB taxonomy): domain Archaea; phylum Thermoplasmatota; class Poseidoniia; order Poseidoniales; family Poseidoniaceae; genus Poseidonia. Next base: position 9,197 of record PAGK01000002.1, read on the forward strand.
TAAAGCCCAGCAAGAATCAGCATACCACCTGCGGCCGTGGAAGGAAGAATCTTACCCATGTCTCGACTAAACTCGGTCAACAAGGCTGAAATCAACGACAACACCATGACAGCAAGGGCTGCTTGTTCAAAATTCAAAGAGAAAAACACCGAGACACCAGCGGATAAATCGTCGTTGTTTCCTCCAATAAACAACCACCAAACCACCACCATGAGCGTGATGAGCATCCCGCCATTCTTGGAGTCCCGAGCGGCCATATCGTAGACACCTTGCTGATTGCGAGGGTTCAGGCGTTTGAGTATTCGTTCTGCAAACTCCCAATCGAGGGGGAGATCGTCCCCCTCCGCAGTAGGAACAAGGCCCAAAGGAGCGCCCTCCTCAAGCAATGCATCCGCCTCGGACATGACTGCCCCTTCTTCGTAACAACTTATCAAACCTGCCGAACCAGGGAGGCCCATGGCCTCGGACTTTCGGCTTGCGCCCGCCCGCCGAACGGCCATCGCGAAGGCCATGCGTTTTACGACCTCACCCCACATCATGGGCATCGTCAACGCCACGACGGATTCCTTCTTCGAAGGCAGCCGTTCCTTGAATGACGAGGCCGTACAACGTGGTCTTGCCATGTGGGATGAGGGGGCAACATGGGTTGATGTCGGTGGAGAATCCACCCGCCCAGGTGCCGACCCGGTAGCCATTGAAGAAGAACTTCAACGGGTTCTTCCTGTTATACGTGGCCTACGATCCGCCCGACCCAAGGGATTCATCTCGATTGACACACGCCACGCCGAAGTGGCGCAAGCAGCCATTGAAGCAGGAGCAGACATGGTGAACGATGTTTCTGGTCTTCGAGACCCAGGTATGATGGACGTCGTGGTCGCCACCGGATGCGGCGTTTGCGTAATGCACATGCAAGGAGAGCCTGGAACCATGCAAATGAATCCAATCTACGAAGACGTGGTCGGAGAGGTACGTTCCGCTCTGGACGAGGTGAAACAGGCGCTCACGGCCCGAGGCCACCCCTCCTCATTGATTTCACTCGACCCTGGAATTGGTTTTGGGAAAAACCAGAACCACAACATCGCTTTGCTGATGGAAGGGCGGGGCTTGCTCAAATCCGAAGGAGCGTTGCTCTGGGGTGTTTCAAGAAAGAGCATTGTTGGCCATCTAACAGGACAAAGCGACCCTGCTCAGCGCTTACCTGGGACCCTTGGCTTGGCAGCAGTGGCTCATCAAATGGGTGTCGATATTGTTCGCGTGCACGATGTCCCAGAGCATCGAGACCTGTTCAAGGCGATGAGCCTCGGCTCAGCCCATTCCGAGCACATTGAGTAGAATCAGTGGTGTTGCCCAAGCGCCGAGCATTGAACCGAGGTTGGTCAACGCTGTGACGAACAACACCTTGCCCGCAGGATTTGACCACATGAGAGAAAGCTCATCCAATTTCAGGAAAATTTGGAGGTCCTCTGCAGTTGGTTCGGCAAGTTTGAGCTGGACATAACCAGCAAACCATCCGGCAGCCAAAGCAGGATTGAGCGATGTGATCGGAGAGGCGAGTGCTGCGGTCAAAATGGCCAAAGGATGACCTCGGGCGATCAAGCAAGCCAAGGCTGCAAAAATAGCATTTGAAGCCGTCCAGACGGTGAAAAATGTCACCCAGTCGATGTCCCTGCTGGTTGAAAAGACAGCGGCCAGCACGCCGATCATCACCAGCGGAAAGGCCCATGGAAGGAACTTTCGAACAAGCGATGGAGAAGGCAGCGATTCAAGCGAGGAAGAATCTATAGATGGATTTCCTGAGGATAATTGCTCAGAGACTCCACGAAGATGTCCTGCACCGAGGACGGCCAAAACTCGACGCTCATCACCGAGGCGTCTGAGTTTTGAGGCGATGAAGGCATCGCGTTCGTCAATCAACACTTCTCCTGCACCGGGAGAGAACCCTTTCAGTTCTTCCATCATCGTCGAAAGAAGGTCGCTGTCTTGGAGCAATTCATTGACATCAAGTTCCTCACCCTCATCCTCATCATCGTCCTCGAGGAGCGAAGTCATCAGCCTCCACTTTTCTCGAAGCCTCATGCGTTTCCAAGCACGTCGCAAGGTGATCTGGATGTCCCGGTCGACCAGTTCAACTTCGCACCCAACTTCGTTGGCTGCTTCCACCGCAGCCAGCAACTCAGCTCCGGGTTGCTGCCCTTCATTGATGCCCAACTTGCGTTGTTCAGCCGAGAGCATCGATTGCATCAGGACCATGGGCGCTTTTCCTTCTTTGATGACCTTGAGTAAACCCTCTTTGTCGAGGCGACGGTCGCTGACAAGGGCATCGTACCTGCTTTTGCACAACTCAACCGCAACGATGTCAGGTTGGTATTCAGCAATCTGCTGTCGCACCGCTTCAACCGAAGCGGTGGCGATGTGGGCTGTTCCAAGCAAACGAAGGTTGCCGTGAACATCAATGGTGGGTGCCTCAGACATCAAGACACCTCAACCATCGGGCGAACCTGTGCATTTGGATTGACTCAGAACGAGATCTGAACGTTCTCTCGAGCAATGCCTTCAACGGACCAAAGTTCTCGTCGGACGCAACCTTTGACTCCGGCGACAATGTTGGATGGAATCATCTGAATGGCCTTGTTGAAGTTCGTGGAGGCAGCGTTGTAGAATTCACGGCGATCGGCGATTTGGTTCTCCAAGGTGACGAGTTGATTCTGAAGGTTCAGGAAGTTCGTGTTCGCCTTGAGGTCAGGGTACTGCTCAGCGACCATGTTGATGCGTGGGAGCATACCGGCGAGCATGCCTTCTGCAGCAGCGACACCAGCTACGTCACCTTGTGCAAGGCAACCTGCAGCTGTTTGGCGAGCGATAGCGAATTGCTCGAAAATTCCAGCTTCATGCTCGGCGTAGCCCTTGACGATGCTGACCATGTTGGGGATCATGTCATAGCGTTGATTGAGAAGAACATCGATGTTGTTCCATGCATTTTGGGCGTTTTCATCCAAATTAATGAGGCGGTTCCAGGTTGAAAAGAACCACACGATGAGGATCAAAGAGAAGACAGCGGCTACGGCAATGGCGACAATGGTTGTTGTTTCCATGGTTTTGCCAGCGTTGCTTACCTAATGAAACCTTTGGGGGGGTCAACCTTTCATTTCTGGGACAACATCATGAACGGGCATCGCCACCTTCGCCTTGCTTCGGAAGGTGAAGCGGGTGCATCGGTATGCTCGAATCCATTCTCGTCATGTTGGGTGTATTCCTCATCGCCTTCATGTTCGCCCCAGTCGGCATGGGCGGAGGTATGCTCTTTGTCCCTCTCCTGCACTATGTGGCGGACTGGCCCATTGACGGAACGTTGCTGGCTGTTTCACTCACCCTCACCTGGGCGGTGAGCATCGGAAGCGGCCTACGGCATCGCCAAGAAGGATTTTACGACGATGAAGCCACCAAGTCAGCACTCTATGGAGCCCTCATGGGAGCGCTCATCGGCGTTGGGATTGTCAATGCTTTGGGCGATGGATTGGATGGTGTGTTCAAACTGTTGTCCATCGTCATGCTGATTTGGGCCCTCAACATGACGTGGAAGAAGCAGCAAAAGACAGAGGCGAACAGTGAGGAAAACGAAAGAGAGCCCATGTCCATCGACCACCTCAAACTCCGCCTTGGTGGAAGCATTGGTGGTGTTCTTTCATCGGTCTTGGGCATCGGGGCTGGTGTCATTTATGTCCCCGTGCTTCAGCAACAAGCTGCCCTCGGCCCTCGCACCTCCATTGGCTCAAGTTTAGCGATCATGATGGTCGTCGTCCCCTTCGCCATCCTCGCTTTGCTCACCACGGCATCAAACGGCCTCGTTGACCAGCTGACCTCATTGCCATGGTGGATTTACCTTCTCCCCATCTTGGCGATTACCGGAGCGACCAGTGGGGCCAAATTCGGGATTGAACGCATCAGCAAGGAGAACATCATGAACATCTTCATGACGTTGGTTGCGGTCGTTCTTATCCGCTATGTTCTGGACGTTGCTTCCATCACGAGTTGATGGTTTCAATGACCATGGCGATGCCTTGCCCACCACCGATGCATGCCGTAGCAACACCGTAGCGACCACCGCACCGATGAAGCTCATGCGCCAACGTCAAGACGAGGCGAGTTCCTGTCGCAGCAAGAGGATGTCCAAGTCCGACGGCTCCACCGTTTACGTTCACTTTCTCTACGTCAATCTCGAGGTCGTTGATGCAGGCAACCGCTTGGCCTGCAAAGGCCTCGTTGATTTCCCAGCGATCGATATCGCCGACCGTCAATCCGGCTCGCTCAAGGGCTTGGCGAGAGGACGGGACGGGCCCATAGGCCATGATCGCCGGTTCAAGGCCCACGATGCCCCATGAGACAATTCGGGCCAAGGGAGCATCGCCATCGGCTTTGGCTTGAGCAGCCGATTTGATGACAACGGCAGCGGCGCCATCAACAACGCCTGAGGCGTTGCCTGCCGTGACAAAGGATTCAGGACCAAAAGCGGTTGGTAGACCTGAGAGTGATTCTTGGGTGGTCCCACGAACCACGTGGTCCTCGTCCTTGTGGGTGAGCACCGTTTCTCCGCGACGCGACTTGATGGTGACCGGGACGATTTCTTGCTCAAACACACCTTCGTCAATGGATTTGGTTGTGCGAGCGTGGGAGAGCGCTGCGAAGGTGTCAATTTCCTCCCGAGTGACTCCTTTTCTTCGACAGAGTTCGTCAGAAGTCTGTGCCATGAACAGGCCACAGGTCATGTCTTGAAGGTTGGTCATCATGTAATCCTCCACCTTTGGAGCACGTCCGAGCCTCCATCCATCCCGAGCACCCCGAAGGATGTGCGGAGCTTGGGAAAGGTTCTCCATGCCGCCTGAGACGACGGTATTGGCTTCACCGAGTTTGATCATTTGAGCGCCGGAGACAATGGATTGAATGCCTGAACCGCAAATGCGGGAAAGGGTCAACATCGGGACTTCTTGAGGAATGCCAGCCTTGAGACCAGCATGACGGGCACCGTAGATGGACTGAGAACAGGTTTGCAGGGCATAGCCCATGACGACATGGTCAACGGAATCGGCCGGGGTGCCGGTTTTTTCAAGTGCACCTTGGATGGCCATAGCCCCTAATTCCTGTGCGCTGATGGTCTTCAAGGCGCCACCTGCTTTGCCGTCGCCTCGCTTTCCTCCAACCCATTCACAAAACGGTGTTCGAGCACCGCCAACAATGACTACATCTTCGCTCATGGTGGCTTCGAATCAAACGAGGGGTATGAACATCACCATTGAACGCTTTCGTTCAATGCAGGGCCTCATTCCAGCCCATTGTTGCTAACCATAAGGGGAATAGCCACAAGGAGGGCGCAAATTCCATTGCAGAAGGCAGAAACACCAGCCCAAATGGCGAAAGCAGTACCATCGTCGCCGACGAGGGCGCCCAGTCCGCCATCGGGCGTTCCACTGGCAAAGGAGGCGACACCCAGAACGAATTGAGCCGCTAGGGTCCCAATGCCAAGCCAAACCCCTCGCTTCTCATAGCGGGTCAAGAAAACGCCCGCTAGAACAAAGCCAACCATGCCAACGAGGCTTGAGAGACCATCCAGCACTTTGGCAGCGGCTGGATAATCAAGAACCTCCCCCGTGATTGGGTCGACTGGATCGATAAAGAGACTGATCAAACCAAGGCTCTGAAGGAGACCAGCAAGAATGAGGATGATACCCATCACTTTTGCAGCGCTTGATGGCGGTTGGAGATAGATGTATTGCCCCGTCGGCATTTCCGCTGTTCCAGTCAACATTGTCCCTTGGTTCATGGGGGCGAAACCGGTGGAAATGCTGACTGGTTGCGGCTTGGAGGCTCCAGAATCATCGGTTTTCAATTGGCTTTCTTCGGCGAGGTCGTCCCAAGGTGAAGAGGCTTCCATGTTTCTACCAGTGGGGTTCCCTCCTTGATAGTATCTCGTTCGTGGAGAAAGGGTTGTGTTCTTGAAGCAGAGCCACGTGCAACATGACAAGGGGGGAGAGCATGAACATCTTGGTGGTTTACAAAAAGAACTTCGAAGAAGTGCACGATGAGGGTTTGATGTCCTTGAAAACGATTCTCCAAAAGGTGGCCTCCACAAGCCACCAGGTTGACTACAAACCAAGAGAACATGTACGACGAGCCGATTTCATCGCTCGGGATTTAGTGATTGTTTTTGGTGGCGATGGCACCCTTACCTCTCTTTCGCACAACATTGACGCAGCTACGCCCGTCATGGGTGTCAACTCACACCCTCGAACGGATGACCCGGAGGGAAGTTATGGATTCTACATGGATTCATCGATGGCGACCTTTGCCGATGACGTCCAAGCGGTGTTTGCAGGCGATGCCATCGTGAACGAACTTCCTCGCTTGCAGGCATTGATCGAGACCACGTCAGGAAACCGATTCACCACCGACCCCGCCATGAATGATTTGCTCATCGCCAACACGCACCAATATGCTCCAAGCAAGTACCACATGCGGCGTGGCGAACACCAAGCAAACCAACAGAGCAGTGGATTGTTGTTTTCCACATGGTTTGGCCAGGGCGCCTGGTTGCGAAATGCCTTGAGTGACGCCGAATTTGAGGCCCTCAAAGCACGTAGCGAAGGCACGCGTTCAACCCAACACTACTTCGTTCTCGCCCGCGACCTCTCACCTGAACAGCGAGAGGCATCACCATGGGCATGGTTGGATTGGACCGATGAAGAAACCACCATCACCTCAGACATGCATCGTGGTTACGTTGTCCCCGACGGTTGGGATGAAGTTCATTTCAATCGAGGAGCAACCATTGCCGTGAACGCAGAGGCTCCAAAGTTGATGTTGCTCACGTTCAGAACGACCATTGAAGCCAAGCTACGTGCGGCTTTTGATTGAATATTGTGCACCCAAAGGTGCATCCATCAAACGCCCAAGCGGTGTAAAAAGTAAACTTGATGATCGATAAAAAAAGGGTTGGAGACTGGGGTCGCAAGCGACCCCAGCCTCCGGTTTCTTAGGAGGTGATCCATCTGCAGGTTCCCCTACAGATACCTTGTTACGACTTAACCCTCCTTGTCGAAGGCAGGCTCGAATACGCCATAAAGCGC